>CAMAXD010000612.1 GCA_945861975.1 Candidatus Kuenenia stuttgartensis | reverse complement strand
GAGGCCTTTCGCCTGCTGGAGCAGCTTCAGCAACCCATCGATTTCATCGTTCATACTAATGATGTATCGGTCTCGGAACCCAGATCCGCCCGATCGCAGGGATTTGGGCTTGGTCAGAATTGAATCGCCACCCTCTTTGAATTCGATTTTCATTATCAGGCTTGCTATCAATGATAGAACCTTGTTCGAGAGCTCGTCTGACCTTTTGATGGCAATCCGAAGTCGTTGTATTGCTTGCACCGGTGGCGACCAGCTTTCCGAATTTGACAGCACCTCTTTTGCATACGTCTGCAATTCACGAAGAAGGATTGTCACTCTGAGAGCCGCTTCCTGTACTTCTGCAAAACATTCGAGCTTCTTATAGTTCCAAACTTGAGACATGGATGAGATTCCTTGTGAACATTCTTGTTGCTTGCGGCTGTGCAGGGCGGCAGATAATTTGGACAGGAGCTGATTACAGGGTAGGGTTGAGAGACGTGGTGTTATTGCTGTGTCGATATGTCTGGAATAGAAGTTTGGCCAAACGCTGCAGTGACTGACCTGCCCGTTTGGCAATCCACTTCCAGTTTGGATCGTCGTAGTGTCTACCTTTACCCACGACATTGCGGATCGCCGTTGCCAGGTTGGAGATGGCCGTGCATTGCGATACCGACAGTTCCAGGGTCAATCTCTCGCCGAATCTGGTTGACTCCCAGATACCGTCCAGTTCTCCTGCCAGTTCTTTGACGTCGTCGTCGACGGGAACGTTGCTCAGCGTCAGGACGAATTCAGTCGAATTGGGATCTGACATCTTCAGTTGGATGTGGCAGAAGCCTGGATAGCTATCATCGCTTTCCTGATCATCCACTTGCACGAGTATCGGGCCGGTGTTTGTGCTCTTGAATTGCTGAGGATAGGCTTTGACCAGTTGCGTAAGCAGCGAGTTCTGAGTCTTGGTGATGGACATGAATCGGGCTCCATTGTGAAAGGGTTGGGTGTTTATCTTGATTGGTACATCTGGAGAGAAGTGGTCAGGGCGAGTGGTTACCCTGATTGAGAAGTCACGACGACTGGCCAGTTGCGGTGTGGGATCATCTTGCCGTTGATGAACAGGATACCAGTGAAGCACAGGGCACGATCGTGGTATCGACTGCGTTCACCGTTGACGACTGCTGGGCTGATCCAGGAAGAGACTCTTCGGCGAACAGGGTTCTTGAATGTGCGGCTGGCCTGTCGGCACCAGTCGGCTTGCTCCTTCTTCACAACTTGAAAGAACGCAGGACATGGCTGCGAGCAGGAGATCGTGACTGCTGGATTGAAGTAGACGCATCCTGTGGGGTTCTGTGTTACGTGAGCAATGATTCTTCCTATGACTGGCTCCGCCAGATTGCTCATATATTGGGAGTGACGATGAATCGTGATCCTGGAAGATCGATCATCGTCCCGTTCCGCATCCATCACTGATGTTCGTGGGTTCTGGGTCACCTTTGGTGCATCCTCTTTCTGAGTAATTGACGTTGACGGCACTCGCACTGAATTCTGTTGTCGCTGGTGATAACCAGCTGTAACAGGTTCATTGTGCGGGTGCTGAAGAAGGCTGAGGGTCTTGTGGGCGGTTCGCCTCAATGGGCTTTGAGTCCTTCAGGACCGTTGCCACGAATACAGCGAACCGCAAACCAGACAGGTAGCTTTGTGCCTTCGCGTGATTGAAAATTGCTTCCGGCACAGGAACGTGCACCACCCTGAATCCTGAAGGCAATCGACTTTCGGCCTTTCGTCTTGGTGATAGAGACTCTTTTGAGTTGTTATTGTCGTCGTATGACATGAATGATGCTCCGTTCAATTTGAGTGAGTGGAGTCAGGTTGAAGTCACCTGACTTCCACGTGTTTCAAGAAACCAAATCTCTTGTAAAGTCCTTTATTGTCCTGATACCTGCCCTTAAGTTTGCTTCTTCCTGATCCTGTGTGTTGATGTCTTTAAAGTGATTCATATCCTGTTTCTGTTTCTGCTAGTTCTTTTCCTGTTTCATATTCATCTTCTGCTTCTGGCTCATTTCATTGAACATCAGCATCAAGAGTTGGGTGATCAACTGAATTGACCACGCTCGCCGGAGCGAGCACCTGGTAGTCTTTGTACGCAATCCTGCAGACCACTTCGGTTGAATCCGTTCTTTCATTTCTACCAGCAGATCGAATGATTCACTGGCTTGAGCTTTGAGTTGTCAATACAAGTATTACTCATGGCCCATTGAACTGTTCACGGCAATGGGTGCTGTCATCACGGGGCACGCGACGTAGGCCAGCGTGGACTGTTTCTACGACAGCACTTCCAGCCGCTCGAAGATGTCCAGTTCTCTTTCGAAAGGTGTTTCACGCACCCGCAGGGCTACGGGCCATTCGTTCCAGTCATTCCCGTGATGACTCTTGAGCTTCAATGGAATGCCTGAAACAACAGGATTTGATCCGAGCTGCTTGAGGAAGTACGGAACATTCGCATTCCGACAGGTGTCCCTGACGCTTTCAGCCCAATTGAGATCGAAAGGTCGAGCCTTCGGCCCCGATTCTCCGCCCTGAATGACCCACGAAATCGTTGTCAGTTTTCCCTTGAGCTCAACGGCGTTTAGCTGAGGTTCTACAGAGAGAAATCGGACAGTCTCAGAGTTGCCGACTTTTCCCAAGGCATCTATTCGAGAGACTGTCGACTGTGTCGTTATTGATGTGCCTGCACACAGATGTTCCGGCCACGAGATTCCTTTGGCTTTCAGGTAGTTGCTGAATGTCGCCATGCGTTCCGGCCGCTTTGTCAACCACAGCCACTTATGACGCCTTCCTGCTGTTGAACGAACGACATCAACGATTTGTTGTTCAAGGTACGGGAAGTCAATAGATGACGACAATGCGTCACCCATGTCAGAAACGAAAATGAGTCGCTGCAACCCATTCAGCCACGGCTTGAGCATTCGCTCCGTTGCCTGGAGGTTTTTCAGTTTGGCGACCGTCATCATGCGGCCTGGAAACTTCGTAACTTGTTCAAAGCTTGGGGCAAAGCCGGGATTGGTTCTAGCGTACCTATCATGAAGGGAGCCCGCATAGCAGGATTTTACATGGGCCGATCGAAGCTCACATCCTTCACACCCCATAATTGGATTCACTGTGGTATCGCACCATTCGATCTTCGTGGTTTCAGACATCGGATTTCCTCTTGTGTTGAAAAAAGTCTATGAATTACGCCGGATATCAGGAATTGCCAGCGGTGTGATGTGGACAGTGCTGGAAGTTGAATGCCGGGAGTCAGCCCCGAAGTCACGAGAACTTCAGGGCCGCTCGTTCAA
>CAMAXD010000611.1 GCA_945861975.1 Candidatus Kuenenia stuttgartensis | reverse complement strand
CTTTGACTCAAAATCGGGCGAGGCCAGCAATGTCACCGCGCCGGTTGTCGAATTGACCTGGACCGATGCGGCATCACCAACGGAGGGTTTAATGCTGTAGGAAATCGTGTTATCGGGCGCAACGGAATCAGGGTCAGTACTCGTCGCCGAATAGATCACGGTGCTAATATTCGCGTTCTCCGCCACTGAGCCTATTGATCCACTTGTAATCGTCGGGGCTTCATTGACGTTGGTCACACTCACTTCAATGGACTGCATTGTAGTCAACGTTGGATTGCCGCTGTCTGTAGCTGTGATTTCGACTATGTAAGTATTGTTCGCATCACTGTCGGCAGGTGCGTCAAAATCGGGTGGTCCAACCAGCGTCAGCACGCCGCCGCTAGTGATCGAGAATTTTGCCGAGTCCGCGCCGCCGGTGATCGCGAACGACACTATCTGAGATGGCTGGTCCGCGTCGGTAGCCGTTACCGTTACCACCGCCGTCGTGTTCTCTGCCACGTTCTGGTTGGCGCTGGACGTAAACACCGGACTGCTAACGTTGAGAGCTTTCAGAAACAGCACATGAACCGCGCCGCGATCTGGACCGCCGGTATCGTCAAGGAAAGCTCCGACAGCAAGTTCATCGAGCCCGTCACCATCAAGATCTCCGATTGAGCTCACCGACCGACCGAACAAATCATCGTTTGCAAGTAATGGACCACCGTTAAGTCCACTCGCAATCTTTGTGGAGTTACTGACTGTTCCGTCGCTGTTTAGAAACAGGAGATAAACGGCTCCCCGGTTAATGCCATTTGTGTCGTCCGAACGAGCTCCCACCGCGAGATCGGTTATCCCATCGCCATTCATGTCTCCGACTTCTGACAATGAGCAGCCAAATTCGTCATAATTATTCAGTGATGGCCCACCACTGACACTACTGGCTATTTTTCTTGCAATTTTCACGGTCCCATCAGAGTTCATAAACAGCAGGTGGACCGCACCGCGATCTAGCCCACCGGTATCATCAAGGAAAGCTCCAACTGCCAGATCGGTTACGCCGTCGCCATCCACATCCCCTAAAGATGAAACCGACTCTCCGAAAAGGTCAGCATTAGCGAGAGAAGGTCCACCGTTGAGCCCGCTGGCGATTTTCTTAGAGTTTTTTACCGTGCCATCTGACTTCAAAAACAGAATATAGGCGGCACCGCGATCTGTGCCACCAGTGTCGTCCCAGGTCGCTCCAACAACCAAGTCGGTGGTTCCATCGGCGTTGAGATCGCCGATCGAAGCTAACGAGACTCCGAATAGATCAATCTGAGCGAGAATTGGCCCACCGTTGAGCCCACTGGCGATCTTCATGAAACTCTTCACCGTGCCGTCTGTGTTGAGAAACAGCACATGAACTGCACCACGATCTAGCCCACCGGTATCATCAAATAAAGCACCGACGGCGATATCCGTGACACCATCGCCATTTAGATCTCCTAACGCCGCTATACCAATTCCGAAGAGATCGCTATTTCTGAGAATTGGTCCACCGTTGAGCCCACTGGCAATCTTCTTAGAGCTCTTTACCGTGCCGTCCGTATTGAGAAACAGCACATGAACCGCACCGCGATCTAGACCGCCCGTATCGTCAAGAAAAGCTCCCACAGCTATATCTCCGACACCGTCCCCGTCCAGATCCCCCAATGGAACTGTCGCCACTGCCAAGTTGTCAAAATTTGCCAGCGTTGGCCCACCGTTGGTGTCATTGGCGATCTTCACAAAACTCTTTACGGTGACCGGCTGCTCGGCAACGGCAGACATCGCGAAGACATAGTCCTCAACTTCACCATCAGTGGCCCGCCCGATTGAATCTGCCGCCGCCGAATCCGAACTTAGACGGAATCTTGCATAAGTTGTCCCTCTGTAACCGACGGGAATTGCGGGAAACGTGAGTGTGAATCGCCCAAAGCTTGTTCCACTTGGAATGGCAACCTGGGCCCGTTCGGTAGCGTTGTCGAACACACCATCCCGGTTGTAGTCAATCCATCCAAAGAGATCTGCTGGACGCCCTGTGGTATTAGTGGCGGACAGAGTGACTGTGGGCTGAGTTCCGCTTGTTCCCTGAAGATCGAGCGGACTCAGCACACCCTCTTCATCGTCGCTGCCACCGACTGTGAACCTGTCATCCGCGTCAGCTCCGATATTTTGAAGCGTACCCGCATCACCATCGACCTTTACTCCGAGGAAAAGTCCTGAGACACATGTGTGACTCGGTCCGCTATTGCCGGATAGGGTCTGATAGTTGCCGAGGCCGGTTCCATCGCTCGTGTCAGGAGCGTCGCCATAGTCACTCGTTGAAGGGGTAACATCATAGCGAGCCAGTCCAAACGAATTGGAGACACGCCCTGCGACGACAAGTTTTCCGTCAACCTGCAAAACGGCACCATAAGCGGATGAAGTCCCCTCGCTGAAATCAGTACTAACCCATCCATCTCCGTCAAAGCCGTTGACACCATCGCCGCTGCTAAAGAATAAAGTCCCATCTACATTTGCCAAATTCGACGGAGAAGCGCCTGCATTACCTACAACCCCGTCAAGGACGATAGATGTCCCTGACGTTGTGCCGTCACTCTTCCAGAGCTCGGTACCATTTACAGCATCATTGGCAACAAAATAGAGTAATCCGCTTACTACGATTAAATCTCGGGGAGTAGATGATAAAGCGCCTGCCGCCAGGTCTTTCACCATGACCGTCCCATCACTGCTTCCGTCACTTCTCCACAACTCAGCGCCATTCACTCCGTCGTTTGCTGTAAAAAAAACAAAGCTTTCATACACGTTCAAATCCTGTGGAAACGAACTACTGGCTCCCGAGCGAATGTTTTTAACCAACGTGGTACCTGTGGGAGTTCCGTCCGACCGCCATAGTTCTTCGCCGTTAACTCCGTCATCAGCAGTAAAAAACAGCACGTCACCAACTGCAGTCAGATTTCGAAGAGCGAACCATGTGCTTCCAGTTCGAATTTCTTTGACCATCACCGTACCATTCGCGGTGCCATCGCTTTTCCATAGTTCTTCGCCATTTGTCCCATCATTTGCCGTAAAGAACAGTGTGCCATTCACGTTCATCATATTGCGAGGCTGCCCGCCGTTAGATCCCGGACGAAGATCCTTTACCATGCTGGTCCCAGCTTCTGTCCCGTCGCTTTTCCAGAGTTCTTCCCCGCTTGAATCCGAAGCACTGAAAAAAAGTGTCCCATTGACATTTACAAGATTCTTGGGGGACGACCCGCTACTACCGAGCCGAATGTCCTTGACTAAGGAGGTTCCTGATGTCGTCCCGTCGGTCTTCCAGAGCTCATTAGTGGTGTTCTGAGCGTCACTCCATTGAAAAAACACATTTTCGCCAACGGCAGTAAGGTATCGCGGTATTGCGCCATACCCGGCCGCAGCTTTAACCAT
>CAMAXD010000610.1 GCA_945861975.1 Candidatus Kuenenia stuttgartensis | reverse complement strand
CTATACCCCAGTGGTTGAACCGCTCTCATTGGATGAAGCCTTTCTGGATGCCACTGACAGTGTCCCGTTATTCGAATCTGTCGAATCCATCGGTCGAGCTATCAAGCAGGATATTCGTAATGAGCTGAATCTGGTGGCATCGGTTGGCGTCGCCCCCAATAAGTTTCTGGCAAAGTTGGCCAGCGACATGGACAAACCAGATGGCTTCACTGTAATTGAAACCCAGGCGGTCCAAGACGTGCTTGCTCCATTGTCCGTCGCCAGAATTTGGGGCGTTGGTAAGGTCACTAAACAGAGATTCGATCGCCTCGGCATCCAGACAATTGGCCAGCTAAGAATACTCAGTCTGCAACAGTTGCAGGCTGAGTTTGGCCAAAGCGGGGAGCACTTCTGGCAACTCGCTCGTGGCATCGACAACCGGGCTGTCGTTGCGGATCGAGAAGCAAAATCGATTTCACATGAAACGACTTTCGCAGACGATGTCAGTGATATGGATGTCCTGCGGGCGTGGTTGATGGAACTGACCGAACAGGTCGCACGGCGGTTGCGGAGCCAGGAGACTCAGGGCCGCACGGTGCATCTGAAGATTCGTTACAGCAACTTTGACACGTACACGCGTTCGAAAAGTGTGTCGCCAGCAACAAATGCGACGAATCAACTGTGGTCAGTCGTTTCACAGTTGCTGGTATCTGACTTGCCAGATCGTCCGCTGTGTGTCCGCCTGCTTGGTATGGGCGTCTCCAATCTGCAAAAACAACAGCCCGTTCAGCAGAGTCTGTTTGCCGAAGATCATGATGAGAGAGATTCAAAACTGGATCAGGTGGCCGATCAGATCCGCAATCGTTTTGGCGCGACCTCACTACGCCGCGCCAGTACGGTTCAGCATAAAGCTGAGCACAAGCCCAATCCGAGGCCCGAGTAACTGCGTGGAACTGTGATGAAAACCAGGCGAGTTTCGATCCTGGTTCAGCAATGCCGACATTGCTGTCCGCCATGAATGTGTATCCGGCGGCCTGGCTCTGAGCCTCTGCAGTCAGTCTATAGGGGCTGTGTTTGCACTCGTCCTGAGGCAACACAGATTTCGAACGGTTCGAATCAATAACC
This sequence comes from Candidatus Kuenenia stuttgartensis, assembly GCA_945861975.1. Taxonomy (GTDB): domain Bacteria; phylum Planctomycetota; class Planctomycetia; order Planctomycetales; family Planctomycetaceae; genus SXXK01. The sequence continues at coordinate 2,827 of CAMAXD010000610.1, read as the reverse complement.
GGTCACCGGAAATGGCGGGCGTCGCCATGACAACGTCCTCCATGTCATTGCTGGCGATTTTCCTGAACGTACTGCCGGCTTCAATCACCGCCACATCCCCTTGTTCACTGACGAAGTAAATGTGTCGGCCGGCTGCCACGGCGGAGGCGGAATACGTCTGACTGCCCGTACCAATTCGCTGGCGATAGATCAGGTCTCCGGTCAGTGAGTCACGCACGGACAGTCGACCGTTGTCGTTGCATGTGTAGAGCAGTTCGTCTTTAACCAGTGGCGTTGGCATGTAAGAACCGTCGCTCGCCTTCCACCAAGCGAGGCCGTTGTTTTCGGATTCGTCGTTGGTAGGTGTCAGGTCTCCGGTCGCCGTTGGTTTGATGGCATACGTGGGGCTGCGACCGTGGCCGTTCGTCAGGAAAATCAGGCCGTTGGCAAACAACGGCGTCGGCACCGGGACATCCCCGCCATTGTTCAGATGCCAGAGTCGTGTGCCGGTCTTCAGGTCGTATCCAGCCATCTGGCGGTAACCATTGCAAACCACCTGCTCTTGATCATTCGTTGTCACGACCAGCGGTGTCGACCATGTGGCGACTTCGCCGTCGCGATCAATGCGAAGAATCTCTTTGCCAGTCCTGATCTCCAGGATTGCGACAAAGTTGGCATTCAGGCAGTCACACTGAACTATGACGTGACCGTTGCTGATGATCGGGGAACTGGCAAAGCCCCATTCCAGTTCCGGAGCATCGTAGGGTCCGGACTGCAGTTTTCCGAAATCGTGTTTCCAGATCAAGCGCCCTTCGAAGTCGAAACAGTACAGACCCTCCGAGCCAAAAAAAGCGACAACAAATTCACCATCCGTTGCCGGAGTGCAGTTGGCATGCGATGCTTTCAGATGCCGCTTGATTGTAGGCTCGCCGATACAAGCATCCCTGGTCCACTGAATCTTCCCGGTTTCGAGTTGCAGGCAGACAACCTGCCATGTCCATTCGCCAGAGTCCATCGCGGACTCGCCTGCTCCACCGGACCATCCAGTCTCGATTGAAGGATGAACCATCTCTGAGTTGATCGCGGTTGTGAGGAAAACGCGATCACCCCACACGATTGGAGCAGAATGTCCCAGACCCGGTACCGGAGTCTTCCACGCAACGTTCTGTCCTGTCTGAATGTTCCATTCTGTCGGCGGATTGCCGCTGCCGATTCCCGACCCCCCATGTCCTCGAAACTGAGGCCAGTTGTCATCCCCCCAAACCGTCACTGACATCACGATGGCGATCAGTATGGTAAACGTGGATCGTGTCTGCATCGAAGGTTTGATCCTTAGTAATGTGGAGTCATCGTCCAAACAGTCTATCAGACATGCCGATTCGTGTACTCCGTTTGAGGCACCGATCTGGATCATAACCGTTTGGGTGACACCGCCGCAGCGATCGTCTAAGGTACGACTGGCCATGTTCGCTCAGTGCTCACTGGAGGGAGATTCCATTGCTTCGCATATTCACGGTCATAATGCTGATGGCCGGCGGGTTCTTGGCAGCCGATGAGCCGAGCCCGCCCAAGCTTGCCGCGCCGACCGGGTGGGGTGGCGAAACGATTGCGCTTCCGCCGGGATTTGCTCCAGAGATGAAGCTGAAAGGTTCTGAGCATATTCGGTTTGCGCCCGGGATGATGAACCCGGAGTCGGATACTTTCTTCAGCTATGCGTTTGTGTTTGAACTCGAACCGACGCCAGAGCTGACTGAAGCCGTTGTCAAAGAGGAATCCCTGAAGTACTACCGTGGTCTGTGCAAGGCTGTTCTCAATGGAAAGCTCCCGCAGGTCGATCCCTCGAAATTCACGCTTGAATTGCAGCGTGCGAAATCGGATGCCGCGATTGCTCCGGATGACAAGAATCCGGACATGCCAGTGGTCTATACAGGCACTCTGGAGTGGGTCGAACCATTCGCCACGAAGAAGCCACAAACTCTGAACCTCGACATTCAGACTTGGACCAGGAACGACCGAAGTTTCGTCTTTGCCTGCGTCTCACCTCAGGCCAGGGATGCAGTGATCTGGAAACAATTGCACGAGATTCGTGACGGCTATTTGAAGAAGTAATGGATTGTTAAAGCGAAAGGATGATTCGATCATGAACACCAACCGACGAAGTTTTCTCCAAACAGCCGCCGCGGCCGCTGCGGCAACGTCACTACCGAACTGGTACCTGAACGAATTGGCTCAATCAGCCGCTGCTGCAACGGTATGGGACGAAAAACCAGCGATCGCGTTGATCGGCTGTGGCGGCATGGGAAAGGGTGACGCAAGAAACGCTTCACGGTTTGGCCGCATTGTCGCCTTGTGTGATGTTGATGATAGCCAGCTGGCCGAAGCGAAAAAGCTCTGGCCGGACGCAGAGACCTACAAAGACTTTCGCAAGGTGATGGATCGAAGCGACATTCAGGTTGTCATTTGTGGCACCGTGGATCACTGGCACACGCTGGTCTCGCTGGCCGCCTTGCGGTCGAAGAAAGACGTCTACTGCGAGAAACCACTGACGCTCACGATTGAAGAGGGGCAGCACCTCGTGTCCGCCGTTCGCGACACCGGTGGTATCCTGCAAACGGGCAGTCAGCAACGAAGTGACAAAAACTTCCGGCTGGCCTGTGAACTTGCGCGCAACGGACGCATTGGAAAACTGCAGCACATTTCTGTCTGGCTGCCACGTGGGCGACGAGAAGGCCCGTTCGCGAAGTCGTCTGCTCCCTCTGGTTTCGACTGGAATATGTGGCAGGGACCAACCCCGGAGGTTGAATATGTTCGAGAGCGAACGCATGTCACGTTCAGATACTGGTGGGAC
>CAMAXD010000609.1 GCA_945861975.1 Candidatus Kuenenia stuttgartensis | reverse complement strand
ACGTCGAACAGCTCTTCGAAAGTGATGAATCGGCGACGGTATGCGATTTTGTAATCGTCGATTGCGTTGGCCAGCTCTGCAACTTCCGGACGAGCTGATCGGTCACCATCGCGAAACTGGCGACGCTCACCAACTGCAGTTGGAGCGGCGGTATCTCGCTGACGGCGTTCAACAAAAACAGAGGTTGGTGCTTCCAGAAGCGTTTGCTCGGCCATCTCACGTCTCACACGGAAATCACGACAGAAAGTCAGACGAGAAATTCGGCTGCACATTTCAGTCAACCGTGAACCATTGGTTGCAATTGGTCGACTCGCAAATAATTTTCCTGTGAGGGATGCTGATTCGGGAGTGGCCCCGGTTCTGTTCTTCGGAGTTGCACGGTTCTGCTGTCTCTTCGGGTGAATTCGATTATGCGGGCCGCTGAATGATCAGGGTTGTAAGGCTGCAGGGAGCAGATAACACGCTGCTTCTGCGGCATTTCGAACATACAAACGACCACGGTTGACGACCGGAACGTTCCATGTTCGCTCGTTAAGGGCCTCCAGACGAGTCACCTCGATGAACTTCTCCGGCGTTGCTTCCACGATCGCGACGAAGCCCGGCTCAGATTGCACCAGCAGCTTGTCATCCCACAGCAGGATTTGACCGTATCGATATCGACCGCCCTTCCACATGCGTTCGCCTGTCCGCACATTGATACAGGCTAGAATGCCATCATCAAGTCCGTAGACGTAATCGCCCAGTGACACGGCTTCGTTGAATTTCAGTTTCATATTCTTGTTGGGCGGCCAGACTTCTTTTGGGCAATTATTCTCCAGCTGAGTCGGGTCAATCATTACGCAGCCTGAGTCATAGCCACTGCCGATGAACAGTTGATTCGTGAAACGTATGGGCTGCCCCACATTGATCTTGTACTGGTTCGTCCACGGATATTCCCACAGCATTTTTCCTGTGGCGGGATCGTGACCGGCCAGCCCATCGCCATGAAAGATCAGCAACTGTGCTACGCCATTAATTGTTTCGATTCGAGGTGAGCAGTAGCCAGCTTGATGGTTACCAGTTGCCCAGACAATGTCACCGGTCTTTCGATCATAAGCGATCACCGCTTTTTCGTTCGCACTACCGGCATCAACAATTAATGTCTCGTCGTAGATAAGAGGAGAACCGCTCATTCCCCATTCGATCATTTCAGCGCCAGCATCGGTGCAGATGTTTCTTTGCCAAAGCGGAGCCCCTGTGATCGGGTTCAGAGCATTCAAAATTCCCTTCGCTCCCAGAGTGAAGACGGCATCGGTTGTGACGGTAGGAGTTGCGCGAGGCCCGGTTGCTCCCTGTGCTGTCTCATAACGAGCCGCGTCTTCTCGTCGCCAAAGTTCTTTTCCTGTTGCAGCTTCATAGCACACAACACATTCCATGGGGCCTCGTTGTTCCTGCGTAAAGAGTCGTGAGCCTACAATCGCAAAAGAAGACCACGCATCGCCAACCGGATGACGCCACAGTTCTTTCGGAGGATTCGTCTTCCAGTCAAACGAACAGTGAGGCTCTGCGATAATACGATCACCAGTGGCGCCGCAATAGCGTGGCCAGTCCGAGTCTGTGATCTCCAGTGTTGTTGAGGCTTCTGTTGTTGAGGCTTCTGTTGTTGAGGCTTCTGTTGTTGGTACATCCTGCGGTGTTGTCGGTGCGTTCTTTGACAACCATTTCTGAGCCTGCTCACTGGATGACGGCGGATCCCAGGTAAATTGAACTCGCGGTCGCATGTCGCCGTCAAAGTCGATCTTGCGAATGCTCAAATAAAGTCCGCCAAAGCCAACGAGACCCAGCAGTACAAGCGTGAGTAGTCGTGTTCGAACCGTGAACCCCGAGAAAAAAATCCACCACGCCAGGAGGGAGAAATAGGTTCCGCCGACGCAGTAGAAATTGCGAATCATGCGATACGTGTTATCCGGCGTCAGTCGATTCACCGTCACCGTCACAATGATGCCCGCAATCAAAGTCGCCAGCCCGCTTCTCCAGCCAATGCGGGGAGCGTTTGATGGATTCAGATTCGAGATGTTTTCGGGCGTATTCATTGCGATCATCTTCCAACGAGACCAGATGGGACTGCGGGAAGATAATGAAAACCTGAGCTCGGTACGAGAGGGATGTAAGGCGATTGAAAACGCGTGGCATGGGTTTCGTAGGGTGTGACCAGCGGAGCGCAGGCGCACCAGATTTCGATTGCATTGTCGCATGCAGGCTAAGCATCGGGCAAGCTCGGGGCCGCACAGCGGTGATTGACGCGAGGGCGCACATCGGTGTGCCTGCACTCGCATTCGCTCGTTTGTCACACCCTACGTTATTCGCCCCATTCCGGTTCATCCCAACCGGGCACCGGGTCGACACCGCCCCAGTCGAGATCGTACTCGCCCTCGTTGACAAAACGATGGAATGACGACCATTCCCAGTCACAGACTCGTGGCGCGAGTTTGTGCTTTCGAGGGTTCCAGTGACAATAGTCCGCGCAGCGCTTGAGATCGTCTTCATCCCGAACAGTATGTTCCCAGTATCGCTTCTGCCAGATGCCACGCAGTCGATGTTTCTGGCGAGATGGTGATTGCTCAGGTTCAGTACCGCCGCATGCGAGCCAGCGGCGAGTGAACTCTTCCTTGATACGAGTCCATCTCATGGGATACCGAGCATCACCAGATGGCAAAGACCAGATGGTGTGCCAATGGTCTGGAAGTAAAACGATCGCAACAATTTCAAATGGGTGATTAGTTTTGACGTCGAGTATGGCCTCTCGAAGGCATTTTCGGCCAAGGTCAGTTGTCAGGATTGGCCTTCGACAATGCGTCACACATGTGAAGAAGTAAGTTCCCCCCGGCACGAAGTTGCGTCGGTAGTCGGGCATGCGCCGTTCTCCAAATCGTAGGGTGTGACAAGCAACGCGCAGGCACACCAGTTTTCGCATCCATTATCACATGCAGATCAGCGACCGGGAAAGTTCATGGCCACGCGGCGGTGTTTTGCGAGAGGGCGCCCAATGGTGTGCCCGCACTCGCATTCGCTCGTTTGTCACACCCTACTCAACTAGTTTTCGCATTCATCATGCCTGCAGATCAGCCATCGGGCAAGCCCACGTTCACTCGGCGGTGTTTTACCGGAGGGCGCCCAATGGTGTGCCTGCACTCGCATTCGCTCGTTTGTCACACCCTACTCAAACTAGATGTGCCGCATCTCGCCACGAGCTGGATTACCATTCCAGCGATCACCGGCATTTCCTCGAAGCCAACCCGGAAGCATGTTCGATTCGAAGATCGAAAGCAGGATTTCTTCGGCTTCCGGGGAATTTGGGAACCGCAGCCCCTGAATGACTGCGTCGAGCCATTCACTATCGGGAGATTCCGTCGCTAACTGGAACCTTGCAGTTCGAATAAACTCGCGTTCGGATTTTCTCCCGCCGATGGACGATAAAGCGCCGCGTAGGCCGGTCTCCGTTGGCGATCATTATGAAGCAATTGCAAAAGGACGCGTTCAGCGCCGCAGAATCTTTTGACGGAGATTCACCATACCCCGAAATCACGAAGTGCCGACGGCAAATGCGGCAATGCATCTACCAACGCAGGCATCGTGGTAATTCCTCGCGGTGCAAGAGCTCTCACTTTCGCAGCCTGCGCACGAGCCATCTTTGCGCAGCTCCGCCTGCTGTCCTCAGAGCGGCTGGCCACAAACGCGTCATGAAGGTGAATTAGAGTTCTGTTCAACGTGTTTCCGCCGCGTTTCAACAGAACAACGCAATCACCCCTTCGCCAACTGCCTCAGTACTGTGTGCAGAATCCCGCCGTTGCGGTAGTAGACGACCTCAACGGGTGTGTCGATGCGGCAGGTGGTGACGAAGACGACCATTTCGCCGTTGGGCTTGCGAGCAACGACTTCGACGGCCTGGCGAGGTTCGAGTTTGTCGCTCAGGCGGATGTCGAAGACTTCGGTGCCGTCGAG
>CAMAXD010000608.1 GCA_945861975.1 Candidatus Kuenenia stuttgartensis | reverse complement strand
ATGACCAATAAAGAAGGCAGTCACCCACGAGCCACTTATCAGGTTCACACGGGGTATGTTCCGGCAGGCAGCGTGAAGCACCCTTCTTTCGGCTCGAACATCGCTCAACAATTAGGCGATGCCTCTTCAGAACTGCCATCGTTTGTGTCAGTTGGGGCAACTCAGGGCGCCGGATTTCTGGGCATGGATTACGAACCGTTCGTGGTCGCACGTCCTGGACAATTGCCGGAGAACGTCGCCCTGCCGGTTTCACGAGAAAGATTTGATCGCCGCACGGAGTTGATGTCGAAGTTGACCGGCCAGTTTGCGGAGCATGGATCGGCTCAGTTGGCAGCGACTCATGATTCACTCTACGGGAAAACATCGCGGCTGGTGCTGACGCCTGAGATTGACACGTTTGATATTTCAGGTGAGTCGCAGTCGTTGCAGACTCAGTATGGGGATTCAAACTTTGGGCGAGGTTGCCTGCTGGCACGTCGACTTGTCGAACGAGGAGTCTCGTTCGTCGAAGTACGATCCGGCAACTGGGATACTCATCAGAACAACTTTGAAGACTGTGCGAAGAATGCCGCAGAAGTCGATCCCGCCACAGCCACGTTGTTGAAGGATCTGAAAGACCGAGGACTCCTGGAGAAAACCGTCGTGGTCTGGATGGGAGAATTCGGACGGACGCCGAAGATCAATCCTCGCGAAGGTCGCGATCATTATCCGAAAGCATTCAGCATGATGATGGCCGGTGGCGGGATACGTGGTGGCCTGGTTTATGGGTCAACCACGAAGGACGGCAACGAGATTGCCGAGAATCCTGTCACCGTACCGGACCTGATGCGAACGGTCTGCAAAGCTCTGGGAGTCAACGCCGACCATGAGAACATGAGTCCTCAGGGGCGACCACTCAAGATTGTCGATGGTGGAAAAGAGATTTCGGAATTACTGAGCTGAGAGAATCAGCCGTTTTCAAAGTATGCGAATTTTCGCAGTTAAGCCATCAAGGCCGCAACCCGGGGTTTCGCTGTTTGATATCTCCTTCACAAGGAGGCCGCGATGCTTTCGGCTGCATTGCAATCAACGGCAGATAATCATCACAACTTCTGCAGTCACGACTGACTCAGAACAACTCCTTTATCGGATGGCCTAAATGGCCGAAGTAAACCGGGCGGTTGGCGGAGGTGTAGAGTGGCTTCGAACGGTCGATGCCGAGCTTCTCGTAAATAGTCGTGGCATAATCTTCCGGAGTGTAAGCCTGCGAAATCACATAGCCGCCGTCGCGGTCCGATTCGCCGATCACTTGTCCTCCGGGAACACCGGCTCCGGCGAAGGCGATAGAATAGGCGTTGGTCCAGTGATCTCGTCCGGCGAACTTGTTGAGTCGTGGTGTTCGACCAAACTCAGTCACAAAACACACCAGAGTCTCATCCAGCAGACCTCGTTCATCCAGATCCGTTACGAGTGCGGCAAAGGCCTGATCGGTGCTGCCCATCATCACCCAGTGCCCGATTCCATAGCGGCCTTCGCCACCGGCTTTGTCTCGTACGGTCCCACAAGAAGCTGACGTGTAGATCAGATCGTGATGGTCCCAGTTGAGATTAAAACCGCCCGGAGTTTCCGGAGTCAACGGCCAACGCACGTCGACGGTGACGAATCTGACTCCCGCTTCCAGCAGTCGTCGTCCCAGCAGATAGCACGAACCGCGGTGACCGCGACCGTACTGTTCCCGAGTTGGCTCAGGCTCCTGATCCAGATCGAAAGCTGCGGAGACTTCGCGACTGGTCAGGCTATTGAAAGCCTGCTCATAAAACTGATCCATGCCATGCAAAGAGGCTCGATCAGCCTCGTTCGAAAATCTGTGGTCCAGACTCGAAAGCAATTGGTGTCGCCCGGATAATCGTGAGCCCTGATTGTCCGAGCGTGCCAGCAGGTCGGCGACTTCCCATTTCGGATCGGACAAATCTTGCCCGCCTGTTTTGAACACAGACAACGCACGAGGCAGAAAGCCTGTCCGTGTTTCAGCAGCCTGCTCATGATTGCCCGGGATCATGACATACGGCGGCAGCGACGGGTTTGTTCGCCCCAATAACTTTGTCACGACGCAGCCCATGTCGGGCATTTCCACAGCGTTTGATGGATGAGCACCGGAGAGCGCGTATTGAGTCCCATTTGGATGCGCGTCGGCTCCGGCTTTGTTGTGATGCATAGAACGCACAACGGCCAGTTTGTGAGCAATCTTCGCAGTACGTGACAGCAGGCTCGTGAATTGCATCCCGGGCACCGTCGTTGAGATCGGAGCGAATGGACTGCGGTGTTCGAGGACGGCTTCGGGTTTGGGATCCCAGGTATCAAGATGTGACAACCCACCTTGTTCATAGATCACGATCACTCGCTTCGCCGCCGCGCTGGCAGTCGCAAGGTGGGATTCAGTCGCCAGAATTTGTGGCAGCGACATTCCCAACACTCCCGCCGTCCCTGTACGGAGCAAATGCCGCCGAGTGTGATGCGGATGTGCGGACGTGGAATTTTGCATCGCTGAATTCTCCGTCGCAGTCTGGCCGAAGACCGAGTAACACTGGGCAGGTTGAAACAACACAGGTGGGGATTTGGGGCGAGTCGGGCGGGTTGAGTGTAAGTTCCAAACGAAACTTATGCGAAGGGCGAACATAGAAAACTGGCCGACTTCGAGGCGGATTTCTCGGCGGAGTCGTTTTGATCAGTTTCATCCTTTGGGTGAATTGTCTCCCTTTCCCGCCCAATCGGATTCATTCGAGGCGACACGGCGGATATTCTCAAGGATTCCGTTGAGTCGCGTGCCCGGAATTGGAAAAATCCCCGGGTGGCTTAGCTTTGTTGTGTTTACGAGAGATTTGTTTAACGGCAAGCCGCCGGCGTAGTTGCAGGGAATCACCGTCGCCTGCGGCTTGCCGTTAAACGATTGAGTGTTGCAGGTTGACGCAAATCTTAACCCCGATGCGTCAGCGACGGATTTTTATTACGTAACACAACACTCAAGCCCCCGGTCCCTCACTGACGTTTCGGGTTGTGATAAGACAAAGTACGGGGCTCTGGAAAACGGCAGGTTCGATTTTGTGATTCGAGGCGACCAGGTGCCAGACGTTGAACTCCATGATTTTGAAATCACTCAGGAGTGTCCTCCCAAGGATGCTCGACAGATTTTTCACGCCGTTGATCGAGCACAGAACAAGCCGGTTCGCCTGACCGTATTTTCTTCCGACATGTCGCAGCGTCCTGAGTTTCGTCGCGCACTCAAAACAGATCGAGCGATGTTATCGATGCTGATGCATCAGTCGATCGTGAAGTTTCTGGGCAGCGGAGAATCAGACGGACAACTCTTTCTTTGGACCGAAGATTGTGAAT
>CAMAXD010000607.1 GCA_945861975.1 Candidatus Kuenenia stuttgartensis | reverse complement strand
AGATTTTTGGCGGACAGAAAAAATGGGACGGAATAATGGATTCAGTTGAGTTTCGTTGAAGGAATCATTTGTTCCGACTCCCTGTTCGCCTGAATGATTTCAAAACACGCTTTCCGGAAGCAGTTCTGCCCGTCCCGCATTGCCCACGTCGCACAAAAAGCTCTCCGATCAATTCGGAGGCTGGATCGGCAGAGACTTGTCACATCGCGGAGATCAGGTGCGTGGCCTGATGACCGTGCATGAACAAGTCACGCCTGACCCGAGAAGTGAACTTTTCGAATCCTGCAAACACGAACTGTGTGTGCCAATTCCTCGGACCGGATTTCGGTGGGTGGCACCAACACGGTTAGATCACCATTTCTGCAGTTCCTTTGAATTGGTCTGCAGCACGAATTCACCTTTTGATGTTATTTGGAGAAGAGCAGTGCGAACTATCATGTGGAGTCGGAAGTTGCTGCGGCAGCTTGTGACATGGGCTTTGCTAGTGTGTTTTGTGTCGTCGTCGTTTGGTTTTGATGACAAACGAACCACTGGCATGACGGTGTTTTCCGTCGATGACAAGGGAAAAGAAACAGAACTCAAAGCCGGATTCACGTTCGTTGTGGAAGGAACTGGTGGTCCAGGGACACGCGTTTCAGCGAAGTTCGATGACGCCACAGCCAGATCACTGTCAGGAAAAGTCCTGCGGCTGAAGCGATCCGGGGTTGTGATCGCCGAGACTGTCATGGGCAACCTGCCCGCGCCACCGGCTAATACGCCTGCGACTACACCAGCCGGGAATACGACACCACCAACGTCAGTGCAGACAGCAAGCAATGCAGAAAAGCAGGCTGTTGCTGCTGAACTTCAGAAGATCCATTTGAAGGAATGGAAAGACATACAAGAACTTCATCAGGAAGAAATCGGTGACCTGCAGAAGCGAGTCCAGGCTCCGGGGCTGAATCAGGACCAGCGTGACGATGTGCTGGCGGAATTCAAAACCGCTCTCGCTCGCCACGAGAACGATCGCAAGAATCTCGATGCGCAGCAGAAGCTGGAGCGTGACAACGTTCTCGGAACTCTGTTCGGTGCCAATGGTCAACCCGCTGGCAGCAATGCAGACATTCAGGCGATGATTGACCAATTACCAGCCAGCCTTCAGCCAGCAACTGGTGGCGGGACAACAACTGGCAATGCGGGAACAGACATCGCTGGTTCCGTTGAGAGTGCAGCTCGTGGTAAGTTCTCAAACTTCCTGTCGCTGCCGACAAATCCGCTGAATCCGTCAATGGCCAGCGATCCAACGCCACCGATTACCGGAACGCAGGAAGATGCGGCTCAGAAAATTGTACGAGCCGTGTGGGTCATCGGGCACTTTGAGCATATCGCTCAACACACCGAAGGTGTGTGGGCGGGTGCCACAGGTCCTGCGACTCCAGCGGCTGGTCGTCAGGTTGCCGACTTCCCTATTCCTTCTTCAGCGGTTGGCTCAGCAATCATGCACCCGGCTCTTCGCAACGGCGGAACAGCCATTGCGTTTCCAAAGTTCGTGCGTGAAATCCCAGCGATGGTAGTCGCACGCCCTATCGGCGTGAGCCCGGGTCCACTGAACACGGAAGAACTGCGTCGCAGTTATAGTCCGGCCGCGTGGGGCCAAATGGGTGTGGGTCAGGTCAAGCACGGGATTGCTCCGGAATACTGGCAGCATCCGGCCGACTGGAACGAACATCCAACCCACTTCTACGAAATCGCAATCAAGCCCGTCTCTTTAGATGTGCTCGGTGTGGGTGTCCTGACGCCGTTGTGGGGTTATAACGGACACGTTCCGGGTGATGCGTTCTTCGGTCGCGATCGTGAACCTTTCGTAATCCGAAACATCAACGCTCTGCCTCACGATCGTTCCACTCACCTGCACGGTGGACATTCTCCGTCGCACTCGGACGGGTCTCCTCACTTCACGGTTACTCCTGGTAATGCCCGCGATTATTTCTATCCGAACATTTCTCCTCGAGTTCGTGACCGAAACCTGGACATTCTGGAACGTACGGCTCAGACCGGGGAAGACTACATGACCGCTGCGGCGGCTCTGAATATCCCGATCTACATCTCCAAGGAAGGTCCGGCACCACAGGGGGATGATCCTCTGGGGGGATGGCCGGCAGAAGCCGATGGAAATCCAGCTCGCATCCAGCGAACTCTGGGGCCTCTGGGTGGTGTCGCTGGCGACGCATTTGATGACGCAGAAGCCGCAGACACACTGTGGTATCACGACCACGGCATGGATGAAACAGGTCCGGCGGCTTACTCCGGTCTGGCCGGTGTTTACCATCTGACCGACCATATCACTGAAGAACTGATGCGGAAGAATATCCTGCCATCCGTTTACCCCAAGATCGGTGCCGACGCGAACGGCGTTGCTCAGTCCCTGGACTTCGATCCAGCCAAACGCGGTGGTCCGGAAACCGAGTACAACACGTACTTCTCGCACTTTTGTATCAGCGACAAGGTCTTCAATCCGGATGGCACGCTGTTCTACGACACCCTGAGCCACGATGGTCAGATGGGTGACGTCATGGTGGTGAATGGATTTGCGAATCCAAAAATGACCGTTGAAAAACGCAAGTACCGCTTCTCGATCCTGACTCACAGCAATGCTCGTGCCTTTGGAATGCAGTTGCGAACCGCCGACCATAAACTCGCTCAGCCGTGGATGCAAATCGGCTACGACACCTGGTTGTATCCCAAGCCAATCATGCAGGATTACGCATTGATGATGCCGGCAAAACGCATGGATGTGATTGTTGACTTCAAGGATCTGGCCGATCGCGGCATTCGAGAAGTCTACCTGGAAAACATTCTGCCCCAGATCGACGGTCGCGGACCGCGTGGCACGGCCGACATGAATCTGTTGCTGGCCAACGGCACGATCCTGAAAGACGGTGAAGCTGGCGAACAGATCATGAAGTTCATCATCACGGATGAACCCGTGCATGGTGGCAAGCCGGACCTGGCGATCACGATGGACACGGAATTGCGACCACATCGCAAGATTCTGCCGGAAGAAGTCGTCAAGACGCGTGTGATCTCCTTCCACCGCCAGCAGGGAGCATGGAAGATCAACGGTGTGTTTTATGACACCAATGTTGGTAACGTCACTCCGACGATCGGCACTGCCGAACGCTGGATCGTACGGAACAACGGCGGCGGCTGGTGGCATCCGGTCCACATTCACCTGGAATCTCAGCAGTGGCAGAAATTGAATGGCAATCTGCCAGCCCTGCGAGATCAGTTCAAGCAGGATGCCGTCATCCTTGGCTCAGGTGACGAAGTGGAATTGTTCATGAAGTTCCGAACATGGTGCGGCAGCTTTGTGTTCCACTGTCACAACCTGGAACATGAAGACATGCGAATGATGTTCAACATGGACCCAAG
>CAMAXD010000606.1 GCA_945861975.1 Candidatus Kuenenia stuttgartensis | reverse complement strand
GCGTGCAGGTCGTGGACGTGGACTCGGTTTTCGATGGCGTCCCAGCCGAATTCGTCAGTGGCGCCGTAGGCTATGCCTCCTCGGACGCCGCCGCCAGCCAGCCACATCGAGAATCCGAACGGATGATGATCGCGACCGTCCTTTCCCTCAGCAGTGGGCGTGCGACCGAATTCGCCTCCCCAGATCACCAGCGTCTCGTCGAGCAGGCCGCGAGCTTTCAAATCCTGCAGCAAACCCGCGATCGGCTGATCGGTGGCGAGGGCGTTGTTTTCGTGTCCGGCCTTGAGACCGCTGTGTTGGTCCCAGGGCTGGAAGCCTCCCGTTGTGTGATAGAGCTGAACGAAGCGGACGCCCCGCTCGACGAGGCGTCGAGCCAGGAGACATTGGCGGCCGAACACTTCCGTCGTCGGCTGGTCGAGCCCATACATCTGGCCGGTCGCCGAGGTTTCACCCGTGAGATCGAACGCCTCGGGGGCCTCGGTCTGCATCCGATATGCAAGTTCAAAAGATTCGATGCGGGCGTTCAGTCGGTCGTCGTCTTCTCGCGGCTCGCGGTGTAATGCATTCAAGCGAGCGAGTGCATCGAGTTCGCGTCGCTGCCGTTCACGAGGAACTTGCAGACTACTGAGATTGCGCAGCGGCTGTGCAAGGTTCGAGACGAACGTCCCTTGATAGGCCGCGGGCAGAAAGCTGGCACCGTATTGCCGTGCCCCTTCGATGATCGGGCCGGGGCCGATGGCCACAAAGCCGGGCAGGTTTTGATTTTCGGTCCCCAGTCCGTACGTCACCCACGCACCAATACTGGGCCGAGAGAAGACCCGTTCGCCGGTGTTCATGAGCAAGCAGCCGCCGGGATGGTTTGGGTCGTCAGTGACCATCGAGCGAATGACGCACATGTCGTCGATGCAGGTCGCCGTTCGCGGAAACAGTTCGCTGACCTCCAGTCCCGACTGCCCGTACTTCTGAAACTTCCACGGTGAGGCGAGCAGTTTGCGTTGCTGACCGAGATACAGCTTCGGCGAAGGCTGGCCATCGTCCTGGGTGAGACGCGGTTTCGGATCGAACGTGTCAACTTGCGAGGGGCCACCGGGCATGAAAAGGAAAATGACGCGTTTGGCTCTTGCGGCGAAATGAGGTCGCCGCGCGGCCAATGGGGACTCAGCGGCCGAGGTTTCCTCAGCAAGCAACGCGGACAACGCGAGCGCTCCGAACCCGGCCCCGGTGCGGCTCAGCATTTCGCGTCGGTTCAGGTTAATCGACATAGATGAACTCATTCGTGCAAAGGATGACGCGACAGTATCGAAGCCAGGCTGTTTCGACCGCGGAGTCAGCGACGAGTTGCTGGCCGATGTCGATCTCTGTGCGTGTCGGCTCGCGTCCAAGGGCCAGTTCGTACAATCGGGCGATGCGTTCTTCATCGCCACCGGAGGGAACTTCACGAACGATTCGCGCCGCGAGTGCCGAAGAAACGTCGTCGAGTAACGGATCGTTGAGCAGATAAAGCGCTTGCGGAGCGACAATTGACTGACTCCGCCGTTCCAGAATTCCGCCTCCAGGTGGTTTTCCCTCAAACTGTCGATCGTTGAGTGACACACGTGGCAATCATCACACTCCAGGATTCATCAGTTTTTTTTGGGGCCGATGAAACACGGTCATGCAGGATTTGATGTATCGTGTAGGAAGTATCCCGATGGACCGCACAGCACAGAATCGCGGAAACTGCCTAACCGTCAGTCCCGCAGCCTATCGCTGCTGCAAGCCGTCGCGAAAGACACTGTCTGCCTTCTGGTGGCACTGTCACCAGAGTTGCAGTTTTGCAATTTGAGACGCGCCGGGCCAGAATTTCGCATTTGTAATCTCGTGTTTCTACGCTCTGCACCCGCTCTATCAGCCACAAACCCGGATCGCAGAAACGATGCCCCAAAAGCAGGTTCAACATCCCGTAGTAAGCAGACAGAAAAAACAGTCGAACTTTGCTGCAACGAAGAATGCTCAGTCGGGTGGGGAGCCAGCGGATCGCGTTAAAATCATCGCCCGATTGAAAAGAATCCGGACGTGCTACGAGATGGGGGTCAATATTCGCAACGCCTGCGCTCACGATACTGGCGATTCGGACATCCGCAAGCAAGCAAAGTTGCACAGAGTTTCTGAAAACACCGCCCGCCGATACCGGCAGTTTGCGATGGTTTACACGCCCGCAGAGCTTGAGACATTTCTTATAATGTGTAGCAAAAACGAATACGCGATCTCTATGACGCACATTTATGTGCTGATCTGCGTCTCTGACAAGAAGTTCCGAAAGGCAATGGAGAAAGATGCGGCCAAGAAAAAACTTTCAATTGGCGGTTTGTGGCGATTGAAAAAGACAAGAATCAAGAATCCAAAGGCTGCAGGTGGACGCAGACCGGACGTCGTAAAGTTGCATGACACGAAGGATCTACTGGCCGCGATCCATTTTGAAACAACGAAATGGCGCCGATGGCTGGATATGCTGCTGAGTTCCGATAGAAAAATCAGAGAGTCGTTGAAGTCGCCTCTGCTGGAGCTTCATTCGCTCGTACAAAAAGTGGAAAAAATCAGCTCGAGGTAAGTGTCCCCCAAGAATCTGCAGTACTCTCGGTGCAGGCCTCCATAGTTTTTTGAGTGATCCCGGAAGCAGAGATTCCCGACGAACCGGGAACGGACAGAGACAACCAGCAACGCATTCCAAAACATTGGCCCAGTCAATGTTCGGCACTCCGGAATATCAGTCTGCCGAGTGGCCTGCACCAAGCGTTTCTGCTCGCACCCATTTTCCTTCAACTACCGCGTTCGCAAACCTTTTTGATTGTTATGCATAACTATGTGTTTCGTTATGTATAACCAAAAATGGTGTGCGGTTTCGGAAGTTTGAAACACGTCAATCAAATGGAGAATTGTCCAGGAAAGCACTTCAAGGATTTATCGACACGGAAAATGTCGGACCAATACTTTGAAGACCTCCAGCAACCTGCGGAGCGACGCAGGTGTGGCTGACGTGTTGGTTGGCGGAACAGGAACAGACTGCTTCTTCCGAGTACTGTGCGATTTCTTCACCGATTCGTTCGCAGGGGACATCCTGAATCTGCCTTGAGCAACATTATTCGTGCAACCAAAACGTCTCATCCGTATGCGTCAAGGCGCGGGCGGGTAGGTTGTAGATGCCGATAAAGAAAAAACGCCTCGACTGCAATGGCTGCGTTTGAGATGTAGTTTGTGGCCTGCTCTGGTCAGCAGCAATCGATGTGACGATGCGTTTTTTGATGGTGCCGTACTTTGGCAAGCCGTACGCATC
>CAMAXD010000605.1 GCA_945861975.1 Candidatus Kuenenia stuttgartensis | reverse complement strand
CGGATTATGTCCGGCAAAATTCAGAACGATTGTCGACTGTCGACACGGGAAGGAAAGAAGTTGTGAATCTGCTTCAGCTACTGAATCGAATCCGGTTAAATGGTGGGGAAGTCGGATGGAGAGAAGGACAGGTCTTCCTGAAGTTCCGGCCGGGACTGTTGACCGCAGAGGAAGTCGAAGCACTTCGGCAAGCTGAAGCGGAGCTGTCCCAGCTGCTCCGGCCGAAGGAAGAGTCCGAGTCCTATCCTTTCCAGTGGTCCGGGGAACAGCTGGGACCAGAAGTCGGTCTGGATTGCGAGACAACCCTGATTGAAGGCTTCGAGCTGCCGAAGCTGGTTCTGGTGTCTGTTTCGGACGGACAGAGGACCTTCGTCCTGAAGCCGGGACAGCTAGAGCAGTTCCTTCAGCTCCACCGGGACAGGTCTTTCGTCTGTCACCATGCCGCCTTCGACTTCCGAGTGGTGGAGAAGTCCCTTCGAGATCCGTCCGACTGGTGGACTGTCGCAGAGGCCGGAAGGCTTCACGATACGATGATTCTGGACCAGCTTATCGGACTGGCAGAAGCAGACAGCTATCCCCGGCCGCGAAACCTCGGACAGGTCGCGAAGCAGTGGGCAGGGATGGACCTGAACAAAGACGACCCTTTCCGACTTCGGTACGCGGAGCTGCTCCGGAAGGACTGGTCTTCCGCAGAGGAAGGCTTCTTCACCTACGCTGCAAAAGACGCTGAAGCTACTGTCCGGAGCTGGCAGAAGATGAAGCTGGCAGCGGGGAAGTTCAGCTCCGTCCGACGCTTTGGACTTCTGACAGAGCAGCTTCAGACTTTGGCTTCAATCGCTCTGGCAGACATTACAGCAAACGGGATGGAGCTGGACCGGGAGATGGTGGTCCGAAACCGGGACGCTTTCGCGGACAAAGTTCAGGGACTGATTGAAAGGCTTCAGCAGCTTCCACAAGCGGAGGGACTCTTCAAGCAAAACAGACAGAAGACCCTCTTCGTAATGAACGAGACTTCCGGGAAGCCTTCAATCCACCAGAAACGACTTCGGGAGATTCTCCAGGGTATCGCAGAAGAGAAAGAGCTGTCTCCACCGTCGACCGGCAAGACAAAAGAGCTGACGACTTCCGTCAAATGGTGGGGAGCTTATGCGGACGAAGACCCGTTTCTGGAGTTGTGGGTCCAGCTGGAGCAGACCGCGAAGCTGTCTCAGTTCTTCGGAGGTCTGACAGAGAAGCGAATCCATCCGAAGTATTCGACTATGGTCAGGACCGGCCGGACCAGCTGCTCCAGTCCCAACATTCAGCAGCTTCCCAGAGAAGGGGGATTCCGTGAAATGGTGACAGCTGCTCCGGGAGCTGTTCTTCTGACCGTAGACTTCGCAGCTATTGAACTTCGAACCCTGGCAGCAGTTTGCGAAAAGACCTTCGGCTTCAGTCGACTTGCGGAGGTCTTCCGGCAGAGGGTCGACCCTCACAGCTATACCGCCGCAATGTTTGCCGGGATGGAGCTGGAGCAGTTCCTTCAGCTGCCGAAGTCGCAGAAGAAACCACTTCGACAGAAAGCGAAGGCTTTGAACTTCGGGATTCCCGGAGGACTCGGAGCGAAGTCTCTGGTCAGCTACGCGAAGCATTCTTACGGGGTCGACCTGTCCGTCGAAGAAGCGGAGGACTTTCGACAGAAGCTGATTGCTGTCGTTTATCCGGAGCTGGAGCTTTACCTCCGCGAAGACGCTGCTCTGATTGTCGCAGCGAACCTGAAGACTGACCGGCAGCTGGTGGACCAGTATCTTCCGGCCTCTGTCCTGGGAGCTGCGAAGAAGATTGTCCGCGGGTCCATCCTGAAGAAGGACGGGGAAGAATACCTTCCGACCTTTGTCGACAGAGTCTGGAACTGTCTGAAGGGACTGAACAAGAACCCGGAGCTTCGCTTCGCAATAGAACAAAGAAAGGCCGGAGAAGGACTGTTCCGGAAGCTGTTCTGGACTCCAGTCGAAACCACAACCGGCCGGAGAAGAGCTTCTGTCAGCTTCTCACAAGCTCGAAACACTCCGTTTCAGGGACTGGCAGCGGACGGAGCGAAGCTGTCCCTCTGGAGACTGTACCGCGAAGGCTTTCGGACTGTCGCCTTCGTTCACGACGAAGTGGTGGTGGAGCTGCCGGAGGACTCGGACCATTCAGCCGAAGCGGAGAAGGTGGTCCAGCTGATGGTCTCTTCAATGTCGGAAGTGATGGACTCGGACATTCCGGTCGAAGTGGAGTTCAGTCTCTCCCGTCGATGGTGGAAGAACGCGGAGGAAGTCCGGTCGGAAGACGGTCAGCTTCTGCTCTGGAGTCCGGAAGTTCCTGTCAGCTGAAACCGGAATAAACCCGGAATGAGGTTGCGCGGAAGCCGGTCAAAAGTATATCCTGGTTTTCGCTGGAGTCCTGTCTCTGCTCCAGCTCGAACGAAAAGCGAAGAGACAACGACAGCAAACGGAGCAAGTGAAATGGTCAATTCTCTGAAGGTTCATATTTTCAAACGGAAAGGACGGAAGAACTTCGAAGCGGAGTTCACCGACCCTCGGACAGGACACAAACATCGCAAGACGCTGGGAACCGTAAACAAACGGGAAGCGGAACGCGAAGCCGGAAGAATCGAAGCGGAACTCCGGGAAGGACAATGGAGAGCAACGCGGAAGATGAAGTGGAAGGACTTCCGTAAGAAGTACGAAACCGAAGGGATGTTCGACCTTGCTCCGGCTTCTGTCAAAGCCTTTCAGGAAGCTGCTAATAAGCTGGAGACGCTGCTCCGTCCTTCGACTTTGCAGTCTGTGACAGAAGACAAGCTGAACAGCTTCACGACCCTCTGCCTTGCCGAAGGACTGTCAAAACATACTGTGGCACGTCACCTTCGACACCTGAAAGCCGCTCTTCGCTGGTCAGTCGGTCAGAAGCTGCTGATGGACTGTCCCTCAATCCGAATGCCGAAGGGGACCAGCTCCGGCAAAGCGAAAGGAAGAGCAGTCACGACCGAAGAATTCGAGCGAATGCTGTCGAATGTCGGGAAGG
>CAMAXD010000604.1 GCA_945861975.1 Candidatus Kuenenia stuttgartensis | reverse complement strand
GTAAATCGCGATCATAAACCAGATTTCGCTGTTGGATATCAGGATCGCCCGGCGGGCCTTGTGGTTAACGAGTCGATGAGCATAGGGCAGGCTCTGACATTGCGACTTATTGGCACTCAATCGAACCGCAGTGCGATAAATGCCGTTGTTTGCTGGAGTGCTGCAGGTCAACCGCTGATGACTGAGATCCGTGGAGGCGACGGTTACCTGTGCAGCAATGAACGTCGCCTGACTCTGGGGCTGGGAGAATCGTCACTGGCAGATTTTATAGAAGTCCAGTGGCCAGATGGATCGATTCAGCGTTTTGAACAGGTTGCAGCCGGCAGTGACTATGTGGTGCGTCAGGGATCTTCTGTGCTGATGAAGGATGTCCGATAACACTGAAATGAACGAATCGTGTGTCGGAGAAGATTTGGTTCTGTCAGCGGATACGTCCTGGCTGCACTTTCTAAGACTCATGAATCTTGCGGAATGACGCGGACCATACGCAATAAGATCCCGGTGACAACCAGTGACCAGACTGTGATTGCCAGTATTGCAAACCCTTGCCACTGCAACTGCAGCGATTCGCCTTCGATGAGTCCAGTAATCAAGCGACCATCCCAACGTTGCCCAGCAACGCTGGAAGTGGCAAAAACGCCAGCTCCCAACAGCCCAATTGCAGCGGAAAATCCCATGGCAGTAATAGACATCCGCAGTGACGTGCCTGACTCATCACGAAGCCACAGATGAGTCAGGATGTTGGAAATGGCCGTGGCAGCAATCCCCAGCGTAAGTGCCGACTGAGAGGTCATAAAACCTGCTCCGGGAGCGAGTGCAGCTACGGCCGCGAGGATGCCTGCACAGGTGCTGTCGGTCAAAGCGCGTTTCCAGAGAAACGAACTGCAAAAGCTCCAGGTCAGCAGTCCCCCCGCCGAACCCAGCAACATGTTAAAAAGTGCGATCGAGGCTCGACCGTCGGCACGAAATGCATTGGTGGCCACATGAACGGACAGCCCCAGCCATAGCATCAGCGTTCCCGCGCTGAGACGGCCAACGCTCGGTCCGCATTCTGCCTTACGCGGAACTGATTCGAGTCCAGGGTATGCAGAACACGCCAGGCTGAGCAACAGTAGTCCAAGCCCAAAATCGATTGTCCCGCGTTGCTCAAACCAGCCGTCACCAGCCACAGCATGGGCGACCGGCGCGTAGACGAGCGTGCTCCAGGCAAGACTCAACAGTCCGACTCTGAGCGGAGAATTTTCGCGTCCCCAGCTGACCCACACGGGCAACAATATCAATAGAAATGTGGACCATCGCACACTGCACTCAAGAATATGTGGAACGTGATAGTTTGGACGCCGGACCGAAAACAATGGTCCGGCATGTGACGTAACGGGCATGACATTTTGCAGCATCAGGTAGTCTGAATTACCGATGAAACCGCCACGCCCATAGAGATGACTTTCATCTTGCTTGGCATCTTCGATGGCCATCATGGCCTGAAGCGAGATCATCGGTTTCGGATTTGGGTCCGTTTCAGGAATTGTTCCCGCGGATGGTCCGAAGGAAAGAGTGTAGACCCAGAGTACCCAGGCGACTGTTGCCCCGGCTGTCAACAAAGGCAACGACTTCCAGAATTCCCGGGTCCGCTGATCTTCAGAGCGAGGCCCAAAAACGAGCAGAAAACCTGCGACGAATAAGGTCAGGGACAACAAAAAGCCCAGAGAAACCGAGGCAATATCTCCCCCGTCAAAAAACGCTTGCCACTTCGTCATGGAATTTCTTTCACCGCTTTGCCGGTACCTCGAACAAGAATTCGATCCTGATCAACGGGACCACCAGGGAACTCTTCAACACACTGATCAACGGGTCCATCAGCCCAGCGTACAATCACGCGGTCAACATGAGTCTTCTCTCCGATTCCGAAATGAACCCGAGGATCATGACTCGCCAAAAAACTTGTACAGGGTGCCACAACTGAGGTCCAGTGTTCACTCCCGCAATGGAGAGTAATTTGCGTTCCAATGGCATCGCGGCCATTTTCTCCGGTAAGCAGACGAAAACGAGTCCAGTGCCCTCGCTTTGGAAAATCATTCCTATAGTAGCGAGCTCGCTGTCCACAATTTGTCACGAGAAGATCCAGGTCGCCATCTTCATCCGGGTCACCATACAGCAGGCACCGTCCCGATCCGTCAGAACGAGTGAAGTCACCTCCCTCGTCATTTGTGCCGTCGCGGAATATCGGCAGCCCTGTCGACATTAGTAGTAGATTACGATCTGCATAGTCATGCCAGTAAGACGCCTCGTCTTTGACCTCAACAACGCGCGTCTGAAATGTGTCTTCACCATGAGGTGCGAATAGCGAATGACAGGGAATGACCAATCCATTGACAAGAGGAAGATCGAGCCAGCCATCGTGATCGAGATCAATCAGGGCTGCTCCCCACCCCGTATGAGCGAGAGTTGGTCGCTGCAGACCTACAGAGAGTGTGTTGTCATAAAAAAGGCCATCGCCGGAATTCTGATACAATGTTGTACTCTCTGTTGAGAGCTCCGAAATTACGGCGTCAAGGTTGGCGTTGCGATCAAAATCCCCCAATGCAATTCCCATATTACCTTGTGCTGCTCCTGCGCCGTTCAGAGCAATGCCGTGCTGAACAGCCTCTTCCAGAAAGGTCCCATTCTGCTGATTGACCCAGAATCGATTGGGCAAGCTGTCATTTGCGATCAGAATGTCGGGCCAGTCGTCACCGGTGAGGTCGGCAGTCACGACTGTAAAGCCATAGCTGACTACGTCTGACATTCCCGCCTTGTCCGTCACGTCGGTGAAATGGGGGATCTGATGTTCCTCTCCATCTGTACGCTGCACTCCTTCATTATGATATAGACGATCAACAGTGGGAGAGAACTTGTGAGGGCCACAATAACTGATCAGCCCTTTTCGAAAACCACAAGCGACCTGATGGTCATACGTTTCATCATGGGTATAGTTGGCAACGACAATGTCGAGCCAGCCGTCGCGATCAAAGTCGAAAAAGCTGACCCCCGTGCCCCATTCTGATTCCTCGATTCCGGCCGGTATCGCAACATCGCGGAATTGAAAGTTCCCCAGATTCAGCAGAAGCCTGTCCTGCTTGACGCAGGTGACATACACATCAGGATCTCCGTCATTGTCGAGATCACCGACGGAACATCCCATCCCGAACCCGAGATTGGTGAGCTTCGCAGTACTGGTCATCTCTACGAGTCCATCACTTGTGCCTTGATAGACAGCCCAGTCCGTTTTTGATTCTGTCGGGAAATCAATCGGAGCTTTCGGGGATTTTTCACCATTGACCATCAGCAGGTCCAAACGTCCGTCACTGTCAAAGTCGCCCCACGCGGCTCCTGCCCCCACAGATTCGGGGACGTAATAACTACCCAGTGGTCCCACGGTATGTTCGAAATGCAGGCCAATTTCGTCGGTTGCGTCCTTAAGTGGGAATGCTGTCGCCGTTGGTACCGGGATATCATCTATGC
>CAMAXD010000603.1 GCA_945861975.1 Candidatus Kuenenia stuttgartensis | reverse complement strand
CCCTCAAATCGGAAGGGCACATCGTAGGTCAGATTCACTGGCGTACCGCAGTCTTCGCCGATATCCAGTGTCTCGTCGAGTGTAATGCGAATCGGGATCGTGCGTTCGACTCGACCTTTGGCCACGGGAGAACCGTCAACACTGACTGTCGCCACGCCGCCCCGACCGATTCCACCGCCATCGTAGGCAAACTGCATTTCGACCGTATGCTTACCCGGAGCCAGCGACTCTTTCCCGGCGACGTCAAAGCGAGCCACATCCACGAAGTTATAGTGGAAGACAGGCTTGCCCTGGTTCAGGTATAAACCCCAGCCGCCGAAGAGCCCACCCTGAGTCACAATGATCCCCGAGGCATTCTCTTTGACTTCCACCTCGGCCTTAACCGACCACGACTTATTCTTAATGTCCGGGCTGGCACCTTCCGGAATTCGAACCATTCCTTCTGTGTAACTGAACGATTTGCGTCCTCGAGTCAGACTTGGGCGGATCGCCGGATCCAGCCGTTCCGTCTTGCTGTTATCAATCGGCAACACGTTGTAGCGAGCCGCCTCGGTGTAAAACAGCAGTTGCAGATCCTTCAGTTTGTCTGGCATCTCTGCAGCCAAATCCTGCGCCTGTGAGAAGTCTTTACTCGTATCATAAAGCTCCCACTTATAGCCTGTAATTTCGTCGACCTTGGCACCGGCCGAATCCCACGGAGCCCCGACTGGCGTCGTGCAGGCGACCCATCCGTCTGAGTAGATTGCCCGATTCGCCAGCAGTTCAAAGTACTGCTTGGTCCGCTGGCCCTTTGCGTTCGCTTCGGCAAATGTGTAGGCCAGACTGACGCCTTCGATTGGCTTTTGGGTAACGCCATTCACCGACGACGGCATTGTGACCTGGCAAGCTTCCAGAATCGTGGGTACAACATCGATACAGTGATGGAATTGAGTTCTCAATTCTCCCTTGGCTGCAATGCCTTTTGGCCACGAAATCACCATCCCATTGCGAGTTCCCCCAAAGTGACTGGCGATCTGCTTCGTCCATTGGAACGGCGTGCACATTGCGTGTGCCCAGCCGACGGGATAATGATTGTATGTCTTCCAGGATCCAATCTCATCAGCGCGGGCGAGAACGTCGTCAATGTTTTCCTTCACGCCGTTGAAGAAGGTCATTTCATTGAGCAGCCCCTGGCGACTACCTTCCGCGCTGGCTCCGTTGTCGCCGGCGATAAAGATCACCATGGTGTTATCGAGCTCACCTCGTTTGCGAATCGAATCGATCACGCGGCCCACATTATAGTCGGTCTGTTCCAGGAACCCCGCGTAGACTTCCATGAAACGCGCATAGGCCTTTTTCTCGTTTGCCGAGCAGGAATCCCAGGCCTGAATTCCCGGCGCGAGTGGTGTCAGTACAGCATCCTGTGGAATGATGCCCATCTTCTTCTGGCGAGCAAAAGTTTCCTCGCGAATCTTGTCCCATCCCTGATCAAACTTGCCTTTGTACTTTTCAACCCATTCCTTCTTCGGATGGTGCGGAGCGTGAGTGGCTCCTGGCGCGTAGTAACAGAAGAACGGCTTTTCCGGAGCAACAGCCTTCTGCATGCCGATCCATTTGATGGCCTGATCAGCGATGTCGTAGTCAAAGTTGTAATCGGGATCGCCAAGATAAGGATCAATCGGCTTGGTTCCTTCTGTCACCGCCGGTCGCCATTGACTCGTGTCACCCCCGAGGAATCCGTAGAAGTGGTCGAAGCCAAGACCGGTTGGCCACAGATCAAACGGACCAGCCTGACTGGTTTGCCAGTCGGGAACATTGTGATTCTTCCCGAACCACGCCGTGCCATAGCCATTCTGCTTCAGCACTTCAGCAACGGTCGCTGTATCCTTCTGCATCACGGAGTCGTATCCCGGGAAGCCGGTCGCGGCTTCGGTGATCACTCCTGTATGCACCGAGTGATGATTGCGCCCGGTGATCAGGGCTGCTCGAGTTGGACTGCAGAGCGCTGTGGTGTGGAAGTGGTTAAACTTCAGGCCGTTGTCAGCCAGCATCTGAAAGGTTGGCGTATGGCAGGGACCGCCAAAGGTACTCGTCGCGCCGAAGCCCACATCATCGAGCAGAACCAGCAGAACATTCGGAGCTCCCGCCGGAGCCTTGATCGGTTGAGGAAAATCCGGCTTTGACTCCTTCGCTCGAAGGTTCACCGTGCCCTTGAATGGCTGCGGAGGACGTGGCAGCACATCCTGAGCAAAACCTATAGAACTTAGGTTAAAGGTGATCAACCAACAGAGAACACGAGGGAGGTAACGCGGTTTCAAGGTTGAACTCCAGAAAGTGTGCGAATACGGCAAATCTTCTAAACAGCCGTTAAGTTGTGATTAAGGGGTTAGCTCAAAGGAGACCTTCTCGATCGTCCCGGTAAACGGAAACGTTCCTCGATCTTTGTAGGCGGGATCAATCGGGGTGATCGAGTCGCGGCCGACCTCAAAGGGTTCCAGCCCATGACGAAAGCTTGAACGTTTCACCTTGCCTTCGCCAGCAGCTTTTCCGTTCACAAACATCCTTAATGTCCCACTGCCGACAGGCGTTCCATCCGGCACGAACTCGGTTCGAAGATTCACTTTGCCTTCCGGCAGTTCTTCTGTGCCCTGAATTGTGACATCAGCGATGTCGAAGAACGTGTAACGGAATGTCGGCTTGCTGTCCTTCACATAAAGCGACCAGCCACAAGAAAACGCGCCCACACAGGTTACAACACCTTCGGCTCCGCCTTTCGGAATCTCCAAATCCGCCGACACGGCATGAGCACGCGGATAGAGCTTGGGACCGATTGGTTCTGGCAACCAGACATTGTTTCCAAAATAGTTCCAGCTAGTCACGGGTTTACCCGAGACACGAAGCGAAGGATCCATTCGCTCAGAGAATCGAGGATCCAGCGGAAGCACGTCGTAGAGTTTTGCCTGCTCGGTAAACGCCTGCTGCAGCTCCTTCAGCTTATCCGGAAACTGCTTCGCCAGATCATTCGCCTGACTGAAATCGTCATCGACGTTGTAAAGCTCCCACGGCGCGGTCATGAAGCCATCACCTCGCCCGGCTGTTTCCCAGGGCAACCCATACTTGCTGCATGCGACCCAGCCGTCATGATAGATCGCTCGGTTAGTCGCCATCTCGAAATACTGAGTCTTGCGGCGATCTTCGGCTTTGCCATCCTCAAAGGAGTACATCATGGAGACGCCTTCAATTGGCTTTTGAGCAATCCCGTTGACCTCAGTCGGCTCCGGAATTCCTGCGGCTTCCAGAATTGTCGGCACAACATCGATAACGTGATGGAACTGCTCACGCAGCTCCCCCTTGGCCTTAATGCCCTCAGGCCAATGAATCACCATGGGGTTGCGAGTTCCACCAAAATGCGAAGCCACCTGCTTCGTCCACTGAAACGGTGCGTTCATCGCCCAGGCCCAGCCCACAGGAACATGGGGCTCGCTGGACGGTCCTCCGATCTCATCAATGCGCTCAATCGAACTCTGCAGGCCCAGTTGAACACCCATCAAGCTGGCGATTTCACTGAACGTGCCTTCCAGACCACCTTCCGCACTCGCCCCATTGTCGCCGACGATGTACATGACAAGCGTGTTATCGAGTTCTCCCGATGTTCGCAGGCTGTCGAGCAGTCGACCCACTTCATAATCGGTGTACGCCATGTACGCTGCGTAATTCTCCATCAGTCGACAATACACCTTGCGTGCATCTGCCGGCTGACTGTCCCACGAAGGAACGCTCTCGGGACGAGGCGTCAGTTTGGTCGACCTGGGGATGATGCCGATTTCTAGCTGCTTCGCATGGGTCAGTTCACGTTGCTGATCCCAGCCGTGATCAAACATCCCGACAAACTTATCTCGCCATTCCTTCGGAGCATGATGTGGCGCATGAATGCCAGAGGTGCTGAAATAATTGAACCAGGGTTTGTCCGGGTTAGCCGCACGGATATTTCGAGTCCACGCGATGGCTTCATCCGTCATGTCAGCCGTGAAATGATAACCCGCCTCCGGGGACTTCGGCTGAGGAACCCAGGTTGTATTGCGGTAGATTGTCGGATAGTACTGATGCGTTTCGCCCTGATTGAAGCCATAGAAATAGTCGAATCCCAGGCCAGTGGGCCATCGATCGAACGGACCAGCCGGACTAATGTCAGGC
Source organism: Candidatus Kuenenia stuttgartensis (assembly GCA_945861975.1). Lineage (GTDB taxonomy): Bacteria > Planctomycetota > Planctomycetia > Planctomycetales > Planctomycetaceae > SXXK01. The sequence continues at coordinate 398 of CAMAXD010000603.1, read as the reverse complement.
TCTGGCGTGTTGTGCCACTTGCCGAACATCGCTGTTGCGTAACCATTGTCACGCAGAGTCTCTGACACCAGCGCTGTGCTCTTCGGGATGATTCCCGTGTACCCGGGATAGCCGGTTCCCATCTCAATGATGACTCCGGTCGCGACGGAATGATGATTGCGTCCCGCCAACAGTGCTCCGCGAGTCGGACTGCAAAGCGCGGTCGTATGGAAACGGTTGTACTTCAGTCCATTGTCGGCCAGTTGATCAAGATGTGGCGTGGCTACGGGGCCACCAAAGGTCGAACACATTCCGAAGCCGACGTCGTCCAGCAGAATCAACAGGACATTCGGACTCCCCTCGGGAGCTCTCAGAGGCTGCGGGAAGCTCGGGACAGAATCACGGAACGTCTCCCCGAT
>CAMAXD010000602.1 GCA_945861975.1 Candidatus Kuenenia stuttgartensis | reverse complement strand
AGTCCGTCGACAAAGGTTACCGCCGACGGACTGGAAGTCCGTCGTACAAATACAATTCAACCCCAACTTTAAAACTTGACGCACCACTAGTTTCCAGATGCAATTGCTCGTCGGTCAATGGAGTCATCTGGAAACTCTGCACGAAGATCAGGGCGGCTTTCGACTATCACGTTTGAACCAATTCCACGGTTCGTCCATCAGAATCTCGGACAATCGCAACGTGTTCAACACGGAAGCTGCGTCTTTGACAACGAAGCCCAGCCCGGTTGTTGCATCCACTTCTTCCGCTGATTTCGCCGGATAGATCTCCGGGGTAACTCCATCAAGGTCAGCGGCCCAATGGACCGGGCCACGTCCATGTTTCTCCTCTTGAAACTTCATGCCCAGCATCTTGTAGAAAGTCATCGTCCGGCTTGGTTCAACCGAGCGAATGACAATCAGGTTCAGGCATGACGTAGAGGATGACTTTCGTTGGTTCAACAATTCCTGAACGTCATTCCACAACGCTGGCGAGAAGTCGCATGGCCCTGTGGCCGTGACACGCTCAACTGCCGCATGAAGCTCAAGTGAATCGATTTTTGCCAGAACAGCAGAAACAATGATTGGAGAGCGCAGGGTCAGTTGTATATGCAGTCTTCCGATGAAGTGAATGGCAACCGTTGGCGGTCCACACGATTCATCGTTCCAAACTTGTGGCAGCAATATATGAAGTGGATCTGAAAGAATTGATGACGTGGCTGGCGGAACTTCGCAGATCGAGCGATCATTGAATTCCTTCAGTCCATGGTGAATCGCCATTTCGTGACATCTGTGTACGTGTCACCGGCATTCGACGTGGGCCCAGCTCAAAGCGATTTATCACTAACCAGGAAAGTGAGAACTGAGAATCTGATGCCCCACTTTATCTGCAGAACCTGTGGCGCCGAATACGCTGAATCACCCCAACCACCTGCGGAATGCAGGATTTGTACTGACGAACGGCAGTATGTGGGATGGGATGGTCAGACCTGGACGACCCATGCAGAGTTGAGTGCGTCACATCAAAACATCGTGAAGCTGGAGGAATTGGGCCTCTACAGCATTGGTATCGAGCCATCTTTTGCCATCGGACAACGAGCGTTCCTGATTACTCACCCAGCTGGAAATGTCCTGTGGGACTGTATTCCCCTGCTCGATGAGAAACTGGTTGAGATGATCAAAGGGATAGGCGGTATTTCTGCAATCGCCATCAGTCATCCGCACTATTACACAGGCATGGCGGAATGGAGCAGAGTCTTCGATTGTCCGATTCACTTACACGCTGCAGATCGACAATGGGTAACGAGGCCCAATGCTCAAACTGAGTTCTGGGACGGCGAAGTCAAGGTGCTTGAAAATGGCCTCACCTTGATTCGATGTGGTGGGCATTTCGACGGTGGAGCGGTGTTGCACTGGGCTGCTGGAGCGAATGGCAAGGGAGCCATCCTCAGCGGGGATATCCTGCAAGTTGTTCAGGATCGGAGATGGCTCAGTTTCATGTATTCGTATCCAAATTTCATTCCTCTCCCGGTTTCAGCGATCAATAGGATTGTGGCTGCTGTTGAACCATTTGAGTACGATCGCATCTACGGAGCATTCCCTGGCAAAGTCGTTCCGACAGATGCGAAGCAAGCAGTGAAACTGTCAGCGGAGCGATATATCCAGGCATTGAAAGAACCGGACTGAGATCAAAAGAGTCCACTCGCAAACAATCCTCATTTCACTTCTTGAAATGAATTGAACCGTTTGTAACCCCAGCAATCGCTGCCCATGCTCAACGGACTCAATCTCTCCGAAATCAAAGTCGAGCAGAGATATCGCAATGTCAGGGGCGTTCTTCGAGGCCGTGGGCTGATAAAACTGTTGGATTGACTCGAACCAGGAATGCAAGACGACGAATGCTATTTATCTATCCAATGTGGGACACTGAGAGCCAACGCATCGGAAAACAGAAATGCACCCCGCTCGGATACAGACTTCACGTGCTCGCAGACTTGATTGGTTTCATTGGACTTCTGCTATTTCTTGGTGTCGGTGTCTATCTTGCTTATCGAGGGCTGTCCCAGTCATTTCATGCGTCATTGTTCTGGCTGTTGGCGATTCCTTTCGGCTTTGGATTCATCGGCCAGCTCCTGTTCCAGTTCTCGTGGTTTCTGGCCTTCAGAAGAGGCTTTGAATATGACTACGAAAAAGCCGAGGCCAGTTGGTTTGAGAAAGGTAAACGGGTGACGTACAGGTCGCAGTCATCAGATCGTATATAGAGTTCTCGAAAGTTTCACCAGATCCGCTGTTTTGGAATTTCGATCCCCCAGTCGTCCAGGACAAATTCAGGGACTACAGAAAAGCTGGCCCTCGCATCCGCCCACTGAATCATCTCTTTTGTCTTTGCCACTTCAGTACAGAGCTTACTCGGATGTGGTGTGATCCCAACTCGTCCGAGGTCAAGACGGTCGGAATCCCAGCAGGTCTGAATTGTGATGTCTTCGTGAGTCCGTTCGTGTGTATGCCCTTCGCAGGCACGATACAACAGTTTGAATTCGTGGTCTGAAATGTCAAACTCATGCCCACGCTGCTCGGCTGCGAAATCGGCGCCCCTTCGGCCATGATCGTGGTCAGTGCATTCGTTGATGCGACGAGAATCGTGAAAGAGGGCAAACAAAGACACGACTGTCAGATTGGCCCCAGTCTGCTCCGTAAGTCGGCGGCCATTCTCTAGGACTCTTGCCCAATGCGAGACTCCGTGATCGCCATGAAATGGCAATGCGTAATCTTCCAGGATGCGGTGGATGATGAGTCTCAGATTCACGGATTTACCTTTGCCGGTCTTGTATGCCAATACGCCCAGAGAATGAACACGCCCTGCATCGGCAGTCTCAGAAGGTGAACGATGGGCGGTGCCGGGAGAATGTCCTGATGCTGGAAGACGTACAGGTTCGCCGGAAAGACAGTAATCAACAGAGCGACAATCCGCCACTGACACGATGTTTGGGCACTCACCTGATCCTTGTCACTGCGAAAAGTACCGCACCAACCACATGATGCCAGTCAACAACAGACTCAGCAGGATGCAGGTCGTCAGCGGGAAGTAGAAGCGGAAATTCTCCCGATCAATGCGGATGTCCCCCGGCAGTTTTCCGAACAGTGGGATCGACGGAGCGAACAACCAGACCACGCCAATCCCGGTGATCAGCAGCCCGATGATGACCAGAATCCAGCCGGGATTACGCATAATTTCACTCCTTCGTTCGCATTCTATCCGGCGAATCCGGCAGAGGATAGAATTTGACGCCGCTTTCGATGAGAGCATCTGTAACCATCAATGAGAACAAAAC
>CAMAXD010000601.1 GCA_945861975.1 Candidatus Kuenenia stuttgartensis | reverse complement strand
CCGATTGCTATACTCCGCGACTCGCCACCGCATCCGGTCCGCGCTAGTGTAGCTCAATTGGTAGAGCTCCGGTTTTGTAAACCGGTGGTTGTGGGTTCAAGTCCCTCCGCTAGCTTCCGCGAACCTTCGAGCCGGGACCTCTCATGGTGCTGTGCATTCGCAGGTGCTGGCTAATTTGAGAGTATTCGTGTTTGGAGTGTGTAAAAGGGGGAATACCTGAGCGGCCAAAGGGGCCAGACTGTAAATCTGGTGGCGTAAGCCTTCACAGGTTCGAATCCTGTTTCCCCCATTTTTCTCGGCTCAGGCGTAAGTTTTGGGATTCGCGAGATGCTGTGTTGGGGCTGTCCAGATGTTCCAGCGACGCGGGCGTAGTTCAATGGTAGAATTCCAGCCTTCCAAGCTGGTTGTGTGGGTTCGATTCCCATCGCCCGCTCTTTGCGTTCTGGGGACAGCTTGATCGCGGAGATTGCTGCTGTAGCTCAGTTGGTAGAGTACGTCCTTGGTAAGGACGGGGTCAAGGGTTCAAGTCCCTTCAGCAGCTTTTCTGCTAGGGTGGATGGTTAGATCGTTGTGTGGTGGTGCCTCGCGGTGAGGTGCTGTTGGGTTCTTTTCGTGGTTAATTTGCCGGGCTTCGTTTGGTGTCCTGGCACAGTTTGATCTGGAGTTGGGGTAATGGCAAAGGGTACGTTTGAGCGAACGAAGCCGCACGTTAACGTGGGAACCATCGGTCACATTGACCACGGCAAGACGACAACAACAGCCGCAATTCTTGCGGTTCAGGGTGCCAAGGGTCTCGCCACGGTTAAGGCTTATGCTGATATCGCGAAGGGTGGTACGGTTCGTGATGCCACCAAGACTGTCACCATTGCGGCGAGTCATGTTGAGTATGAAACGCCAAATCGGCACTACGCTCACATCGATTGCCCGGGTCACGCTGACTATATCAAGAACATGATTACCGGTGCGGCTCAGATGGACGGTGCGATTCTTGTGGTGTCAGCGGCTGACGGGCCGATGCCTCAGACTCGCGAGCATATTCTGCTGGCCCGCCAGGTTGGAGTTCCGGCTCTCGTAGTGTTTCTGAACAAATGCGACCTTGTCGATGATCTGGAGTTGCTGGATCTTGTCGAGATGGAAGTTCGCGAGTTGTTGACGAAGTACGGCTTCCCGGGCGACGACATCAAGTTGGTCAAAGGGAACGCGCGAGGAGCTTTGGACAATCCTGCAGACGTAAAATTCAGCACCTGCATTACGGAGTTGATGGAAGCTCTCGACAGTTCGATTCCCGAGCCGAAACGTGCGATTGATAAGCCGTTTCTGATGGCTGTGGAAGACGTGTTCTCGATCGAAGGTCGCGGTACTGTTGCGACTGGGCGAATTGAGGCTGGTGTTGTGAAGGTCGGCGAGAAGATTCAGGTCATCGGTCTTCGTGACACCCAGGAGACGACTGTAACCGGCGTCGAGATGTTCCAGAAGACTCTGGATCAGGGGATAGCTGGGGACAATGTTGGAATTCTTCTGCGAGGCTTGAAGAAGGAAGATATTCAGCGAGGTCAGGTTCTTGCTGCAAATAACTCGATTAAGCCACATACGCAATTCGAGGCCGAAGTTTATGTTCTAAGCAAAGAAGAAGGTGGTCGTCATACGCCGTTCTTCACTGGTTACCGCCCGCAGTTTTACTTCCGTACAACTGACGTGACCGGTTCAACAACATTGCTGGGTGGCGCCGAGATGTGCATGCCTGGTGACAATGTGAAAGTCGAAGTCGAGTTGGGTAAGCCAATTGCTTTGGTTGAGCAGAGCCGCTTCGCTATTCGCGAAGGCGGGAAGACTGTTGGTTCAGGAGTTGTGACGAAGATCATTAAGTAATACTCGGTAATGTGGATTTGGGCTGCCTGCTGGCGGTTTTGTCAGCAGGCAGTTTCGCTTTTTGGCTTCGAGGTTTTGTCATGCGAGAGTATGTTTGGCTTGAGTGTACGGAGTCCGGCCAGCGGAATTACCGCGTAATCAAAGAGACTCGAGGAACTGAGCGTCTGGAGTTGATGAAGTATTGTCCTAGGCTTCGTCGACATACGCTGCATAAAGAGTCTCGAAAGAAATAGACCCTGGTGGTCTTGATCGAACGGGTGTAGCTCAATTGGCAGAGCAGCGGATTCCAAATTCGCAGGTTGCGGGTTCAAGTCCCTCCGCCCGTGCTTGTTGCCGGCTTGGTGGTTTTTGGGTTTGCTAATTGGTTCTGTTTAACCGTTGTTGGGCGTCAAATGTCGAGCAAAAGTGCAGGTGCTTCTCTGGTGCCGGAATTGTTTCGCTTTGGAGTGTACAAATCCAACCAAGGTCGAATGGTTCGACAGTTCACGTTCTTTGCTATAGTCGTCATCGCTGCCTTTGGTTGCTTGACGCTGGCAAATGGGATGTTGGGCACTTCGGAAAAAGCCCTGAGAATAGGGGTTCCGGCCTTAATTTGGGTGGTGAGCAGTTGGGTCGCGTTTCGAGCGGTTAACGTTCCGAAGTTTGCTGATTTTCTGGTCGCTGTTGAATCAGAGCTTGAGAAAGTAACTTGGCCATCTCGTCACGAAGTGATTCAGGCCACAATCGTTGTGCTTGTCGCGATGTTCTCACTTGGTGTGTTTTTGTTTCTTATTGATTTGCTCTGGACTTGGTTGTTTAGCTTTATTGGGTTTACTGAATACAAGTCGTAGTTGTGCGTAAGTGCTGTTCAAGTTTGCATTCGGTTGGCCTTGGCAGTTGCAATTTCGATTTTCCAGCATCAATATACGCGGCCCGTTTTGGCGATTCAAATTTTAGGAGTATGTCTCAATGGCGAAAGACGCAGCGGTCGGAAGTACTGCGGCCAGTGACATGCTCTGGTACGTGTTGAAAGTGCAGACGAATCGCGAGAGGACAATCCGCGAGGCGCTCCTGAAGAAGATTAAGCTCGAGGGTCTTGAAGAGTTCTTCGGAGACATTGTGATACCCTCAGAGAAGGTTGTCGAGACTCGCGGTGGCTCCCCGAAAGAGCAGGATCGAAAGCTGTTTCCGGGGTATATCATGATTCAGATGATTCTGAATGATGACACTTGGTACTTGGTGCGTGATACTGGTGGGGTCGGTGACTTTGCTGGCGCGGCTGGGAAGCCTCTTCCGATGGAGCAGCACGAAGTAGATCGCATGCTTGGTCGGGCTGAGCAGCAGGTTGGTGCGGCGCCCAAGGTTAAGATACAGTTTTCTGTTGGAGATCTGGTTAAGATTCGTGAGGGGACCTTCGAGAATTTCGAAGGCGCGGTCGAGGGTATTGACGAGCACAATGGTAAAGTGTCGGTGCTGATCGAGATTTTTGGTCGTTCGACGCCCGTCGAGTTGGATCACTGGCAGATCGAGTCTGTTTGACGTTTTCGCATTTTGTATTGATGGGTTGGTTCGGTCATGGGTAAAGCGCGTGCGGTTACGGTTCAGATTAAGGTTCAGGTGACGGGGGGTCAGGCGACTCCGGCGCCGCCAGTGGGTACAGCGCTTGGGCCGCATGGGGTGAACATTGGGCAGTTCGTGTCGCAGTTCAATGAGAAGACTCGCGACATGATGGGGATCACGATTCCCTGCGTGATCACGGTTTATAATGACAGAACGTTCGAGTTTGTGTTGAAGAGCCCACCAGCCGCGGTCTTGTTGAAGAAGGCTGCCGGGGTTGCTAAAGGATCTGGCAGTCCTTTGAAGACGAAGGTGGGAATAGTGACCACCGCTCAGTTGGATCAGATTGCAAAGCAGAAGTACGAGGATCTCAACGCTTCGTCTATTGAACAGGCTCGGAAGATGATCGCCGGTACGGCGCGAAGCATGGGTTTGGAAGTGATTGATTAGTTGTTTTGTGTACGGTTTATGTACAGTTTTTTTTGGTTTCGGCGTAGGTGCTCGACATGGCTGCTCAGTCAAAGCGGATGAAGACTCTTTCAAAAAAGGCGAGCGATCTCGGCGTTTTGGCTCTTCCGGACGCTGTGAAGGCGTTGAAGGGCTTGGAAGATGCGCTGCCGAAGGCGATCAAGCGCGTAGCGTTCGATCAGACCGTTGAAATTGCTCTACGTTTGGGTGTGGATCCTCGGCAGGCGGATCAGATTGTTCGTGGGTCAATAGTGTTACCTCATGGTATCGGTAAGTCGCAGCGCATATTGGTGTTTGCACAGGGCGAGAACGTGAAGGTTGCTCAAACTGCGGGGGCTGACTTCGTGGGTGCGAAAGAGTTGGCAGACAAGATTAAGGACGGCTGGCTCGACTTTGATGTCGCCATCGCGACCCCTGATATGATGGGTGTTGTAGGTCCCCTTGGTCGTATACTTGGCCCGCGCGGACTGATGCCCAGTCCCCGAGCCGGTACGGTCACGCAGGATATTGCTACTGCGGTTCGCGAGTACAAAGCGGGTAAAGTTGAGTTCCGGGTTGATAGTGGCTCGAATCTGCATTGCGTTGTGGGCAAGATGTCTTTTGATGTCGTAAAGCTGCAGGAGAACATTGAGTCATTGCTCAATTATGTCCGCAGTCTGAAGCCGAGCGCATCTCGGGGTGTCTACTTGCGTGGTGTTGTTGTGTCAGCGACAATGCTGCCTTCAATTGTTGTTGCTGTGTGATTTTGGCCGACGTGTTCGATTTTTTGTGAGTGAAGACAATGGGTCGTGAAGTCAAAGACATGGTTATCGCTGATATCCAGTCGCGCATCGGTGATGTGAAGGATTTCATTGTTGTTGACTGCTCTAAGGTTGATGCGATCGCTGCAAATCGCTGGCGGCTTGCGTTGCGGAAGCAGCAGATGACTGCACTGACGGTGAAGAACTCGGTCGCCGCGAATGCGTTGAAGCGTAAGGGGATCGATGGTCTCACGTCAGTTTTGAGTGGTCCGTCTACTCTTGTGTGGGGCGGTGATGACATTGTTGCATTGTCTCGGTCCGTCGCCAAGTGGGCGAAAGAGATCAAGAATTTCCAGATTAAGGGTGGCACCGTCGAGGGTGAGTCTCTCGACGCCGCCGCTGTGGATGCACTGAGTAAGAGTGCCGGTCGGCTTGAGACGATTGGCCAGATTGCCGGGTTAATGCTCGGTCCTGGGCGTCAGCTGGCTGGGTGTCTGCAGGGTCCGGGTGGTCGCTTGGCTGGCCAGTTGAAGACTTTGTCGGAAGAAAAGCAGGCCTAGGGAAGTACCAGGTCCGCTGAGAGTTGATTAACGAAAAGCAAGTGTACGAAAGAGAAAGGTACTGGCAATGTCTGCGGAAGCGACCACTGAGTTTGATGACAAGACTAAAGAACTCGGCGATAAGATCGTTGGACTCACTTTGCTTGAAGCAAAGCGAGTAGTGGATTACCTGAAGGAGGTTCATGGTATTGAACCAGCAGGTGGTGGCGCAATTATGATGGCTCCAGCAGGTGCGCCGGTTGAGGCCAAGGTCGAGCAGACTGAGTTCACAGTCATGTTGACTGGTTTCGGCGAGAGCAAGATCGGCGTCATCAAGGTTGTGCGAGCCGTGACCGGTTTGGGCCTAAAGGAAGCTAAGGATCTGACCGAAGGCGTTCCAAAGGCGCTTAAGGAAGGCTTGTCGAAGGAAGATGCCGAGAAGCTGAAGGCGGAAGTCGTCGCGGCTGGCGGTACTTGCGAGATCAAGTAGCTGAGTTATTGAGCTTTTCGTTTGCACCGACCGGGGCGGTTTCGGCCCGGCGGTGGAAAACGACATGTGTGTGGGATTTTCTGTGTGTTGACCCGTTCGTGAATGAAGGCTCGGCACTTCGTGTCCAGCGAGCGTCTGACGGTGCAAAGAAGTAAAAAGGCGGGTTCTATTGCAGGCAGCTGTTGAGCGATCAGCAGGTGCCTTTCGTCGCGCGCTGTTCCCGGTGAATAGGGTCGATTCACATGAATATCGTTTTCTTTCTATGATTATCTGAACACGGGCTGGAGTTCCACGCTCGTTTTTTCCGCTCAAGAGCGAAGGCAGGGGACCGTATGCCCATTCCGTCTGTTCGTACAATCGACCAGGACGCAGTAAGAAGCTTCGGGAAAATCAACGCGGAGTTTGAGATTTCCGGTCTGACCCTGATTCAGACGGCTTCCTATGCCCGTTTTTTGCAGGCTGATCGTTCATCTCGGGATCGCTTAGACATCGGCCTTGAGGCGATTCTTCGCGAGGTGTTCCCGATCGAGAGTTACGATGGGCAGTTTCGTCTGGAGTACATTCGGTACGAGTTAGGAAAGCCTCGCTACACCCCGGCTGAGTGTCGTCAGTTGCGGCTCACCTACGGGATGCCTTTTCGTGTTTGGTTGCGGTTGGTGAAAGAGCAACCAGTTGAGGAAGAAGTGTATCTGGGCGACATCCCGATTATGATCGGCGGCGGTGAGTTCATTATCAACGGTGCCGAGCGGGTTGTCGTTAGCCAGCTCCATCGTTCGCCGGGTGTGGACTTTGTGATGGCGGAAGAGACCGCCAGCAGTGATCGTAAAACACAATCCTGCCGTATCATCCCGGAGCGGGGTAGTTGGATCGAGTTGATGGTCAGCAAGCGCGACGCCATTGGCGTGCGGATTGACCAAAGTGGCAAGTTCTCTGCGCTGACTCTGCTGCGCGCAATGGGCAAGGACTATTCGTCGGACGCCGACATTATCCGAATTTTCTACCCGACGGATAAGGTTAAGATTACGGCGAAGACTGTCGCTTCTGAACTGGAAGGTAAATACTCCGTTGAGGATGTTGTGTTCCCTGCTAAGCATGAGCGGGCGGGGGAATTGATCGTGGACGCTGGTTATGAAATTAGCGATACGATAGCCGAGGAGTTGATTGTTTCGGGCGTTAAGACGGTTGAGATTGTTACAGAGGTGCGGGATCCGCTGATTCTCAAGACACTCGCAGAAGACGGAACGTCAACACACGAAGAAGCGTTGCTGAAGATCTACCAGCGGCTTCGTCCTGGTAATCCGCCAAATCTCGACAAAGCGAACGATCTGTTCCGGGAGAAATTCTTTGACGTGAATCGATATCGGTTGGGCCGTGTCGGACGTTTCCGCATCAATCGTAAGTTCCAGCAGGATATCAACGACGACGAGATGACCTTAAATCCGCAGGACTTCATCAACTCGATGAAGTACATTGTGCGGCTAAGAATTGGTGATGATACCGCGCAGATTGACGACATCGATAACCTCGGCAATCGACGACTGCGAACGATCGATGAGCTTGCGGCTGACGAAATTCGTAAGGGATTTCTGAAGCTGCGTCGTACCGTTCAGGAACGCATGAGTTTGAAGGAAGTCGATGCGATGACTCCTCGGACTTTGGTCAATCCAAAGAGCGTTTCGGCAGCGATCGATTACTTTTATGGCCGAAGCGAGCTTTCGCAGGTCGTGGACCAGACGAACCCGTTGTCCATGTTGACTCATGAGCGACGCTTGTCCGCTTTGGGCCCAGGTGGTTTGAATCGTAAGCGAGCCGGTTTCGAGGTTCGCGACGTTCACATTTCCCATTACGGCCGTATTTGTCCAGTGGAAACGCCGGAAGGCACGAATATCGGGTTGATCTCCAGCCTCAGCATCTATGCCAAGGTGGATGATTACGGATTCCTGATCTCTCCCTACCGCGTGGTGAAGAACGCGAAAGTGACGGATGAAGTTGTTTGGCTTCGAGCCGACGAAGAAGCGTCGGGCATGGTCTGTCCGGCCGATACGTTGGTCGCCGATGGAATGATCGCTGAAGATCGAGTGTTAGCGAGAACCAAGAGCGACGTGGTCTGGATTGACCGAAACGAGGTTCAGTTCATCGATGTTGCTCCATGTCAGATGGTGGGTGTATCCGCGGGTTTGATTCCGTTCCTGGAGCATGACGACGCGAATCGAGCCTTGATGGGCTCGAACATGCAGCGTCAGGCGGTGCCGCTGTTGATTTCGGAGCGTCCACTTGTTGGGACCGGGATGGAGCAATTCGTTGCTCAGAACTCCGGGATGGTTCTGCGGGCCGAGAAATCGGGCAAGGTCACGTACGTCGATGCGAACAACATCGAGATCGACGGACGCAGGTACCCGTTGCGTAAGTACACGCGGCTGAACGAGCGAACCTGTCTGAATCAGAAGCCGATTGTATCGGTGGGTGACAAGGTCAAGGCCGGTCAAGTTCTCTGCGATAGTGCTGCCACCAAGAATGGTGTGTTGGCCCTTGGCCGAAACGTGCTTGTGGCGTTTATGTCCTGGGAAGGCTACAACTTCGAAGACGCGATTATCCTTTCCGAGCGTCTGGTGAAGGAAGATGTCTACACGTCGATTCATCTTGATGAATTCGATGTCGAGATCCGTGAAACGAAGCTTGGGCGGGAAGAGTTTACTCGAGACATTCCGAACGTCAGTGAGAAGGCGTTGCGGCATCTTGACGATACCGGGGTTGTCAAAGTCGGTACGCGTGTCAATCCGGGAGACATCCTGGTCGGTAAGGTGTCACCGAAAGCTAAGTCGGAATTGACGCCCGAAGAAAAGCTTCTGCATGCGATTTTTGGTCGAGCCGGGGAAGACGTCAAGAACGAGAGTCTCGAAGTACCGAGCGGTGTTGGCGGTATCGTCATTCACACGGAAAAATTCTCACGTCGAATGAGCTTGTCCGAGATTGAACGCAAGCGGTTCGAAGATGACTTGAAGAAGGTGGAGAAGGAAGGCGAGACGGCAATCGCTGCTGCCTTCAAGACATTCCTCATTGAACTTGAGGCAGCTCTCGAGCAACCGGTCGTTGATCAGGACGGTCGTCCTCTGTCGAAGCAGGAAGACAGCAAGATCGTTGCTGACTATGCCAGAAGATTCCACAACCATTTCGAGGAGATGGATCTTCGAAGTCCGCAGAAGAAGACGGCTGCTCGCAAAGTTGTGCGTGAAAGCTGGATTTTGGTTGAGGATGTCATTGACCGTGAGGACCACCGCCTCAACAGCATGAAGCGTGGCGATGAGCTGCCAAGTGGTGTGCTGCAGATGGTGAAGGTCTATGTGGCATCAAAACGACATATTTCTGTCGGGGACAAAATGGCCGGTCGGCACGGAAACAAGGGGGTTATCTCCAAGGTTTTGCCAATCGAAGACATGCCGTACCTTGCTGATGGAACACCTGTGGACATCATTTTGAATCCACTGGGCGTGCCCAGCCGAATGAACGTCGGGCAGATTCTGGAGACTCACCTCGGTTGGGCTGCAGGAAAGCTGGGGTATCGGGCGATTTGTCCGGTGTTTGATGGTGCCAGCGAAGAAGAAGTCAAGGAAGCTTTGCGAGAAGCCGGGCTTCCGGAAGACGGCAAGGCGTTTCTGCATGACGGTCGTACCGGTGAAAAACAGGAACAGCGGACCACCGTCGGTTACATCTACATGCTGAAGCTTCATCACCTCGTTGATGACAAGGTGCATGCTCGAGCCACTGGTCCTTACTCACTTATTACTCAGCAGCCTCTGGGTGGCAAGGCTCGCTTCGGCGGTCAGCGATTCGGGGAAATGGAAGTCTGGGCTTTGGAAGCCTACGGGGCGGCCTACATTCTTCAGGAGTTGCTCACAGTGAAGAGCGACGACGTTGAAGGTCGTACCAAGATTTACGAGAGCATGGTCAAGGGCGAGAATACTCTGGAAGCAGGGACTCCGGCGAGCTTTGACGTGTTGAACAATGAAATCCGGGGGCTGTGTCTTAACCTGCAGCTTGAAAAGGCTGTGCATTGATTCTTTCTTGAATCGGTTGATATAGCTAAGTGTGGCTTGCAGAGTCGTCGCAAGCATTTCTGATTACAGATAGCGAACTCTGTCCCGGGTTTTCCGGGCCGGAAGCTGTTTTGAACCTCCACTTTAGAGGAGATTCTGGCGTGAGTGTCAGCGAAGGTACATTTGATCGAGTCAATGACTATGCGTCTGTGAAAATCAGTCTCGCAAGTCCCCACGACATTCGCAGCTGGTCATTCGGCGAAGTCAAGAAGCCTGAGACGATCAACTATCGAACCTACCGCCCCGAGCGCGACGGTCTGTTCTGTGAGCGTATTTTTGGACCTGAAAAGGACTGGGAATGTGCCTGCGGTAAGTATCGTGGCATGAAGTATAAGGGCATGATTTGCGATCGTTGCGGCGTGAAGGTGACTCACAGCCGTGTTCGCCGCAAGCGCATGGGGCATATCGAACTGGCTGCACCAGTTGTGCATATCTGGTTCTTCAAATCGATGCCAAGCCGTCTTGGTGCGCTGTTGAACATGAAGACCACGTCTCTGGAGAAGGTGATCTACTTCCAGGACTATGTGGTGATTGAGCCGGGTGACACGCCGCTCAAGAAATGCCAGATGCTGACCGAAGAGGAAGCTCGGCAGGCACGACGTGACTACGGTGATGGTAATTTCGAAATCGGAATGGGTGCAGAAGCGGTCAAGAAGCTGTTGGCCTCAATGAGGCTGGCGGAGCTTTCCGGTGAATTGCGAACTGAGCTGGCCAAGACTGGAAGTCAGCAAAAGAGCAAGGATCTGATCAAGCGACTGAAGATTGTCGAAGCGTTGCGAGACAGCGACAACAAGCCGGAGTGGATGGTTCTGGATGTGATTCCAGTGATTCCGCCCGACCTGCGACCGTTGGTTCTGCTCGATTCAGGCAACTTTGCGACAAGCGACCTGAACGATCTGTATCGCCGAATTATCAACCGTAATAACCGCTTGAAAAAGCTGGTGGACCTGAATGCCCCTGAAGTCATCATTCGCAATGAAAAGCGAATGCTCCAGCAGTCAGTCGATGCGTTGTTTGACAACAATCGATGCAAGCGACCGGTGCTTGGATCTTCAAACCGTCCGCTGAAATCGCTGACGGACATGATCAAAGGCAAGCAGGGACGATTCCGCGAGAACCTGTTGGGTAAGCGTGTCGACTATTCGGCCCGAAGCGTGATCGTTGTAGGTCCGGAACTGAAGCTGCATCAGTGTGGTCTTCCTAAGAAGATCGCTCTGGAACTTTTCCAGCCATTCGTGATTCGTCGATTAAAGGATCTCGGTCATGCAGACACCATCAAGAGCGCGAAGCGTATGCTTGAGCGTCGTGATGAAGATGTGTGGGATATTCTCGATGAGGTGATTCGCAACCACCCGGTTCTGCTCAACCGTGCTCCGACGCTGCACCGAATCGGTATTCAGGCCTTTGAGCCGATCCTGGTTGAAGGAAACGCGATCCGTTTGCATCCTCTGGTGTGCAAGGGGTTCAATGCTGACTTCGACGGTGACCAGATGGCGGTGCATCTGCCGCTTTCTATGGAAGCCCAGATTGAAGCGACGACATTGATGATGTCGACGCACAACATCTTTAGTCCTGCGAACGGTGCGCCGATCATCAGCGCGTCGCAGGATATCGTGATGGGTTGCTACTACCTCACGATGAAGCGGCTGGATCGTCCCGGTCAGGGAATGGTCTTCGCTTCGGCTGAAGAAGTGTTTATGGCGTTTGCTCAAGGCAAGGTGAACCGTCACGCAACAATTCGTCTGCGATTACCACGCGGGAAGCGGGTCAAGGGTGAAGGCGCGGAGACTTTCCGTCCGGGTGGCCTTGTTGAAACATCGCCGGGCCGTGTCATGTTCAATGACATCCTGCCGAAGAAGATGTCGTATTACAATCAGACGCTGGGCAGCAAGGATCTGGCCCGTGTGATTTCAGACTGCTACCTGGAGCTTGGTCGCCGCGAAACGATCGAACTGCTGGACCGCATGAAGAGTGCCGGATTTCGTGCCTCAACGGAAAGCGGTCTATCGTTCGGTGTCAGTGACCTGAGAACAGCTCCGAACAAGGAGAAGGTAATTGGCGATTCTGATAAGGCTGTTCTGAAGCTCATGAAGAACTATGAGCGAGGGATCATTACCAATCAGGAACGCTATAACAAAGTGCTGGACATCTGGACTCATGCTCGTGAAGAGATTACGAAGTCGATGATGGAGCAGTTGAAAGAGGACGTGCGTGAAGAAGGCGCATACGTGAACCCAATTTACCTCATGGCGCATTCTGGTGCTCGAGGCGGTGTCGGGCAGATTCAGCAGTTGGCCGGTATGCGTGGTCTGATGGCCAAGCCAAGCGGCGAGATCATTGAGACGCCGATTAAGTCGAACTTCCGAGAGGGTTTGTCGGTGCTGGAATACTTCAGCTCGACTCACGGTGCTCGTAAAGGTCTGGCTGACACGGCTCTGAAGACGGCGGACAGCGGTTACCTGACCCGTAAACTGGCGGATATCTGCCAGAACATGGTCATCACGATGCATGACTGTAAGACGACAAAGGGCCTGACGCGCGGGGTTGTCTATCGCGGTGAAAAGGTCGAAGTGGGGCTTGC
>CAMAXD010000600.1 GCA_945861975.1 Candidatus Kuenenia stuttgartensis | reverse complement strand
CGGTTGGCAATGCGACGTCGTGGACCTATGACGCCGTGGGGCAAATGCTGACGGACACTCAGGTACTGCCGGATTCCGGAGCGGCGACTCGCAACTATGTGTATGACGCAGGTGGTCAAGTGACGTCTCGCACGGATCGCAACGGTCGCACAATCACTTTTGGCTATGATCATCTGGGCCGACAAATCCAGCAGAACTGGCTGACTGCCGGAATCGGCAGTGCGGCCGTCAACACGATCTCGACGACTTACAACGCGGCCATGCGCGTGGCCTCAATTGCTGATAACGACGCGGTGAATACGTTCACGTGGGACATCATGGGGCGACTGACATCTTCCAGCAATGCCGGCACTACCAACGCAACTCCAGTTGTGCTGACCAACTCGTATGATTCTCTGGGCAGACGAAGCGGACTTGCAGCAAGCGTCAATTCTGTTGCCGACTTTGTGAATGCGTATTCATACGACACGGCCGGACGAATGACGCAGATCACGCAAACAGATGGCAATTCGTCGGCTGGCGATGCGGTCAAAGACAAGCGAGTCGACATGTCTTATGATTCGATTGGGAGATTTACTTCGATCGCTCGTTACGAATCACTGAATACGACAAACCCTATCGCGTCGACGGCGTTTTCGTACGACACCGCTGGGCATTTGACGAGTTTTCAGCATACGGGATTCAACAACGGGGCGGCCGCATCGTCATCAATGGCTGGGTACAGCTATACCTGGGACGCCGCTGACCGCCTGACGTCAATGAATTCAGTTCAAGACGGTCTTTCCACCTACTCGTACGACACAACAAATCAGCTCACTGCCGCCGACCATACCGGCCAATCCGACGAGTCGTTTACCTACGACGCCAACGGTAATCGGATTTCCGTAGCGTTGGGTTCAGCGAGCGGCTCATCCACCGTCACGGATCACAACCGCATTTTGAACGACGGCAAGTCGACGTACACCTATGACGCCGAAGGCAATCGCACCAGCAAAACCGACATCGCCACCGGCCACAAGGTTGAGTATTCGTGGAACCACGCCAACCAACTGATCTCGGTTGTCTATAAAACCTACAACAACACCGTGACAAAATCGGTGGAGTACCAGTACGATGCACTGGGACGTCGCATTGGGAAGTCCGTCGACGACAACGGAGACGCAATCATGGATCGTCGAGAAACCTTCGTCTACGACGGAGCCGGGTTACTGGCCGATGCCGCCGGTTCGATCCACATCGGTGGCCCGAATGGAGCTCTCAACCAGGCCGGATGGACCGACCAACTCCTTTTCCAATTCACCGACGCCGACGCGGATTCCTCTAGCTTCTCGCCACTAGCCACTCGCTACTTGTATGGCCCGGCCGTCGATCAAATCTTCGCCGTTGAATCTGCTTCTGGCGATCCTCTCTGGGCCCTCACCGACCATCAAGGCACACCACGAGACTGGGTCGAACAAACCACCACCAACGGCACCGCTTCTACCGTTCTGGCCCAACACATCCGCTATACCGCCTTCGGCTCAATCCATTCCATCACTGACGGAGCTGGCAACCTTCTTGCCACTAGCCTCTCGCCACTTGCCACTTATACAGGCCAACTCTACGACGCCGATGCTGGGCTAATGTACTACCGAGCCCGCTGGTACGACCCTGTGCTCGGGAAGTTCTTGAACGACGATCCGATGGGATTTGCTGCGGGTGATGCAAATGTAAGCAGACTAACTGGTAACACTGCGTTCTCGGGACGCGATCCGTCTGGTCTTGATACAGCACGTGATGGAAACGTCGTGTTTGAAGGGCATCCGGACGATGTTGACTATGTGATGAAATTATGGGAGGAGATACGTGAGCGTGCAAAAGTGAATGAAAAGCTGGCAAAGGAAACTGAGCTGATGACGCAAGGCGACTACCAGATTCGGTTGGTGATTGAACGTAATTCGAATACCACTCTTGGCGGTTCATATGAGACCGGAGTAATGGACATTGACGATCTGAAGAAATTTCCGAGAAAACAAGATGGTCCATTCATGCAGCAGGCAGAACTCCTGCTACATGAAGCTGCTGAACAGTACTATAAGGTTGCTCATGATTATGAAGGATTTGATTTGAAGGAGTTCTTCAAATCACATCGAAGAGCGCTGGAGGTCGAAGGTCTTTATGACGGGTGGATCCGTCAAGAAAGAGAGAACACATTGCTTCTTGGAGAAGAGATTGCGGGGAAGCAGGCAGCAATGTTGACTTGGTACTTCAAGAATGACAAGAACATCGAACTGGAGGCAACGACGGGCGTTAATAACGATGGTCGGGTCATTGCGCACGGTGTCGTTGAGAACAGTTTGTACAAGCTATGGAAAGAGCAATATGAAAAACAGATGCAAGGAAAATAACCTTGATTTTCTTGACATATTCTTCGACCGCGAACGATAAATGTATTGCTGCCAAAAAAGGCGACAATCAGTCACTTGAAAGTGATCTCGGGGTTGCTGAAAGGCGCATTCGTGGATTTGCGCTACATTTCACGACACGCTATTAGAAATTCGAGAAACATGGAGAACTTCCAATGACGATTCTGTTGTCTGCACATTCGCCAAAGATGAAACGTCGGCTGCCACTATGCGCAGTGATGGGTTTTCTACTAAGTTCCGGTTTGTCAGAGCCCCCGAATACGAATAGCACGGAATTCCGGGAACTGTCAGCGAACTATCCGGAATTGGATGACCTGAGTGGCGAACTCCTATTGGATGGAGTTGGTCTGACGGGAGATGCGATCCGTGGCTTGGTCATCCGCGATCTGGACAAGGCAAAAATATCTGACAAGGTCGTGGACAAACTCGTTCTGTTTAAATGCGATCTGAATTTCCAAAAACGGCTATGTGAAGAATGTAAGAAACCATCTTCAATACTGGGCGCATACGTGATGCTGAACACACTCTACCCAGAGAAACGGCTAAACTTGGTCACGGGACAAATTGTGAATTCGGACGATGGCCTGAGCGATGTCCCGATAAAGGTGGTGTCCGGACACGAGGTGTTGAAGACCAGAATCTCTCGGGATCAGCTGGGCGTGATCGTGTACGAGTATTGGCGTCATCATTTTGGGATAAAGTCAGAAGCAGAATTGAATTACGAAAAGATGGTCCGAAAAGAGGAACAGAAAGAAAGAGAGCGAAAGGGACAAAACAGTGGTAGCAGTGTTGATCCATAGCGTAAGTGTCTTCGCGACATTTTCAGCATCGGCAGGATTGTAGTTTGAAGAAGTAGGTGCCAAAGAAGGAAACAGGGTGCCACTTGAAAGTAAAAAGGGGACGCAGCTCATTGTTTCGCTTTACACGGTGGTAACAGTTTAGTCCCTCGCCTCTGATCTTGGCAGGAAATACCTGGGCGCGTAGAGTTTCGGCATTCGGGAAGGATGCCGATGAGATTCAGTTTTTACCCTCAACATGAACACAACTGTCCGAACGTCAGCCATTGTCCGCATCTGGGCGGAGCAGCGTTAGGGACGTTGGTATTGCTGGCGAATGAGCAGGAGCTGAGTCGTCGGGCGATGCACGCGAGTCTTGATGCCGCACG
>CAMAXD010000599.1 GCA_945861975.1 Candidatus Kuenenia stuttgartensis | reverse complement strand
GATTGCAATTTACCCTTAACATATTCCTGATTTTGTGATTGGTTGTTGGTAGTGCTACCTCCATCAATGGAATATGCAGAGTCAAGTCATGAGGCTCTTTAAGCCCTCAGTGTGGTTCCGATCGCAGCGCTGTAGCACCGTTCAAAAATCTGACTCTGCCTCCACGATTATCCCAGAACAGTCTATATCGAAAAGAAGAATCAATAAATCGACGCTCTCGCAACAAGTTTTTTATCAATCAATGCTTTCCCGGAGATCCTGAATTATGGCCGTTAACCTGCAGCATGACCGCTGGTCCGTTTCTGATGCGGACTTTGCCGTTCGTGTCATGGTTCCCGATTTGAAAGGGTTCTTCGGCAACCTGCCATTGATTGGCGGTGCTCCCAAGGGGCGTTCACTGGTGATCGAACCGGGGACGCGGGCTTTGGTGATCGATGAAGGCGTGCTGGTCGGCGAGGTGCCGGCGGGTTCGTATACGATGGAGTCATTCGTCGAACGACTCCAGTTCTGGCGAAACAAGCAAACGACGATCTTCCTGACTCGCTGCGAAGAAGTGCCGATCGACAGCTATCTGGGTGGCGTGCCGTGCCTGGACAGCGTCTGTTTTGATGTGTCTTATCGGTGGACGATTCAGGTCAGCGATATCGTCTCGTTCATGCACAACCTGATGGGCGCTCGGGATGTGCTCACGTTACAGGAACTTGAACAACTGCTGACTCCTGTGATGAGTCAGTCGTTGTATGGTGCGATCGGACGATCCAGCTTCGATGAAGTTCGGAAACCCGATTTTGTCGGCAAGCTGGCCGACCAATTGCGAGAATCCGCCGGACTGAAGATTCAACGCTATGGTCTGTTGTTTATCGATCTGCAATCGGCCGAGTTTGGCTGTGATGATGGTGGCCTTGCCGAACGCAAGGGCGAACTCTGGCTACAGGCCCGAGAAACGCAAATCCAGCGTGCGGCCACTCAGGTCGAAAGCGACCAGTTGTTAGCAAAGCTCGACGACATCCGCACCAAAGTGCCTGTCAGGAAATCACTGCGAGATGCAGTCATTTCTGATCAGCTGAATAAAATTCAGAGTCAAGAAGACTTTGAGAAAGCTCTGGCCGACATCGACAAGGGCAAGCTACTGCGAAAGGAAGAACGCGAAGCCCTGATCAGTGCTTATGAGGAACGCAAAGGCGATCATCAGCAGCTGCGCGAGCATCTGCTGGCCACGATCGACATTCAGCGTGAGCAGGAGCTTGGTGAATTGCGTGTTGATCTGGACTACGCCGTGCAGATGCGGTCTCTGGAAAAGGAACTGGATCTGTCCCGATTATCGAGGACTCAGGACAACGAAACATGGCAGCATGAGATCCAGCGGGAGAAGGATCAGGCGACCCACCGGCATGAGCAGAAGCTGGGCAGCGTCAAAGCCGCCATGGAACGAGCCCGCGAGGTGCGTCGCCAATCGCGGGACGACAAGTGGGAAGCGGTCCTGCAGGAACAAAAACTGGAAGACGTGCGTGGCGATCTGGAGCTGACTCGCGCGGAACGCAAGTCGCGAATCGTCATCATGCAGGCGGAACTGAATGCCCGCCTGCAGAGCGACAAACTGGAGATGCAGAAGCGTCAACAGGAATGGGATTTCGAACTCAAACAGAAACAGTCCGGCAGTCAACTGGATCGCCTGCAGCGTGTTCAGGAAATGAACGCTCAGTTTGCCGAACGCCAGCATCGTATGCAGATTGAGATGGAGAATCTGAAGGCCGACGGTTCCAGCAAGCGTGAACTGGATCGGATTCAGGTCATGAGCAGCCTGAGCACAGAAGCCTTGATCGCGACGGCCGGAACATCGAACGCAGCATTACTGGCTGATCTCAAGAAGCATGAAGCTTCTCAGGAAGCCGCGAAGGTTCAGGCCACGGTCAACCCGACTGCTCAGCTAAATGAAGAGCGACTGCGGATGTATGAACGTATGAACGAGACAGAGCGTTCTAAGGCGGACGCGATTGCCGAGGCCTACAAGATGGCCATGCAGGCTCAGCACTCCAGCGTCAATCAGATGATCGGCGGACTATCACAAGCAGCAACACCCGTGGCCGCAGTACCGAACCAGGCCTGGGGCGCACCACCGCCAATGCCAGTCGCTGAAGTCTGGTATGTCTCCCTGAATGGTCAACAATCACCGCCGCTGCAGTTGGCTCAAGTACAGCAGTACGTTCAGAGCGGACATGTGAATGCCGCAACGATGGTCTGGAAAAATGGACTGCCCGCCTGGGCTCCCGCCGGACAGATGCCTCAACTGGCTCCGTTGTTTGGAGCGATGTCACCGACGCCTCCGCCGATGCCGCCCGGTCCTCCACCGATGTAGACTTCACGCGGTCAGGAACGAGGCCCTTGATTCTCGTTTCAATAATTCTCATTCCAGGGCTCCAGCCCTGGAATGCCATGCCCTGGAGGCTCCTGCCTCCAGAGACACGTTTGCGAGGCTGGAGCCTCCGGAGCAGTGTGTTCCGAGGCTGGAGCCTCGGAACAAGGATAAGCTGGAGCCTAACCCGACCTTGGCGGAGCGTGAACGTGGAAATGCAGGGACATTCCGGAATTCTGTACAACATCGTCAAGTCGCAACTGGGTGCTTCGGCGTCTTTGATCGAAATTGAAACGCAGGTCGAGGCGGTAGCGGCGGCAGCCGGTATTCCAGGGGCAGTGGCGGATGAGGTACTGACGCGATTTCGCGCGGAGCTTCAGTCTGCCGGCAGTAAACAGGATGTGGCTCCTCGCTTGCTGGTGGATTGGGGCGAACTGCCTCGCGTCGGAAACCAGGTGCGTCCGGAATTCAGCTTGCTGTGTCCGAAGTACTCGTCAAAGCCGGAACTGCACATCAGCGTCGATTGCGACCTTGATCATAATCCTCAGGATCCGGCTCGACGACCTCAGGAAGATGAGGCCGGCCTTTGGACATTTCATGTACCGTTTCGCATGACATCGGCCGAGAAGGACTGCCGACCGGGGCAATACCTCATCAACGTGGAATTGTCGTTTCGTGATGTGCCTCCCGAGATGCCACGATTCTATCGTTGTCGAATTCGCCTGAACGTGCCTCACGCGGGTGCTGACGAAGGCGGCGTGCTGGAGATCGATGGCGATGGCCAGTCGATGGTGAACCTTCAGGGATACAACCTGAAACAGTTTTCGAAGGTGATCCTGAAAGGCGGGCAGGACAGCGTCATCAATCTCCAGAACGCCATGGGTGGGCCGGCAGACACCGAAAAAACGCAAGAAGCAAAACCGGCCACCACTTTTGAGTACCAGCTCAAGGTGAACACCGAAAAACAATCCCGTTTGCCAGTTGTTTCCTCCGCCTTCCGGCAGAGAAGTTACCTCGACTCTGCCGGTTTCTTTTTTGAAGATGGTCGTCGAACACTGGTGATCGCACGTCCGAGAATCACTTTGGGGCGAAGCCGGGATAACGACGTAGTGTTGCGGTTCCTGCCTCGGTCCGAAGAAAATGACAACCATTCTCGCAATATCTCGCGCACGCATATCCGGGTTGAACTGACCGCCGACGGCCTGAAGATCCGTGATGAGTCTCAACGCGGGGTTGAGGTCAACTCCTCAGTCGTTCGAGAATTTCACGTTGTGCCACTTAGTGCCGGAGATGTGACGCGTATTGATCTTGGCGTGACGGTGGAGGTCACCAAGCAGTTTCCTTTGGAGATGCTGATGCTGGCTCCCGATCGAAAAGAAGATCGTGAAGAAATGGAATACTGGGATGAGTTGTATTGCGAACTGGTCGGTGGGCGAATGTCGGGTATTGCCCGTGAGGCTCTGAATTTGCGATTAAATGCGATTCGATTTGATCGAGCGGAAAACCTGGCCGGCGAAGAATCGTATGTGATGTTCCTGCGGGAAGCTCTGATCGGCAGTTCACCGGCTCAGTCGGCCATTGTTTTAAAAGACAATGGCCCACAGAGTCGCGCTCGCCTGTTGCATATGGACGGCACCTTCTGGTTGGAGCCTCTGCCCGGAGGCGGTCCGATCAGCA
>CAMAXD010000598.1 GCA_945861975.1 Candidatus Kuenenia stuttgartensis | reverse complement strand
ATGAGATTCCAGGCAACGCCATCCGGCGGAGTTCCGGGGACCGGAATCCGCGTCATATTGCCCCCTTTGTCATACCCTGGCGTCGTCCACGCCTTTGAGGTTTCATTGACGAGGCTGGTGATTTCATTGACCGTGTTCGCGGTGCGAGTTTGTTCCAACGGCCATGTCGAGCCATTATCAGACTGCTTGAATCCGTTCCAGTTACCGGTTTCATCCAGCGCCCAGTCCTGCCCAAATGTTGGACTGGTGATGGCTGTCTGAGTTCCGTTCAGCGTGCCTCGACCAAGATTCTGCAGACGCTGTAACTGATCATAGCCATAGAGTTCATCGTATCCCGTCATTCCTGGCGACAGGTTGTCTCGCCACGTCCGACTGGAAACGCGATTGTAACCATACTTCACACGGGCCAGCGTGGTCGTCCCAGCGACATTGGCCCAGTTAGCGTCGATAACGCGGCCAAATCGATCCAGCCCCAGGTAGATATCACCGGAATCAGGGTTCGTGCCGCCTGTCGTGCCGATCAGCGTGTACTGAGCACTGCTTTCCGGGTAGACCGTCTTGACAAAACCAGACAACCCGAGAAAGGAGTATTCGACCAGAAAAGAAGAAGCCCCTGCGTCTTTCATCCGAGAGATCCGGCTGGCTGCATCATTCACGCTGCCTGTAGCCCCGTAGTCATCCACCACGTTCCGACCGTTCGGATACGTCATGCCAGTAATACGAATGGTGTTCGAAGAACCATCCGCATAACTGTATTGCACCTGTGGCGTCGTGCTGGTATTCACCGTCCCGCCATGAGCCTGATACGACTGAGTCAATTGGGCGAAATCATTGTACACGTTCTGCACCTGATTCAGAACATTGCCTGTTCCCACAGTGGCATTGTCGAAGCTGGACATCCGGCTGACTAGACCACGAACGTCGTACTCCGTGGACAGTCGGCGAACCGCAGCATCAACACCAGTCCCAGTAGCCGTCACGCAATCATGGATCTGCCGACCAAGGCCGTCGAACAGGTACTCATGGGAACATCCTCGCTGATCAGTGTAAGCCTTGCGTTGCCCCTGTCGGTTGTAGGCGAAAAGGACGACGTCACTGCCATCAACGGAATCCGGATAGGCCACTTGCTGAAGGAGTGTACTGGTTGCGAGATCGGAATCGCTCAACGTAGTGCCGTAGGTGTAGTTTGTCGTCTGATTGCCTGTGGATGTGTTCCACGCCGTGAGTGTCGCCACGTTGCCGTCGGCGTTGTAACTAGTTTCGGTGGTGCGATTGACATCCGACTGGGCAGGGCCGCTCGGCTGATAATTCTCGACCAACTTGACGGTACGGCCGGCGTCGTCGTATTCAACCCGGGTCGCCTGATTGTTCGGATCGAAGACCAGTTCCTTCTCACCGGCGTTGTTGTACTGAACTGTAGAGACAAGAACTGTGTCCGAACGAGATGGAATCGTAGCTGGTCGAGTCAATGGAGTTCCGCCATTTGTCCCATAACTGGCTGCAGCCACTTGCCGACCAATTCCGTCAGTCCAGATCGCCTGCCAGGTCACTCGGGCATTTGGCGTTGTCGAAGGATTACCGAGCGATCCTTTTTGCGAATCGAAAGCGTCATGATACCGTTTTTTAGAAGCGGTCAGAATGACGGCGCTCGTCTCATCGTAGGTGAGTGTCGTCTGTTCCAGAATGACATCATCAGAAACAGATCCCGCTTCCCAATAAGATGATTCGGTCAGGTCATATCCCAGATACTGCGTCGCCGGACGGTTCAGGCTATCGTATGTTACCTTCGTGAACAAATCGGATCCGGCTGGCAATGACTTGATTGTGTTACCAGCCGCGTCAAACCATGCTTTACTTGTCAATGCGGTCGTGGCATTCAGGCCATAAGATTTTGTCTGATAGACTCGTCCTCGGTCATCGAAGAACGTTTCAACGCGAGACAGAATCGTTCCCGACGCATTGGTATTCCGAGACTGCTGGGTGACGACCCGATCAAAATTATCGTAAGTCGATTCCGTGAACACACTTTCCGGGGCAGTCACCGTCAACAGGCGATTTCGCCAGTCATACGTTTGCGAGGTGACACGAGTCGTGCTGGCGTCGACATACGCTGTTGCAAGGGTCAGATTGCCATCGCCTCCAGCAAGACCGTTGTCGTACTCGCTGGTGGAGACCTGAACCATGTTATTTCCAGGGGAGCCTCCGCCGGTCGGGTCTGTCCACGTAGCGCCAATATCGTCAGTGCCAACATATTGGCCGATCGGCAGATTTCGGACGTCTGCTACGGAAAACGAAATGGTCCCTCCCGGCGAGACCGCGCGATTTCGCCGTTTCATCACATCGTAGCCCAGCGATGTCTGATCGTAGTTTGTGCCAGCCGAACCGGAGCCCGATGCAGGGATTGTGTGGTAGACTCGCTGTGACGCCAGCAGGCAGCAGTCGGTGTACTGGTACGTCATCCAGCGCACATAACTGGACTGAGCAAATGTGTCCGTGGGCTGCAGCTTCCCTGCGGTCGATGCTCGCACAGCTCGGATGACGGCGGTCGGTTTGCCCGATTTGTCAAACTCACGAATCTCGACAGGATTGACCAAGGTAAAGCTATAACTGGGGGCGGAGCCCGTCGCGTATCCCGTTGCTGTCCGCACGGTTTGATGAGTGTCATCGTAAATGGTCCAGACAGCCGACCTGACACTTGTCGCCACACCGCCGACGTCAATGGTATGTTGTGGCCCAAGTTGTTGGGTGATGCGACCCTGCGGATCACATTCGTAATCTGTGACAAGATTCTTACCGCCGTCAGCGGGTGTATTCCAGCCAGTTGGAGCACCGGACACCATGTTCGTGTCCACGTCGTCAATTCTTTGGATCAACGTGCTTGTGAGTGTGTCGTAAACCAGCTTCGTGATAAACCCACGTTCATTCATGATCCAGGTCAGATTCCCGACCAGATCAAAATACTCTTTTCGGGTTGCAGCCGTTCCCGAACCATTCTGTGACGTCGGCACGACGGGAAGTGTTGTTGTCTTCTGAGCTACCTGGTTTGTTCCAGTGTGGAACGTGTATGCGTAGGTTGTTTCGATTTTTGTTGCAGCATCCGCCGCATCGGGGTAAGTCGTTTCCCGCAAAACGGGGTAAATCGTCGTGTCGTCTTCGACATGAGACGTGTACTCCAGAGATCTCAACAGGATCGGAGAACCCAGTTGTCCTTTCTTGATCTTATTGGCCTTTAAATACCCGTTCAGGCTGGAAGTTCCCGCAGAACTGGATGAACCACCGGAGGCGGAGAAATACTCGGTGACATGGATCAAGCCATCGTGGTCACGCAGGTATTCGTACTTGCCTGTTGTGGATGAATAGTGCAGGAGATCATCGTACTGATCGTCATACCCGGTCACAGCAGACGGCTGAGCAGCCCAGATTTGTCGAGCTTCGTCATCGTATAGGAAAAACGTACACCACTGATCTGCGTTCGACGCCGACGCCTTGAGAACGGACAGCATCGTTTGCCCGGCGAAGTTTGCGTAGGTCACAACCTGGCTGCCATCAGGTCGCGATTCAACCGTCCTGTAAATCCAGACATTATTCCCCGGCGTTACTGATGCGGAACTGGACGAACCACCTCCCCCCGCCGGATATCGAGGGTTTCTGCTGTAGCTGAGCGTCATCGTCTTGCTGCCGGAAAACACCCGTTCCAGCGAGACGCGATCACTTCCGTCATACTCGTAATAGAAGTCCGCATACATCGAAACTGTCGTGTCACTTGCAGCAAATGGATCGCTGACATTTGCAGACAAACGAACGAAGGACTGCGGGCTCAACACAAACTTGATATTCTGAGCGGCACCATTGGTGGAGCCAGCCTTGTAGTACCGATAATAGTCAGTCCCCAAATCAGCCCAGGAAGAAGTGCTGACCTCCCACGTCTTTCGAGTCGCAGTGCGAAGATCTGCCAGACTGCCGCTGGCGTCGCTACTGCCATAGTAGGAGTACTCGACGCGAGCCACGTTGGTCCACGAGCCGCCGCCGATCCGACTACGATGGGTCACAGAACTGACGTGCCCATTCAAATCGCTCGACGTGAAATACTCGAACAAAAACGAATCAGTGTACTGAGTTCCGTTGGCGGACACCTCTCGCTGAATTTCCTGAATCAGATCGCCCG
>CAMAXD010000597.1 GCA_945861975.1 Candidatus Kuenenia stuttgartensis | reverse complement strand
CGAAAACGCACGGACAGTTCCGACTCCAGCATCATAAACGTGGGACAGCGGTGAAACAGGTCATCATCTCGCAGGTGCTGCAACATGCCTTCCGCCAAAGATTGCTCTTCACCGGCCAGAAGACCAAGATGCTGGTTGACTCGATGTGTGCGAATGCGGACCTTGCGATCCACAACACTCAACCAATCCGGCACTGCCGTCCCCGCCAGCTTATGCGGGTTGTCGAGAAACCTGTATCCATGCGAAAGGTAATTCATCGCCGCATTTGAGCGAGTTCTTCGGTTGATGGAAGAGCAACATGCTCAAGAGCAGGCGCGTGCCCTGCCGTTCAGCACTTAACGCCCAACATGTTCAGCACTTCACGCCCAACATGATGGAGTTCAGGCCGCTGCCAATGCCCAGCAGGGCGAGCTGTGATCCGGGTTTGGGTGGATCCTGCTCAAGCCCCATCGACATGGCCATTGGCAAGGCAGCCGCGCCCGTGTTGCCGAGGAATTCGACAGTGGGAAAATCCAAAGCCGGGTTCAACTGCAATCGCTCCATCAGCAGAGTTCGATGCTGACGGCCAACCTGATGAGTGAACACGCGATCGACGTCTTCGTTCTTCCAGCTCAGCGTCTGTTTGGCTTGCTCCCACGCTTTTTGTGCGAGAGCGACTCCCGCATGCAACAAGCCTTCAGAATCAGTTTCCATGCGAGGCCGGCCGTCTCCGTGGCGCCCCGTTTCGACTCCGCCAGCACACATCTTATGGGCGGACGAATCAGACAAAAATGCGCCGCCCAGAAGTCGGCGCCCAGTCTTGCTCAGCTTTCGATCGCACAGCAGAATGGCGGCAGAACCGGAGCCGATTGTCAGCGACGCAAAGGCCGGCTTGATGCTTTGACGAGTCAACGACGGATCATGCAAAAGACTGTCGATCGTTCCTTCGACAAGATCTCGACCGCTTTCTGTTCCAACCACGATCCCGGCGCGAATGCGGCCCAGTTCGATCTGGTCGGCGATAATCAGCATCCCGTTGAGAAGTCCCAGGCAGGCGTTACTGACATCCATCACCAGTGACGAAGCTGGCAGACCGACACCCGCGTGAACTCCGGCGGCGGTGGCCGGCTCCATCTGATCTCGACAAACGGACCCGTGAATCAAGGCTCCGACATATCGATGATCAAGTCCGGATTTCTCCAGCACGGCTCGAGCGGTCTGGGTGCTCACTGTGCCGGGCAGTGTTCCGGGCTCAAACCAGCGTCGTTCCTTGATCCCTGTCATTAGTTCCAGACGTCCCGGCGGCAGGCCAAGACGCTGATAAACGGGGGCTAATCGCTGTTCGATCTCGTCCGAGGAGATCACACAGGGAGGCAGCGTATGCGCGACGGCTTCGATGCAGACGTGTTCGTAACGCATACTGAGGAAGGCTTCGGAGATGTTTTCACGGACAAAGATTCACGGACCACGAAGTGTAGCGGCGACTCGCTTTGGCCTCAACCAGCCCTGCGAACGGGAAATTGTGGGGGCGAGTCAGTTGAGCCCGGCACTGCGAAGCCTAGAATACGGGAAACCAGAAGAAAGATTTTTCCAGCTGAATGCTGACTGTTCAGCCAGCTCAAACTTCTGAGTTGTCAGGATGAAGGATAATTCAAATGCCGTATACATTGCCCGCACTGCCCTACGCGTACGACGCGCTGGAACCCCACTTTGATGCTCGCACGATGGAAATCCATCACACCAAGCATCATCAGGCTTACATCAACAACGTCAATACTGCTCTGGTCGATTCACCACTGCTGAACAAGTCTGTGGAAGATCTCGTCAGCGACCTGAACGCAGTTCCAGAAAATGTTCGCACCGCTGTTCGCAACAACGGTGGCGGCCACGCGAACCACTCGCTGTTCTGGACTGTGCTGTCTCCAACCGGCGGTGGCAAGCCTGCTGGCGATCTGGCCGCAGCCATCGATAAGGCTTGCGGAAGTTTCGACGCTTTCAAGGAGCAGTTCGGCAAGGCTGCAACAACTCGCTTCGGCAGCGGCTGGGCGTGGTTGAGCGTTAAGTCTGACGGATCTCTGGTTGTCGAAAGCACAGCAAACCAGGATTCACCACTGTCAGAAGGTCGCACACCAATTCTTGGACTCGACGTCTGGGAACACGCTTACTACCTGCACTATCAGAACCGACGTCCGGATTACATCGGCGCGTTCTGGAACGTTGTGAACTGGGCCGAAGTCGATCGCCGATTCGCTGCAGCGAAAGGCTAGTGCGGCATCAAGACTTGATTTTCGCGTAGGAGGGGCATTCTTGCCCGTCGAAAATCAGTCGGACAAGAATGTCCAATCGACATCATAAAGAAAGCCGTGCGAATCACTTGATCCGCACGGCTTCTTTTTTTACGCCAACTGCCAACTGCCAACTGCCAACTGCCAACTGCCAACTGAAATCCAAAATCTCACTCCCCGATGCCGCCTTCGGTTGCCCCCTGCATTTCTTCCATGCGTTTGAGCACATCTTTGTACTCATAATCAACGGCCATAATTTCGCCGTAGTGATGTTCGGCTTGTTCCGTTTTGCCGGCTTTCTCGTAGATCCGGCCCAGCAGATAATGAGCCGTCTTAAACGCATCCGGGCGATCCTGAGCACTCAAGCCATCCAGAGCTTTCTCAAGCTGTCGTCGAGCCAGATCCAGTTTGCCGTCGCGAACAAAACATTCGCCCAACAGCACCAGCACATCGCACTTCATCGCGGGATTGGCCACCGCCTGCTGCAGCAAAGGGATGGCTTTGGAGTACTGCTTCGCATCAAACAGCCGTTTGGCCAGTTCGTACTTCTTTTTCAAATCGCTGGGGTTGTTTTCCACACCGTGTGCGTAGAACGCGATTTCCTTCTCCTGTAATTCGGCCTTGAGAGCCTTCGCCTTTTCGATCAGGCGCTCCTTGCCGGGGTTCTTGCGAGCACGCTCTTCGGCTTCGACCTGGTCGTTACGAAGCATCACCAACTGAACTTCCTGAAGCTGCTCGCTGATCGCCGCATTGCCCTTCGACAACTCCAAAGCCTTACTAAGCTGCTCAGCGGCCTTCGGAAACTCACGGTCTCCCTTGTAGTGCTCTGCAAGCTTCAGGTACAGATTGACGTTCTGAGGATCCTTGCGAATCGCATGAATCATATCTGTTTCCTCGGACTCGCCCGGAGCATCGGCCGGCTTCGGGCCACCTCGACGCGCCAGGCGATCGGCTTCATAGGCATTCATAGGAGCCGCTGGCTGTTCAACTTTCACGTCACGCGTATTGTCCGCGTCGTTGTAGCCGCTCTTCATTGTGGATTCGGCATCACAGCGACTCATCATGCTGCGTGCGTCGCTGTCCGTGGGAACTAACTTGTACAGTCGTTCGAAATAAGGCCGAGCGGCTTTGAACTCCTGACGTTCAAACAGAAAGTGCCCCATACGGCGATTGAAGTCGACGTTATCCTTGTCGTACTCGATCGCTCGTTCCAGGGCATATCGAGCGATGTTCATGTTGTTCAGGTTGGC
>CAMAXD010000596.1 GCA_945861975.1 Candidatus Kuenenia stuttgartensis | reverse complement strand
CGCCCCCTTGTAGTAACTCGGATTCCTGCCCATCACTGCCTCATACTGCTGCTGAGTGACCTCATACAACCCTATTGAAAACGCACCATCCGGACCGCCGGGCAACAGCCTGAATGACATCCCTACCGAGTTGCGAATTGGTGGTAAAGCCAGTAGGACGGACGGTGGTAATTCGCTCAACACGCTTGCAGGCAATTTTTCAAAGTCAGCGTTCAGTGAACTCGCCCCCTGAGAGTCAAGCTTTTCCACCGCCCAGTAATCAGCTGACGCCTTCCCCACATTCTGGCCAGCCAGAGATTCACGACACCGCATCGTCAAAGCCGTTACTAGCGCGACTTTCAACGTTTCAGACTCGCTCGCGGAAGCGCCCAGATCAATGGCTGCATTGTAATCAGAGGACGCTGAAGAAAGATCGCTCGTGATCGTTGCCTGGCTTCGCTTCAGCAACACGGCTGTCACACGCTTGCGAAGCACGGGTAGAGCAACATTCTGAGCATCATTTGATTCAAGACTCGAAAGAGCAGTCAAAGCCGCTGTCTGGTGCTTAACGGTAGGGGCTTGCTCAAACTCCTCGACCGAATGGGGGGCAAACACCTGCACCACCGCCGGAGGAAGCACTATGGACTCGTCGTACTCAACCGCCTTGGTCGCACTGGCGATAACTTGAGGGGTAGTGCCTGATTGAGCAGCCGCTTCCGCCTGCTTCACGTACGCCGCGGCCAGTGACTGACGAACTACTGACAACTGTGAGTCCGATGCGCCCAGCGTCACCGCTTGTTCCAGGTCTTTCTCCGCGTCACTAATCTTTCCCATATTCGCCTGCGCGGTGGCACGCTTTGCATACGCCAGAGCCTTCGCTGGATTGAGTGCGGCAACCGTCGAATTCACTTGCTCGGCGAGACCAAGATCGGCAAACGCTCCTTCAATGTCCGGGGGGCCCGCATTTAATCGCTGAGTTGCACGACCAATCAAGGCCGGGACGTGCTGCCCATCAATTGCCAAGGCCTCCTCCCACTGCTGTTCCGTGACGGCGGCGGCCAACGCACTGGCATTAAGGCTGGATCGTATCCAAAGCCCTGCAGCAACCAGCAGCCCCACCGCTATCACGGCACTTGTGCCAACCAGCATCTTGATCTGGAATGCCTTTCGCTTAATCGACGCCTCTTTCTCCTGTTTCTGCTCTTTCAATGCCTGTTTACAGGATTGATAAGCAACCTGAAACTCTGCATCCTCCAGCATCTCGCCGCTGATCAAGTCCGTGTATGTATTGACCGCCGTGAGTGCGCCCCTGTAGTCCTCCGACGTCTGGCTTCTCCGAAGTGCCTCCAACGCGTTAGAGCGTTCAACGGCCGCCGATTGGCAGAATTCCAGCAAGTCGGAGGCTGCGTCCGTGATTAGTTCCTGAGGAATTCGTGCCAGTGTCTTCGCTGCGTTGGCGAACTGGCACGTGTCTCTGAGCGAAGACGCTTTCTGAACGGTGCTTTCCAGCTGTACGGCGTTCTTCTCTTCCCGAGCCCGCAGACGAGCCTGCAACTTCAGCATTTCCTCGTCATCAGACTTCAGCGACAGGCATTTGTCCACTTGCTTCAGCAACCCGTGCAGTTGTTTAGCGGCAGTCGCCTCTTTAATCGTCTTACGCAGTTCTTCCAGCCGCGCAAGCTTTTTCGATGCGTCGCCAGACAGTCGGGTAACCTCTTCAGTCTGCACGTACGCATCGACCTGCGCAAGCGCCTTGATCACGCCCGCATAATCCTGGTTTTCCAGCAGTCGCTGAGCGGTTGCAATCGACTCGTCACGCGTTTTGATCAGCTTCGTTTCACGCTGAGTCAGCTGCTCCTTGAGCTTGTGAAGATCTTTGCGGTCAGGACACAATTTCAACAGACTGTCTACCTGCGTCTGAAGACCGTTCAATTGACGGCTCTCCACACTCTGACGAATCCCATTGTCCAACTTTTGAATGGTTGACTGCTTCTGCTGTAGCTGGCTCAGCAACTCACCGGCTGTCTGAGTTTGCTTGGGAACTTTGGTCGATCGAAGGTTTTCTGGAACCTGTTCCAGCGTGTGAATCCCGGACGAATAGTCATACGCTTTATCATGAGCGATTGCTTCGTCCAGCAGCTTTCCGATCCGTTCCTGTTGCTGCCGGCGGCCCTGTTCAATCTGTGGCAGAAATTTCTCGGCCCAGCCTTTCAGATGTCGTAACCGAAGGTCCGGTTCATCACGCAGGGCCGTGGCCAGTTTGATCGCGCGATCGAAGTCATAAGCCTTCAACTGGCTTTCCGCTTCCGACTGCTGCGAAGCCATGCTGTCGCGACGACTGTCGAGCAGATTTCGTTGGGGCTTGCCACAGTCGTTGCAAACTTCTTCCCACATCGGCATCTTGCTTGAGCAGGAGAGACACGGAACTTCCAATGAGGCACTGCACTCGGGGTTCCGGCAAAACTTCCGGTTCGTGGGGTTCTTCGTGCCACAACTCGGACAACTGCCTTCTATGAGTTCTGCAGAACCCGTGTCCAGCTGGCTGGCCCGCAACGCGTCGCGGAACTCACGAGCTGTCTGGTAGCGGGCATCTTTTTCGTCCTCAAGGGCCTTGCCAAGCACTTGATGGAGGGATTGTGGGACGTCAGTGAACTTAATGATCTTTGGACTTTTTCCCGTCAGCAACTGATACAGCGTCGCCGCCAGGGCCCATAGGTCACTACGAGAATCTGTTAACGCCACATCCTTACGCTGTTCTGGTGGCATAAAGTCCAACGTGCCCAACACCGCACCTGCCACGGACAAACCACCGTCTGCGGCTTCGTCTTTTGCCAGACCAAAGTCCGTCAGCTTGGGAATGCCGTCAGTGGTCAGCAGGACGTTCGCGGGTTTGATGTCGCGATGGATGATGTTCGCGTCGTGTGCCTTGCCGAGGCCGTCACACAACTGACATGTCAAATTAATAGCTTCTTCGACGGACAATGGGTTGTTGTAGCACTTGTCGAGCAGGCTTTTGCCTTCCACATATTCTAAGATCAGAAATGGGCCGTCTTTCGCTCGACCTTAATCGTAGATCTGCACGATGTTCGGATGGTTCAGTGCGGCAATCGATTTGGCTTCAGTCAGGAAGCGACTCACGGCGGTCCGGCTCTTTGCCGCATCACCAAGAATCCGCTTGATGGCCACTTTGCGATTCAATCGCGTATCGGTGGCGAGCAGGACTTCCCCCATGCCGCCTTTGCCGAGTGTGCCTTCGATTGTGTAGCGGGTGGCAAGGTCGACAATTTCCATCCCGTCATCGAAGATGGCATCATCTGACCCGCTCTTGCCGCCAAACGTCGCTTGATCGCCAAGGCTCTGGCCCGCCGTCACAGGTTTTCGGCCAGCGTATGTCGCCTGATCACCCAGGCTTCCTGCGTCCAGGTCACTGGCTTTGGGCGTGGGCTTGCTCTGGCCCTGAAACGT
>CAMAXD010000595.1 GCA_945861975.1 Candidatus Kuenenia stuttgartensis | reverse complement strand
AACCGCGGAACTCCACCGTCAGGGCCGAAAACCGTTCCCCGAGTTGATGGAGGACTCATGACATTCACACCAAGAGGAATTTTCGGCAACTCCCGACCGTAGTTGCTTGTTGAGACGCCACGTACAGGGATCGTCAGTCCCAGTTGTGTTGCAGTGGCTGTAACAACTCCGCTTTTGAGAGTTGCGTTTACTAACTCGCACTTTCCGTCTTTGAATGTTGCCGAATCAGCGTCAACCGAGAATCCTTCTGTGGATATGTGGACCCGAGTCTTACATTCAAGGTGGTAATTCGTAGTATCACCTTCTTGTGAAATGTTCACTGTCACAGCGTCGCAATAGAGACAAAAGCATTCGCCCGGCGACACTCTTAAAGTCTGTACTTCCACCTCGCGGTAAGCCACCGATTCTTGTGGTTTTTCTTCTTTCGGTTCTTCTCCCGAAGCGAATGGCGGGGCGTCAGATTCTTCCGGAATAAAGAAACCTATTTCCGGTGGCTTTCCAGGTGATGCCTTTGGCGGAGGTTGCAGGGAAGACGCATCAGGTTGGATACTTTCGTGAATCCTGAATCTTGTTGGAAAGGATACTTTGTCGACCGTCCTAATTGTCACCAAAAGACGAGGATGCCACACACTCGTTTCGGCCGTAGCCGCCTCTTCAATGGGCGGTACGGAATCCGGCGGCGCAATAACTTGAGGAAGACTCGGAGACTCTTCAACAGTAGGAACGCGATCAGGTTTCGAGCTCTCATCTCCAATGGCCAGAGTCGTCGAAGTCAAACTAAGCCACAGTGTCAACAGGTGTCTCATGCTCATGTTTCCGTTCAGTGACCTGAGAAGATTCCCGCGAAGAAGAGGCCGTGGAGTGTAAAAGTATGTTGTCAGCGCGCATACCCCATTGAATGAGTTTTGTGAGTTCTTTGGTCGAAGGAGGTGCTCTGCTTACAGCGTCGAGCGGTCAATAATTCGTTCGCTTTCTGCGTCTCAACATGCTCACGCAACGTCAGACTATTCGAAGAAGATCACGCAACCGCTGAAACTCGGCGGCGAGTACCTTGACGCACAAAATGGCAAAGATCCCCTTTTTCTCGACCTTCGTGGCGGTGTGAAATCAAAAATTGTCTACTGTTGCGTTCTGATAGTTGAGCCGCCATATGTCAAATCGCCAAGTCTTTTCACGCACATTGAACTGTTGAATCGAACTGAATCACGTAGGCCGATTGGCCGCCTCGGGCGATGTGACGGCGATGTGACCGGAGCTAGGCTAACTCGCGTGTGTCGGTATCACGCCGTATCACGCCCGACGCACCGAAGCGACATCGAATTGATACGCCCCATCGGCACGCTGAACGCGGCCCGATCCGACGTCGGAATGAAAGCCCTCCCGTCCAACTCATGAGCAGCCTGTCCTGATCGCGCATGAGACGTTGGGCTGCACGCAGTTCCCGACGACATCGCTCAATCGATGGCGGGCGCAAAGGTGTCGCACAAAGAATCAGAGGGAATCCATCTTTCATTGAACAACGTGCAACTCTGGTCGTGACTGTTTCAGTTGCTCGACGCCTACTTCCGATATGCCAGGAACCTTGTGAAGGTAGACAGTCTCCAGCTGCTTGAGTTCGACGAGGTAGGTCAATCCGGCATCGGTCATCGGCGTCGCGTTAAGGTTCAGCGTCTTGAGTTTCGGCAATGCTGTCAGTCGCTGGACGCCCTCATCCGTAACCAGAGTCTGGCTTAACAACAGCATCTCAAGTTCCTGCAAGTTCAACAGCTCTTCAAGGCCTTCGTCGGTCACCCGAGTCCGGGCGATGCTGAGGTGAGTTAATCGTTTGATCTTCTTCAGCTCTTTCATTCCCTTATCCGTAATTTTTGTGTTGAACAGGTACAGCTGCCTTAGATTTTCGTACGTTGCGATGGTCTCAAAACCGACGTCTGTAATCTGGCTCGACTGAATCGCAAGCCAGTTAAGGTCTCGAAGGCTGCGGAGTTCTGTGAGTCCGGCGTCGGTGACGTGAGTTCCGGAAAGGCCCAACCACTTCAGTCCCGTCAGTTGCGACAGGTTGGCCAACCCGGCATTTGTGATTCGCGTATCGCTGAGGTCCAGTTGTTCCAGGTGATCGAACATGGCGAGTGACGTCAGGAATTCATCGGTGACGTTTTCGTTCTTTGCGAACGAAATTCGCACGACGGGACTTCCTGTCAACTGCTGATCGTAAGTGTCGAGTTTGTTGGACGTAGTTCCTCCGAGAGCCCGAATCTGTTTTAGAACGGTCGCCTCGTCTTTTCCAGCCGACTTTTCCTCTTGGCGGTTGATCTTCTTCAGCTCAACATCAAGAGTGACTTCGCCCTCGCTGACGGGAATCGAATCGCTTGCGAACGGTTCGTACTCCTTCGCCACAAACTTCCAGCGATATGAGGACTTCGGCGTCGAGACGACGCGGCGATACCGGCCACCTCGCCCCTGAGAATTGTTTGTCCACCAGACTCCATCGGGATATTCCGACCTATTCATACCCTCTAAGCCCTGCTGAATGACGAACTCGTCAACGGGTTCTTTGGTGTCAGCATCAATCACATGCCCGGTCAGAATCTGAGGGCGGACGAGGGTTATACTGATTGTGCCGCCATCGCTGGCGACCAGCGTCCTGTCGCGGACATCCATGTAGCCCTTGCCAAGAATATCATATTCGATCTCTTCGCCCGCTGGAGCATGATCCCATCGCCAGATGCCATCTTCATTGGTGTACTCAGGAATTCCGTGTTCACGCAGGATTCTCAAACCGTCCGTCCCGTCGCGCCATTCTGATGGAAAGATCCAGACTTTTTCAACCGGCTTGTCCTCGGTGTCGGTGACTCGAACTGTGAGCGGCTGCCCTTCTTCCAGTTGAAAATCCATCGTCCGTTCGTTCTTCGTCGATGGCTCGAGTGCAACATCTCCCGTGCCGGGGACAACAGCCAATTGAGGAGCCAATCCCTCTCGAAGAACGGTCACAGACATCTGATAAGACTCCCGCGAATTCCCGCTCTGGATGCTCGCACAAACGCGGCGAAAT
Source organism: Candidatus Kuenenia stuttgartensis (assembly GCA_945861975.1). GTDB lineage: Bacteria > Planctomycetota > Planctomycetia > Planctomycetales > Planctomycetaceae > SXXK01. The sequence goes on along the minus strand of CAMAXD010000595.1, from coordinate 1,281 downwards.
TCGTAGCGCCCGTCTGCGTCTGTCACAGCAAACGGCCCGTTGTCGTGGTAGGTGTCCAAAGTGCCAACAGCCAAATGAGCACCTTCAACGGGTGAGCCATCCGGTCCGGTCACGATGCCGCGAATAACAAACCCTTCTTTCAGAGTCCAGGAATGACTCAGTGCTTTCAATTTGTCAATCTGCTGGTCGATACCGAAGCTGGTCGCTATGAAGGCGTATTCAGGATGATCTACCTTAATGGACCCGCTATTCATGTCCCGCGGCGCAATGGAGCATCGCCATCGTCCGTTCTGATCCGTCGTGAGCACTTCTTGATAGAACGACTGCTCGATGCGTTCCTCCGGCACGTAAGTGCCCGCGGACAACCACACCGTGGCTCCCGGAACAGGCTGGGCTTCTTCGTTGAGCACCGTGCCACCGACCGTAATGCCGCGTGTCATGCGAAATGTGAGTTCTTCCGGTAACTCATCTACACGATTCGTGTCGTTGGCCCAGAATCCTCGCATTGGCGTATAACCGGAGGCTCTGACCTTGAGGTAGCAGTAACGGGGATTTCGCGACGGGATCACGGCGGAGAATGCCCCCTCGTCGTTCCCCGGATAATCCGTAGACTCCTCCCCAAGCTGCACTGTGAATTTCGGGTTTGCGATCGGCGTTCCGGTGTCCGCATCAATGGCTTTCAGGCGTATCACCCAAGCCGTGTCGTCGGCTTTGCTCTGAGTCGTCGCGTTGTCGCCGTCGGGTTGTTTTGCTGCTGGTGTCTCGTCTGCATTGACACGAGGAACCAGCGTGATCGCAGCGATGGTTGTCAGGCTGACGAGTCCCACAGTCATCGCCACGAGTCGGCGACGCCGAGACAGCGGCTGACTGGGAATGTGATGTTCTAGTCGTCGTAGTCGCCGGGTGATTTCGGCGGTCGCCGACATGGAAACAGCGTTGCCGGCTGCGTAAGGACAATTGACCAACAGCGCCAGTTTTGCCAGCAGCGATCGGTAAGTGGCTCGTGTTGAATCATTCCGCGTAGCCAGAGCGTCACAGACAGTCTCGCACGCCACCTGATGAGCGGATGGCAATCGCCAGACAAGCGGGTGAAACCACATGAGACTACGAACTACGCACGCCATCATTGCCCACGAAACATCCCGCCCGGCCACATGGCCGAGCTCGTGAGTCAGAATCAACTTCAATTCAGAGGTGTCTGCTGTGTGTTCGGCTCCCGCCGGCAACACAACAACCGGACGAAGCAATCCCGCAACAAATGGCACGCACACGGATGTTGAC
>CAMAXD010000594.1 GCA_945861975.1 Candidatus Kuenenia stuttgartensis | reverse complement strand
AACAGACAGCAGCTTTGATCGGACTAAGCGAATTTCGTCTTCAAGCTTCGTAGCTTCCTTACCCCAACTCGTTCCCATCACTGGAATTGAATCAAAGTGGGTTTGCTGGAACGCTTCCTGCTGCGGAGCCGTCGTTGCGTCTGTTGTATTGGCGAAGAAGGCATATAGTGCGTAATAGTCTTTTTGAGACAACGGATCATGTTTGTGGTCGTGACATTGAGCACACTGTATGGTTGCTGCCAGCCAGACGGCAGTCGTCGTTTCGACTCGATCCTTCAAAACTTTATCTCGAAATTCATTTTCATGAACACCCATTTCATCATGGATCATCGTATTGCGGTGAAAGCCTGTCGCGACACGCTGCGATTCGGATGCATTTGGCAGGAGATCTCCAGCTAATTGCTCAACCGTGAACTGATCAAAGGGCATGTTCATGTTAAATGCGTCGATGACCCAATCTCGATAAGGCCACATGCTTCGCATTCGATCTTTCTCAAATCCGTTGCTGTCCGCATACCTTGCCTGATCCAGCCACCACCTCGCCCAATGCTCGCCAAACTGTGGACGTGCCAACAGCGTCTCCACAACGCGTTCGTATGCACCTCCCTGGGAGTCCAGAAGAAACGCGTCGAGTTCGGGCAATGTTGGAGGCAGACCAACGAGATCCAAGTAGACTCGACGCAAGAGTCGTTGCTTTTCTTCAGGCAGACTTGGCGCCAGACCGTGATGTTTAAGTTCTATCTCTACGATTTCATCAATGTAGCGAGCATTGGCCGTGTAGTCAGTTGATGCTGTCTGAGTTAACGGCTGGTCGGCCCAATGATCTTCCCAGCGAGAACCTGATGCAATCCAACGTTCGATAAGGTGCTTCTCTTCAAAACTAAGCCCGGGCCCCGTCTGCAGAGGCGGCATTCGGCTATCATCTGAGGCCGAGATTCGCAGAAACAATTCGCTGGCATACGGCTGAGTTGGGACAATTACGGGTGCACGCCCTGAAGCACCAACCACAACCATTTCACGAAGATCAACTCGAAGTCCGTTTTGAGCGACACTTGGCCCATGGCAGGCGAAACAGTGCTTTGCCAGAATCGGGCGAATTTGTCGACTGAAATGGATTTCTTCGCTTCGTGCTACTTGGGCCACAACCCAAAGGAACGAGAGGATGCCGATCAGAAATGTATTAGCATACGCTCGCAAACAACTGACCCAAAGAGCGAAAAAATTGCGCACGGGCATTTCCTAAATGGAAACTCGCCTCAGGGAAGCACATTAAGACTGCGCTAACGTTGCTCCACCAGACATCTTCACGAATCCCAGCACCTGCAAACCGTATTCAAACTCCTCTACCGCGTCGAAAACTTGCGAGGTTTGAGAGTGTTCAAAATGTCTTGCATGCAGCTGTGGAACGACACTATTTCGGAAATATCAAGGCCATGTTACTTCACCACGCGTTTTTTGTGGTCCTACTGGAAATGATGGTCCGACTCGATCGCTGAATTCCTCACCAGATCTTTGCCCGAAGGACCTTAAGCACGATGCTCTTGTTGTTGAAATCCAGAAACGTCGGCACTTCAGACGACGCTGACGAGCCGCTACTGCCCTGGGTCAAGCGCTGGGCCGATTTCAATAACCTTGCAATCTGTGCCACCGGATACAGCATGGCAATTTCAGAGACCGGAATTGCAGTGAGTGGAATCGTGCCATCTTCACCGTCCATGCTATGGTTCGTGTCACTATCCGTCTCTGACTGAACGTGTTTTGCCACAACATCCTGAAGGAAGTCATTAAAGTCGGCAACCCGACCACGACGAGAGTGGCCCTCTTCAACTCGAAGATCAACGAGGCGCATATTGAGCAGCACGATCGTGTCGCTCAGATTGTTGTTTACCGATGAATTAAAATACCCAACGCAGCCATACCCGCTATTGAGCAGGCAAGCAATCGGCGTGTAGTCTCCCTCATGTTGCACATTCCCAGCAATCAAACTTAGAACATCTTCAAGAATCATATCCGTTTCCTGTTTGCAATTTGTCGTGCCTTCACTTCATTGGCTCGAAGTGCACCCTACAAGCCTGGTCAAGAACTTTGGCATTGGACACCGTACATTATTCCGGATCAATCTCGTGGACGATCTTCTTTTCCTTGATGCTATAAATCGCGACTCCACGCTCGTCCGCACTTCCCGAAATGAGGAGTTCCCCACCGGGATCGAACCCATTGATCTCGCCTAACGTTTCAAGTCGAGCGTCAGTCATCGTTTTGAGTTCGTCTGAAAGTGTCAATAAGCTTCCATTCTCGACAACAAACATCAAATTTGATGTGCCAGGTACTGGAAGAACTGTGACGTAGACCCGACTGTCCGCCACCTTCTTGACAAGTGACATATTTGAAACCTTGAGACAGTAAAGTCCTTCCGTACCACAAAATGCAAAGTACGTCATATCGTCCGAAAACGACAGACCTAAGGTTCGCCCGAGAGAAGTCCTATTTGCCAACTTAGCAACGTTAGCCGTCATGAGTTTACCAGATTCCAGTTCACAGAAGGTTAATGTGCCGTCAATACGTAGACAGGCGGCATACTTTAGGTCGGGACTAACAATACAATTTTCTGCGAACTCAGCACCAATTGTCCACTTCTTGCTTTCATCCAGCGTAGCGGCATTGATCGAACGCAATTGAACACCAGTATCCTTCTTCTCAAAAAGGCAAAGTGCGTTAGTCTTACTGTGATAGTAGGTCGCCAGCGGGGGCCCATCGAGCTTCAATGTTTTGCCCTGCAATAAATTATAGTTCGTCGACGCATCAAGCCGCGTTAAGAAGTCGCTACCGATCAGCAGTACTCCCCCCTCGGATTCAGGAATAACGCTGGTTACCCCCGCGGGAGCTTTCAGACGTGTAATCATCGAACCATCGTCAGTCGACCAAATATCGAAGACATCCAGCTTTCTCAACACAAATGCACGCTTTTGTGATGAGGACACGGCAACGGCAGCAACACGCGTCACCGGAAGGGACGAACTGCCGCTGACCATAGATCCCAGATTGGAAAGCAGCCAGACTCCGCCTCCGATCAGCAACATCGACATCGCGGCCACCATACTGCCGCCTTTCCCAGGGAGCAACGCCCCAAGATAGGATGGTGACAATGCCAACATGACTCTTGTGAAAGATTTCTGAAGCCGCTTTCTGCGAATCTGACTCGCCGTGAAACCAAACTCCTGTAGAGTCTGCTCCGCGCCGCGACGAACCATCACGTCCGGATCCTGCAGCAGCGGTTCAATGTGTTCTTCACTTCCTTCAAGTTTAAGTTGGCCTATGGCTCGCACAGCCTGATAGCGAATTTCGGGCTGTGAGTCTTTCAACAATGCCAGCAAGGACGGTGCGGCCGCTGAGTTTCCAATTTTCCCCAAGGCAAGGACTGCCTGAAAACGCACTACCGCGTGGTCTTCTAATGCGGCCTCAAGCAGATCCAGCGATGTTTTATCTTGAAGGTCTCCGAGTGCCCGTGCACACGCCCCGCGGACATGCTCATCCGTGTCCGCTTTCACCATTTGCTTCAGTCGCGGAATCGCTCCGCTGACCTTTAGCATCGTCAATTGTTCTATCGCCTGCTTCCGA
>CAMAXD010000593.1 GCA_945861975.1 Candidatus Kuenenia stuttgartensis | reverse complement strand
GTGTTGGTTCGTATTCCACAACGGGTAGCACGCTCAAGATCGTGACTGGACGTGGCCCTACTGCCGATCAGGTCAAGGTCGAAGTTGAGTACCAAGACGCCGAACGCATCGTGATGATTGTTCAAGATGGTTACGCATTCGGCTTCGATGAGTTCGGCGGACGTTGGCAACGGGTAGGTGGCCCGCCTGTTACCTCGACCAGTGGTGGGGGTGAGGGCGAGAAATCACAGGCGGTCACCGATGCGAGAAATCGGCTTCGTAACTTCGAGCAAAAGCGGTCTAGGATCGAACCGCTGTTGGAAAAGGTACTTGCCGAACGGGATGAGATGGTGGCGAGACTTCGGGATGCAGGGGTAAAAAGCACTGCGGACCTCAAGGGAAACTTGCGTGGCCAAAAGCTGGCCCAAACGATCCAGAAGATCACCGCCGAAATCGCCGGTTTAGAAAGCCAGATTGCTACGATTGACTCCGCTCTATTCGATGCAAGAGCCGTGATTCGCCGGATGGAACGAGAGGCAGAAGGCATCTCAGAGGATGAAATGCGAATGCTGTCGGAACAACTTCGACAGGCCGAGGAACGCACGGATGGAACGCCACTGCCCGTCACTGCGATTGACGTTGATGCAGCAGTTGAGAAAGCATTGAACGGATCGTCAAAGCCTACATCACAAAAATAAATTAGCTAATTGCCGACTAGAGCCAAAACCACACGGAGATTACCGAATGCGATCAGCGATGGAACAGATCGAACTCAACACTCATTACTCGGCGGTGAATGCCCAGCGCACTGCTATGTATACCGAGATTATGACCAGCCAGATGGCCGATTTGCTAGGTGTGGCGGAGAGTTCACTTAGGGTCCAGAACCAGCAACTTCATGTTCAGAATGCAATTCACACTCTGAATCAGCAACAACTTGCGGTTACCGAAGAACAGCTTGTACAGGCGATGAGGGTCGTCCAACGACTGGACCTAACTAATCATCGTTTGGCCCAGATTGATGCTTCGCTTGCTGACATTTCCGGCGTGCTGGTACAACAGAATGCGCTCATCCAGAAATCACTCAATCGATTGGCGACGGAGGCTCAAGAACTGATCCAACGGGGCATGATGGCCCACGCAAACGAATGGTACACAGATGCCTCCAGAGATTTCGAGGCAGCGATCCAAAAAGACCCGTACTCAGCCATCGCCTATTACTTCCTTGGCAAATGTCACTACCACGAGGGACGAAACCACGAATCCAACCAAGCGTACCAGAAGTGCATATTCTTTGCCCGTAAGTCTGCGCCGATCTTTCATTGCGTAGCTCTTTGCGATCTGGCAGTTCATGCGTTGAAGGATAAGAACACGGCTGAAGCCCGCCGATTTCTCGGTGAAGCCTTGAAGTGCCAGGAACAGGATAAGCCGGTTTTGATTTCCACTCTCCTGGAATGTGACTTAGCTGAAGGTGCGCTGCGCCCCGATACCTGCCGTGTTGCACTTGATGCCTTCGCCGATGAAAATGTTGACCCTGAAGTGTTACTTGAAGTATTGATGTTGAAATCCGATGTTGCACTTGAGAACGGCCTCAACAGCCAAATTGCGGAGGAGAAAAAGAAGTGGGAAGAGGCAACTCGGAACGCCTTGTTTCAGCGGTTGGTTTCCCACTTTTATCGTGAATTGGACGACTTCGTTTACCTTGCCCCAAGAATTCGCCAAGGGTTCATGGAGGCAGCAGGCGGCAAATTCGTCTCCCTCGGTGACCCACTAGCGGACTTACTTGATTGGACGGCGATGATCGGCGAGCAAGTGCTTGCTCGAATTGAGTTATTCCCTCCCGAATATCCGGTAATACTCCGCTTCTACCGGCCTCTTCAGAGGTGGAATGCGATGCTTGTTCGTCTGAATCAACTCATCAGTGTGCTCGCCCCTAAAAGCAGTCTCGTCACTGGCCAATTCGTGGAAAAGCTGAATCTGGGATTATTGGAACTGCCCATGATGTACGAGGACGACAACATCCTATTTGAAGTAAACACCGAGGAGGGCGACACCCTTGCCCTATCTTGCTACTACGCTATTTTTACCCGCAACGGCGTGCAACATTTCCCCGTGCGTCTTCATGACTATTCAATGCTGAAAATAGAAACGTCTGAGACATCGCCTACTACCAAAACGGTATTGGTTGTCGATCCTCGACATGGACAGACACTTATTCAGGGTACTACGGGCTTCTTTACCTGGGAAGGCAATAAGAAAGAGAAACTCTTTCTTATCGACAGCTTCGAAGAACTAGCATCGTTGCTGGCCCAATTGCATGAGTGCATCGACTGGGCCATCCGTCATGAAAACGAATTGTTTTCGACGTTTTTGCTGCTTCATGCTGTTGCGGAAAAGATGACAAAAAGACGGAATGCCATTCCACGCTCTCATCAATCACGCCGCCAAACAGAGCAACCGCTCACTCGAAATACGGACGAAGGATTTGAGGTCGTGGAAGCTACGTCGCCTGAAGACGATGACTTCGAGGTTGTGGAGGAACATGATTCCTCGAATCCTATTTCCAGCTAAACCGGCACTGCCGAGCGGAAACGAACAGTAGTCAAAGAACCCTTGAATTCTAGGAGTCAATGGAGGCCGACAATGAACGAAACCGTGAAATGCCCCGCATGCAATGAGGCTTACAACCTCGACCTCGACAAGTACGGCGGCAAAAAAATTAAATGCAAGAAATGCCAAGCCGTCATTTTCGTACCTACCGCTGCGGAAGCCCAGGACGAGTTCGAGGTTGTCGAGGATGCCTCACCAAAGGTGTCCATCGCTGTGCCGCCGAGCATGTTGCAACGGCAACGCATGGCGAGCCAGCGAGGAGCCGTGAACATCGCTCTTCTACAACGCAACGAGACTAGTCGAGAGGAGATTCGACTGGCGTTTCTTGAAATTCACGGCTCCGAGGAGTCACGCCTGCCGGACTCGATCCGGGTGGTGAATGAAGGTGAAAACGAACTAGGCACAAGAATTGAAAGCCTTACTGACACAAAGTTATTGGATTGGATGCGTGATGTCCTGTCTCGTGCATTGGTATATGACCCAAGAAATATATGCGACCGCCTAACAACGCCTTCCGGGCCGCTAATGTCCGGTGGAGTTTTCGGAATGTACAAAGCCGTCTTGGTTGGTCGCACGAAGGAAGTCAAACAAGGGATTACTGACGAGGACGCCTTTCCCGCAGCCGTGAAAATTCTTGGATGTACAGTTCGTCCTATGCCCGAAAACAACGAAACCTACGGGGAGGACTGGGATATTCGTAAAGCAAGAGCCTCGCTGATTCGAGAGATCAAGATCGACACGATCAAAGCTGCACTTGAAGTTGCCGAAAACACGAAACAAATGCTGCTTACCGAGAAAGCTGAATTGCAAAGGGAAAGAGAAACTTTGGTTATCACACATGCTAAGCGATGTAGTGTGGAGCTAATGGGTGCAAGAGTGCAATTAAATGAAGGCAAGTTGGCCGAGGCAACACTGTCACTACAAGACCTTGTAAAAACTGCACCCGTGAAGCTTCTTGGTCAAGTTTTGATCGCTTTGAGCCAATGCACCTACCTGAGCGGGAACGCCAGCAATGCAGCCAGACACGTACAGGATGCGATCTGCTTTGGTGCATCTGCGCCAGTAGACATGGACGAGGGTTACAACGACTTGTGGGCAAAGGCCAGTTCTGGCCTTCCCAGATCATGAACAAGCATAAGCGTTTCAATAAACACAAGGAGATATAACGTGGCAGATCAATGGCTCTACACCGTGGGTGGTAAGAAGGCTGGTCCGGCTTCATTCGGACAGCTTCAAGAGATGGTGCAATCGGGTCAGCTTAAACCAACCGACCTCGTGCAGCGTGAAGGCACACGCAATTGGGTAGCAGCATTGACTGTTGAAGGCTTGGTTCCAATACCCGCAAAGGTAGAATCACCAAAGTCGCCTGCGGCTAGACCGTCGAACGAGGTCTTCACGAAGGCGGGCGGACTATTGCAGCAACACGAAGCCATCAAAAAAGGATCGCAAGACCCGATACTTACGGCCGTCGCAAGTCTTCTTCTTCCGCCTCTCGGCCAACTGCTGCTGGGACAAACAATCAAGGCAATCGCCTTGTTTCTTCTATTTCCAGTTGCATTCGTCGTATGCAGCTTCATCAACTTTATGATACTGCCAAGCGTACAGATTTGCTGGCTGATGATTCCTGCTTATTGTGCAGCAATGGCGGCAGACGCATTTCTTCTTGGGAAAAAGCTGCGGAGCGGAAGCGCCATTGGCGGGTGGGAGTTTTTTGCAAAGTGGTCGCCCTACGAGTGACGGCAACGATTTGACGACACGCAAGTTACTCATGTCGTTTCGCAAAAATCCTTACCCGCAAAAAAACACTCCCTCCCGCCAAATTTTTGCTTCGCCCTTCACAAATGTTTCTTCAGCCCACGCATACAAAAAGACAGAGCGTCATAGCGGGTGGTGCCGGGGTAGAGTCCCAAGAGTGCCAGAAGTTTTTTCTCGGAATTGTTTCTTCTTCAACTTTGCAACAATCTTCGGGCAACTCTCAACACTATGCAGGAACGACATCAGAAAGTATCTGGGTCGAATGCGGGTCGTTGTTCGACCTCAATTACGCCAAGGTCGTTTCGTCGATAGCACATTTCCATTCCAGCAAATGCCGTGCGAACAAAAAGGTTCTGCTGTGCCGCATTGAACATGATTTCGCTTATCTCTCGGAAGCTGCGAACTCTCAGCCACGAACTTGTTGACCACGAGTTTTCTTCCAGCGAAAAAGTCAGACCAAACTCATGCTGCCCGGCATTCGGCACAACAGCAGTGAACTGGACAGAATCAGGCTTCACAGATAGCTCGCCGACCTCTTCACAACCAAGCTCAATACAGAATGCTCGTACCGCTTCCATGATGCGATGTGAGGTGCTGCAGGTTCCAAGGACAGTTGATTCTCTTATTCTGAGCGTATTGAAAGGTTCTCAGAATGTCAGGAAAGCGAACGTCTGTATCCAAGCCAGACCGTCGCCGGCGGTTTACTCGTGAGTTCAAGGAGGCGGCGGTTCAGATGCTTCTGGACGGCCACACGGCGGAGTCGGTGGCCAGTCGTCTGGGCCTGAAAGGGACTCAGTGTCGAATGGCACTGTCGAGATGTAAGTTATTTCAGGTGCACTCCTTGCGTAAATCGGCCCTGAGGATGTTTCTTGGTTTTTGCATGAGTGGATAACCGTGTCTTCGTCGTCTCAGGACGCGAGGTTCGAGGCGGCCAGGGCGATTGGCGAC
>CAMAXD010000592.1 GCA_945861975.1 Candidatus Kuenenia stuttgartensis | reverse complement strand
GGCAACTGTTCCGAAATGAGCAGCGGGTCCACGGCCGCAAAGCCGAGGTCGACGCACAGAACGGTGGTCGGGGTCGCTTTGGCGATGAGATCTTCGATCGAGGATGCTGATCGAAAAACGAATCCTGCTGCTGCTGCGGCACCTCCGGCCGAACTGATCAGCATCAGATCAGAAGAGAAAAGCAGGACCTGAATTTCGGTGCCAGTGGCGTCTGTCATTGATTAAGGTTCGCGGCGAGGAGCGAACTTGATCTTGCTGATGTAACGCACGGGAATGCCGTTGGGGCCCATTCGTCCCGAGCAGGAACCAATCGCATTGATGATGTTGCGATAATGCAGGTTATAGTCCGGATCGATTTCGACTTCCTGTTTTTCCTGTTGGTCGGGACCGATTGCCTTCAGAGCGTTAATTGCACGGAACACTTCGGAGTTGAGTTTAGCAAAGGCTTGTGCGCCACCACCAAGGTTGACACCATTGAATGACAGCGATCCCAGATCTCCCTCTGCATCGGCAATCATTCGCACCTTGAAAGGCGGTAATTGCGCTTCTGTATCGGCAGACGGAGCCGCTGCACCGAGCGGCATACTGATATCAAAATCCCCTTCTGGTTCAGTTACCTTCAGGGTACACATGAAGAAAATCATCAGCTGAAACACGACGTCGATCATCGGCGTCATGTCCAGTTGAATTTTTCCGAGTCCAACACGGTTTCGAATCTTCATGGTTCACAACTGATGAAGGATGAATACTGGGCAGAGTCCGGGCGACTTCACAAAACTTAAGACTACTCAATCATCTTCTGCGTTGCTTTCAGGGCAAAACGCTGAAAGCCGATACCATCTTCCTGACACATCTGGATCAGTTCCTGAACCATGCCTGACTTCACATCGGCATCAGCTCGGATTTCAACGACAACTTCTTTCATGTCAGTGCCGATCGTCTGGTAGAACTGAGCTTCCTGACGAAGTCGCTGACGAACCTGAGCCAACGGCACCTGCTCATCGCCGAAAAAGAAGAATGGTTCAGGGTTGGTAAGATTACCCTTCTGATCACGCAGGTAACCAAAGTTCAGCAGGAAGGAGTCTTTTCGATGAACTGCCGGAGGCACCGCCAATTGATCTTTGGGTAGCGTCACTCGCTCATCTGCTTCGGCCTGATCGAACTTATTGATCACCATGAAAAACGTGATCAACTGAAACACGATGTCAATCATCGGCGTCATGTCGAGTTCTGGTGGGGCCACATTAGCGGGCTTAAACTTCATTGCGGCAACCTGACAGATGAATTAAATCATAGTGACAGACGAATCGACCGAATGGTTTCAGGCCTTTTTACCAACCGCAGCAAACCGTCCCATCAAACCTTCGCTCACCATGCCGATTTCAAGCACCAGGCGTTGAATTCGATTCTTCAGAACGCCGTAGAAGACCATCGCGGGAATCGCAAGCATTAGTCCGATTAGGGTCGTGACGAGAGCGGTTGAAATACCGTCCGCCAACTGAGAAGGCTTTGGCGCGACTGCGGAGGTGGCGATCACGTCAAAGCTGGAGATCATCCCCTGAACCGTTCCCATGAGTCCCATCATCGGAGCGATCGTACCGATCAGAGCGACATAGCTCAATCGATGCTCCAGGGCCATGTTTTCATCTTCGCCGGCTTCCTGCATCCCTTCGACAGCTTCCTCGTAGCCACGGCTTAAACGTCCCATCCCTGCGGCCAGTACGCGGGCAACAAAGGATTCATCACTGCGAGCGAACTCATAAGCGGCCTGGAAATCTTTGGCATTGAGTTTCTGTTCGAACTCTTCCACAAATGCCGTTGGCAAAAGGACGTCGCGGCGAGCCTGCAGGAGATTCATCATGATGAGCGCCACCAGAATGAATGACACGAGCAGGAACGCGGGGCCCCAGAACCAGCCACAGGCGCGAGCGATGTAAGCCAGAAAGCTTCGAGAAGGCTGCGGTGCTCCGGGATCTGCAGTTGCCGGTGCGGCGGCTGCGTCAGCCGGAGCGGCTTCCGCTTCAGTGGCCGGAGGAGCTGCGGCGGCATCAGCGGCTGGCGGGGTTTCTTCCTGAGCCATCACCGATGACTGACCAAAGGAAGGCACCAGCAACGCCACTGCGATTGCCATCAGGAGCGCTGGAATGGACTTGCGTCCGCTATTTCGTTCTGCTGAACCAAAGACATTAAGCATTTCAAATGATCTCCGAGTTGACCTCATTGGGGCGGACTCGCCAGTTGAGAATAGCCAGGACTGAGAACGGGGACTGTAGTAAGTTATGAACCTTTCGTCACCCTTGGCGAAAGGTCTGAGCTGCACAGAATCAGGAATCAGGGGGTTGCAGGAGCACCTTGCTTCGCCCAGGCACTATTCGGGTACATTTCCATCAGACGCTGACGAGCATCATCCGCTCGGTCCTGATGGCCGGCCGGAGCCCATAGACCAGCCAGTCGATACAATGCCTCAGCATGAGCGGCCGGTTCCGACGGATAGAGCACATCCACCTGAAGGTAAGCCCATAGAGCATCCTTGGGAAGGTTCTTTGTTCTTTGGCAATCACCTTTCAGAACCCAGGCCTCAGCAAGTGTCTGAGTTTCCGATTCTGACGCCTTGGTGATGATTTCATTCAATGTGGCGATGGCTTCGTCAGCCTGACCCTGCTGCTGCTGACACAGAGCCTTTCCCAACATTCCGTCGAACATGGCTGATGTCGCTCCCGCATCGCCAGTGCTGGTTTGAATCACCTGGTCGAAAGCCGTCAGTGCTCCGGCTGTTTCTTTTTTCGACAGCAGAAGCCGCCCGAGCTGTACGCCAGCCTGGAGCTGAAATCCCTTGACCGGCGATGCCTGAACTTCTTTCAAAAGTTTTTCTGAAGCATCGGCATTCGTCGTATCAAGTGACAAAAGCTGTGCCTCGAGAAGCGTGGCTTCAAAATATCGGAAGTTCGTCTTGTTCTGCGTCCGGAAGTCGCTGATTGCCTTCTGAGCATCAGCCGCAATCGCAGGATTGGCGAGAGCCGCTTTGACTTTGGTTCTGGCAATCAAAAACTTAATGTCCTCGACCAGTCTCTTATCATCCCCGCCGTAGTCTTTTTGGACAGCGGTCAGTTTTTCCAGTGCCGCATCCAGAGCCCCACTTCGCTCGTTGGATTGAGCCTGAGTCAGCGTCGAAGGCTGCATGTCGAAAGCAACATTGAAAATGTCACTGACGGGGACTTCGACTTCCTCGTTATTGACCTGTTTGATCTTAACGGATGCCGTTGTCATTGCAGTAAATTCACCACGCAACACACTTCGGTCGCTGCGACGTGTGACTTGATCGGCCGCATATGAAGCGATGACCAGGTTGAGCGTCAGCAGAGTCGTGATGAAACGAGTGACTGTTTTGGAAGGAGCGATCATAGAAAAAGAATCCCGATGGGGTATTGATTCTGATTTTGTTTCAGTACGAAAGGTTGTGCCAGCCACCACGACACCGGCGTTACGTGTGGTTCATTCTTCCACTTCCGGAGGTTTTGGACGTTTAAGCCGGTGGAGCTTCTGAAGGTGGACGTGGAGCCGGGCGTTCCGCAGCGGAAGGTTCTGCTGAAGGTTTTGGAGCGGCTGGGCGAGGTGCAACTGGTCGCTCGCCGACTGGTTTCTCCGTTGCTCCTTCCAGTCTCGGAGCCGCGGGTTTTGTTAAGGCAGGTCGAGGTGCAGCGGGCTTTGGCTCTGCGGTTGCCCCTTCTGTTGAAACCGGTTTCGGAGCCGCGGGTCTGGCAACTGGTGGGCTGGGCGTCGCAGGTTTGGCTTCCGGAGATGTGCTGTCGGTCGAGACTGGCTTCGGAGCCACGGGCCGCGGTGCGGCTGGTTGTGCCGGAGCGGAACCGTCCGGAGCTGGGGGACGGGGCCTTGGTGCTGGCTTGGGCGCGGCTGGATCGGCTGCCGGAGCGGTTCCGGCTGCGGTTGCAGCCGGGGCCGATGGCACAGGTTTTCTCGCAGGTGCCTCACCCGTTGCGTTCGCAGGAGCCGCTGACTTAGGTCGTGCTTCCCCTGGAGACGTTGATGGAGTCGCAGGTCGAGGGCTTCCGTCGGCCGAAACAGGTTTCGGGGCTGGCTTCGCGACAGGTTTTGCATCCGGCGAGCCAGGATTGCTTGCCGGAGCAGCCGGTCCTGACGCAGCAACCGCAGTCG
>CAMAXD010000591.1 GCA_945861975.1 Candidatus Kuenenia stuttgartensis | reverse complement strand
CTCGTCGTCGTAATCCAGGATCGCCCACGACATGCCGATGATCTTGTCCTCGGTCAACTGCGTCTGAACGGCCCGCGCCGGATCGGGCGGTGCATAGTCGAACGGCGTGACAAGAAAATCCAGCACTAATTTGCAGCTGTCACCGGGCTTGAAATTGTATTTGCTGGCTGCGTTGGCGTAGGGCAAGTCCTTGATCCAGGGTTGAGATCCCCAGACCATCGCCCAATCCTTGCCCTCGGCGGGTGTGAAAATATGATAGTTCTGGGCATGGACGCCGTGATACTGGAAATGAGTCTCCAGCTTGTCGCGCAGTTTCTGTTGGGGGTGCATCTGGCGAATCAGCGGCCCGCCCGACAGATCGCCATCAATGACCACTTCAAAAATATCGTTGTGCAGATCCTCTCGAGCGAAGTCCCAGTAGTTGTCGTTGGCTTCGTACAGAAAATAAAGATGGTTCTGCCCTTTCACCCAGCCGACTTTCACCTTCACGTCGAGATTTGTCGGATCCTGCTTGTCGCCAATGCCGATGACCGTTTCTCGGAGTTGGTCCTGGCCGATCGTATAGGCTTCCGGAACAATCGACCAATCTGATGCGTCGCCGTCAATTCGCGGAATCTTGTCGGCGGGAAACTGAAACACCAGATATTCGACTTCGGGACGCGGCAGCCCGCTGTTCCGTTGCGGCAGGCCCTCGGACGGTTCCAAGTCCTTCAGCACCTCAAATGGCGGTTCGTAGGCCTTTTCGCCTTCCTCACGCGAGGTGAAGAAATTGAAGAGATAGATACCATCCGACTTCTTTTTCAATAGTTGAGTTGCGGCAGTTCGGTATTCGTCTGCTGTGAGGTTCTTCTGGCCGCCGCCGCGAGTACATTCGATGCCGCCGTAGACCGGAACCGTCGTGATGGCTTGCTTCCATTGATCGATTGGCAGGTCGCCGCGCTCGAACAGGAATTCGGAGACGCCGACAAAATCAACCCAGCCGTTCCTGACCCAGGCGGGAACATCGCAGCCGCGTTGCCGAGCCGTCTCGGGCGTCGGAGGCGGGTTGCCTCCATTCGAGGGCGGCCGCACCGAAAGCACCAGCCGACGACCGCGCTCGCGTCCGATATCGTCGAGCATCTGCCGAATTCGCTCAACCAGTGAGTTCATCTTCGTGACGCGTTCTTCGGTCGTGCCGTCGTTGAAAAACGTCGGGAAGCGATTGAAGTCGAGTTCAATGCCGTCGCAGTCATAACGCTTGACGGCCTCCTCGATCAGCCGAAACATGTGGTCGCGCACCTCGTCCCGGCCAAAATCCAGCGCTCCCTTGCCGCGATACTGCTCGGTCCCCAGCCGCCATTCGGGATGATCGACCTGGAATTGCGTCCGCAGAAAATCGTTGCCGTGATCGTCGTTCATGCGAAAAGTGAGCAACGCTTCGCGACCGAGCCGTTTCGCTTCGGACAGCATCACCGCGTAGGGATCAACGCCGCTGTCGAAGAGCGCTTTCAGGTTCTCGAACCGCTGCTTCTCCGACGCCGGCCATTTTGCTCGCTCTTCGTCCGTCGATAACGTGCCGCGCATCGTGCCGACCTTCGTTGGGTAATACATGACCTGCGCATTGACGCAGACGAGTATCGTGTCGACCTGGCTCCCCTCATACGCCACCTCTTCAATCAACCGCTTCACATCATCCACGTTGACCGGCACCGGTCCCTTGCCGCCCGCTTTGGTTGAGAGACACGAATCACCGTCGAAGTTGTAAAGCACGCGCCGCGTTCGCTGCGGCTGATCGGCCGCAGTCGCTGGCGCTGCCAGGAGTACAAGACTTACGGCGACAACCAGCAGCGAAGCCGTGCCGCGTCGAGATGTCATCAGTCGATTCATGCGAGTACTTTCCAAAAACAGGACTTGTGGGTGACGCTCATTTCTTGACCGTGCCTGGTTGCCAGTAGGCGTGCATAGCAGCCTGGCCAGCGGGGACGTCGGTCATGGCGTGCTCTTTTCGATCGGACAGCCGCATCACAAACAGATTCCGCACGCCGCCTCGCTTTGAACCGTAGACGATCCAACGACCATCGGGCGAAGGCGTTGCATGATAGTGTAAAGTTCCCTCGGCGGAGTGAGTCAACTGCTCGGTCTGACCATCGAGCGTGATCTGAAACAACTCGACGTTCTCTCCGATCTTTGCCGTGTAGAAGACAGACTGGCTGTCGATCGACCAGTTGGGGACATCGCTGCTGCCGCCGTGGTAATCCGGCACATCCAGAAACTCAATAACGCCTGGGTAGCCACCTCTGTCGACCAGCTTCTTCAGCCCGGTCCCGTCAGCCCGAACAATGTGCGGATGGCAGTTGTAGTGTTCTCCGGAAACGAACAGCAGCCACCTCCCGTCGGGCGACCAACGTGGAGCGAAGACAAACGGATGACCTGTCTGAACATGCATGCGATTTGAGCCATCGACGTCGGCCAGATAGACTTGGTAGTTCTCGTGATAAGAAATCCGCGAGCCGTCCGGCGAACTGCTGAAGCCATACGCGAATCCGCTGGAATTCTTCGTCAGGTCCGTCTTGTTGCGGCCATCAAGATCCATGGAAAACGGCTTGGAGTTGCCTCCAATCAAGGCCGTGAAGCCGAGCTTCGTCGGATCGTTTGGCCAGTAGAACAGTCCTGAGTTGTAGAAGCTGACTCGTTCAACGCCGGTGACGTTCTCCGCTCTGCCGGTCGCCACATCGACGAGATACGAGTCCACCAGCCAGCCTTCCGGCGTGAAGCGAAACGTTTTGTGCTCTTCTTCCCACTGAGCGTTCTCCACACTCTCCCAACCGCGCAACACAACCGCCGTCTTGCCATCCGGAGACCAGCCAGCGAACTGCGTCCAGGTTCCGGCCTCGTTCACAAGGTCGCCACCGATCGAACGCCGGCCCGTGCCATCCGCCTTCACGACCATCGCCCGATTCGTGCTCACATTGGCGTGTCTCCCCCCGGGCAAATTTGTCCGGTGCTCGTTGTAGCCCACCAGAGGGAGCGACATGGGCGGCTCTTCGACCCCGCTCGCGTTTCCAACAAACGCCAAGGCCGAAATCGCCGCAGCTCCACGAAGAAAGTTTCGTCGTGATCTCGGGAGATTGAAGTGGGACAGCCATCCTGCCTGTCGACATTGATAGTCGGACCGGTTACATCTCT
>CAMAXD010000590.1 GCA_945861975.1 Candidatus Kuenenia stuttgartensis | reverse complement strand
AATGGCCGCAAAACAAGGCAGAAGTAGAGCGATCCGTTGATTCATCTTCCCGCCTGACATCGATTGAAGAAAAACTCTGGTGTCTTGAGCACCGACAAGCTCGAAGCTTATTCCACCAGATGGTCAGCCGAACAAATCGAGGATTGGTTCTCCCCCGCCCATGACCGGCACCGGGCGACCAAACGCGTCGTGAATTCGTGTTTCAGGGGAAATGCCAAGAGTATGAAATATTGTCGCGGACAGCATCTCCGGGCTGACTGGATGATCGGCCGGATAGCCAGCGTCTTTATCCGACGTGCCGTAAGTCATGCCGCCCCGAATTCCAGCTCCGGCGAGCACCGCGGGAAAACAGTGACTCCAGTGCCCTCGGCCCCATTGAGCATTGTCGGGCCGTGGAGTTCGCCCCATTTCTCCCAGACAGACGACCAGTGTTTCGTCGAGCAGTCCGCGATCGTGCATATCTGTCAGCAGAGCCGACAGTGTCTGATCCAACCCAGGCAGCAAATGTTTTCCGACATCGTGCGATCCGGTATGGCTGTCCCAGCTCAGGCCATCCGGAGCATCCCAGAGCACGGTGACAAATCGCGCGCCGGCTTCCAGCATGCGGCGTCCCATCAGTGCCGACTGACCGAACAAATGTCGCCCGTATCGATCTCGCATTTCGGGCGACTCACGACGGATATCGAACGCCGCTCGCATCTTTTCTGACGTGACCAAATCCACAGCCCGCGCCTGAACGCGACCGTATTCCTGAATCGTCCTCGACTGATCAAGCTGCTGGCGGGCTGCGTCGAACTGTTCCAGCAGGCTTACTCGGCGGGTCGTTCGATCCACAGTGAGATCGGCCTGAGCATCAAGCCCCTGAATGCGAAAGTCGAGTTCCGTATCGACGCAATCGCGGAAATACGGATTGTCATCTTTGCCACGCTTGTCGATCTTCGTGGCCAGCGGGTTGAACGTACGACCCAACCAGCCAGCGTACTGTCCCGATCGGTCATAGCCCTGAATGTGGCCAAGTGGATTGGGAAGATAAACATAGCTCGGAAAGTCACGCCGCAATTCTGGTGGCTTTCCAGCGTCGGACTGCTGATCGAGATATTCCACAACCGACCCCATCGCTGGCCAGTCTTTCTCCGTGGCATCCACCATGGCGGCTCCGCGTTGCGCTGGCGGCAGAGGGTGTCCTGTTTGAATGTAGTGGCAGGCGTTGTGGTCGTTGTGCGGATGAGTCACTGTGCGGATCACTGCAAACTGATCCGAAATCGCTGCCAGCCTCGGCAGTTTCTCGCAAATCCTGAGCCCCGGAGTTCGCGAAGCGATCGGTTGATAAGGTCCCCGAATACCAGCGGTGGCATCCGGTTTCATGTCAAACGATTCCAGCTGACTCGGCCCGCCGAACAGAAACACAAACATCACAGACTTTGCTCGTGGCCGGCCAGTCGAACCTGATTGCTCGGCGGCGAGCAGCGAGTTCAAATTCGTTCCCAGCAACCCAACACCACCGGCGTGCAACACGTCTCGTCGCGTCACACCGTCACAAAGCCGTTTCGGCCTGCCGTGAATCGTGAGCATAGATCAGCTTCCTTCGGCTACTGGAAAGCGTTC
The DNA here is from genome assembly GCA_945861975.1 of Candidatus Kuenenia stuttgartensis. Lineage (GTDB taxonomy): Bacteria > Planctomycetota > Planctomycetia > Planctomycetales > Planctomycetaceae > SXXK01. The sequence continues at coordinate 3,509 of CAMAXD010000590.1, read as the reverse complement.
TTTGAATTGGAGAGGCGGAGTAAAAAACCAACGGGCCGGACCGCGACGCATCCCAAGAGTATAACATCCTCAACCCTGCGGCAACCAGCTTAGTCCTGAACGGAATCGACGCCTCGACGCCGGATCGTGCCAGAATGAACAGGACAAAACCTGACAGTGGTTTGTCTGACAGCAGTGGTCTGTCTGACTGCAGACCATTCTTCGGGCGACCATTCACTTAAATGCTCGGATCACACGGCGACACGCAACATACAGTCGCCGTTTGCCGTCGCGATAGGTACAAGTCTGGCCTTTCAAGAAGCAAAAAACGAAAGTCTGAAATCGTTGTGAAATTAGCCCGAATTGCATGTGCATGGGATTTCTGGCGAAATCCAATACAACAATTATTAAATCCTCCATACCTCGCTGCGGCCACTTGGTTTGGCCATGGCACTGATCACAAATCTCCGTCCGTGAATTGAAACGAGAACAAGTCGCCGTCGCGGAGAACGAAATGCAGTCGCACCTCCTGGCCCGCAAGACGACTGACGTCGGTCGAGTTTTTCCAGGCGGCTGTCTGATCGACAGTATCGCCAAACAACTCATCCGCGTCGGCAAGCGAGAAACCTGGGATCGGCGTGCCAGCCGAGTCTTGAATTTCGACGCGCAGGTTGCCGGCTGCGGACGTGGCGTAGTTCAATGACAGGCGTTGGCCGGTGAACTTCACCGGCTTCGTCGTCAGTTCGCCGCCGGACAACGGCGCGTGCAGGGACACAAAGCCGTCGAGCCGAATCGTGTAGCGTCGCAGCCGGTGCATTTCGTCGCGCCAAGCGCCTTCGTTGAAATGCAGCGAGATCTCGTTGGGCAGTCCCGCCGAGTCGGCCATTGTTTCGAACAGGCCGTAGCTCTGATAATTGTCTCCGTAGATCCAACGTCCTTCTGTTTGTGGACCCGGACGCAGGAACGCCTCGTCCCAACGACGAAACGTCTGCCCGTCGCGGCTGGCGATGAGCACGCCGTCCGTCACTTCTGCACCCGTGTAGGCATCGCTTCCGGCGATGGACGCCGCGAATTGCGCCCGTGTCTTGACCGGTTCCAGACGCTTCGCATGCTCCGTCAGCGGACGAGTCACAAAACGCGTCGGGAAGCCGAGCAGCAGATGTGATGCGCGGTAGTACGGCGCGATTTGATTTGTATACATCTGCTGAGGCGGCGAGTTCGGATACGTCAGCCCGACCGGTTCGGACCAGGTCCTGAAGTCCGTTGAATGCGACACGCCAATCGAACGCAGGCCCTTGAATTCGCCTTCGCTGAAGTAACGCATATACATCGCATAGCGCTGGCGATCCGGATCCCAGAAGACCGTATTGTGCGAATCGAACGCGCCTTTCGTGACAACCGGATCATCGCTGAGCTTCGACCAGTGAATGCCGTCGGCCGATTTGAACGTGAGCAGGCCGTTGCTGCTGGTCGTTCCGCCAACGGCCTTGTAACGCTGATCGGGTGGGCAAGCCGGATTGGTGTCTTTAAACGGCGCGAAGTTGTGCGTCTCGTAACCGCCGCGCCACAGGATGTTGTTCTCTTTCGTGCCAGTATTGTTCATGGTCGGCGGCCAGTCGAACAGTCCGAGGTTCGGCTTCACCCAATGAACGCCGTCCTTGCTCTCCGCGTAGCAGACGACTTCCGACTGAGCCTGCCGCAGCGGCGGAGGGTCGATAATGTATCGATGGCCTCGGTAATACATCCGATAAACATCTTCGTCCTGAAAGACGGTCGGATATCCGCTGGCATTCCCTTCCCACGGCTTCTCAAATGTGATCGCGACTTCGCGCGGTGTCGGATGATGCAGTCGAAATTCGGCTTGCCCATCCAGTTGCTCAATCAACGCCTGATCGACGAACAGTTCCCGCCGCGAACCGATGTCGATCGGGTCTGCTGCACCTGCAAAATTCGTCCATCCTGTCACCAGGATGACGACGAGCCATTTCAGCCGAGTAAGCATGTGTTGTTTTCCATTCATCGAAACGAATTTCGAACACCCGTCAGAGATAGCCTCAGCAGGCATTCGACATGCTCACATTAAGCAGACTGTACGAGCTCAGTATCTTGTGGATTACTGCGATCCGATCAGAAAATTGATTTAGGCGTTTCGGATCATTCGTATTACAGACTACAGTAAGCGGCACTGCATATTGAAGGAAAGGCTCGCATGCTGTCAATTCACGATGGTCAATTGAAGCAAGTTTCGTCCTCGCGGCGCGAATGGCTGCGAGTCGGCGGATTGAGCGCCCTGGGGCTTTCGCTGCCGACACTTCTGCAGACGAAACATGGAACTGGCGCCCCGATCACGACTCCTTCCGCGTTTTCCGGAGATCTTGGCGCGTCGTTCGGCAAGGCGAAAAATGTCATCTTCCTGTGGCTGCAGGGAGGCCCGCCGCAGCACGAAACCTTCGACCCGAAGCCGGAGGCGCCGCTGGAGATTCGCGGGCCGTTCAAACCGATCAGCACGAATGTGCCCGGCATTCAGTTCAGTGAATTGCTGCCGCGGACATCTCGATACGCTGACAAAATGGCGATTGTGCGTTCCATGTCCACTCGGGACGACAACCATGACGTCAGCGGGTACTGGCTGCTGACCGGCTATCCATATCGGACCGGCAGCGCGCGGCAAATCTAGCCGACCGACTGGCCGTACTTTGGCTCGATCATCAAGATGCTCAAGCCGAGCGAGAAACTCCCCGCGCTGACGTCGGTCTGGCTTCCGGATCTGATGCGGCTGAATGATAACGTCACGCCCGCGGGACAGACCGCGGGATTTCTTGGGCAACAGTGGGAAACAGAACGGTTTGTCGGCGATCCGGCATTGCCCAATTACGAGATCGAGGGACTCTCCGCACGGGAAGGGCTGGACCGCCTGCGAATGGACCGCCGCCGCGACTTGTTGCAGCAGTTCGATGCGCGGCTCAGCAGCATTTCAAAGGCCGGCAGAGTGGAGTCGTGGGATCGCCTGAATCAGCAGGCGTTTGATCTGATCACTTCGGGTACAGCCAGAGCGGCCTTTGATCTGAGTCAGGAACCCGACAGCGTGCGGGATCGGTACGGCCGGTACACATGGGGCCAATCGGTGCTGCTGGCGCGACGGCTGATCGAAGCCGGTGTGCGTCTGGTGCATGTCAACTGGGCACGCGACCCCGGCGACAATGCCGTTGACAATCCGCTCTGGGATACTCACGCGCTCAATGCAGATCGCCTGCAGGACAATCTCTGTCCGCAGTTCGACCCCACGTTTGCGGCGCTGATGGACGATCTGTCGGAGCGAGGACTGCTGGACGAAACGCTGGTGGTCGTGATTGGCGAATTCGGAAGGACTCCAAAGATCAATGCCAATGGCGGACGTGATCATTGGGGACACGTCTTTAGTTTTGCAATGGCGGGGGCAGGAATTCGTGGTGGCCAGGTCATTGGAGCCAGCGATAAGAACGGTGCTTATCCGGCGACCACTCCGATCACAGGCGGGGATCTCACGGCCA
>CAMAXD010000589.1 GCA_945861975.1 Candidatus Kuenenia stuttgartensis | reverse complement strand
GTTCCGTCGAGATCAGGGATCATGACAGAGGTTTGCTGGCCCCGGGTGTTGTAAGCAAACGTCGTTGTCACTCCGGTTGCAGACGTGGTAGACGCCAAAGTTCTATTGGAATTCCAGGCATACGTCGTGGTTCGGCCAAGCTCATCCATCGCGGTCAATGGAAGGTTTTGGGCGTTATACGTCCAGGTACGAACTGCACCGGTTGGCAGTGTCAATTGAGTTTGATTGCCGCTGGTGTCATAGACTGAAGTCGTGACAGGCGCAGGCAATGATCCGCTCCCATCGGGATCGGGCTGCGTCACGGTAAGCACTCGTCCGTTGGCGTCACGAGTCATCACTGTTTCCGCACCGAGCGGATCAATGCTACGAACAACGTTGCCGAGTGAATCGACGCCCAATTGTTGAATTCCGCCGAGTGGATTCGTCCATGTGGCCACGGCGTTCGCCGGCAGAGTTCGAGCGGCTGGGTTCGTTGCCGTGCCGACGCCAGCACCTGTATTAGCAAGTCCGACCAAAGCCACGGGAGCGAACGACCATGTTCCGCCGTTCGGGAGGACTGCAGAAGCCAATCGCCCGGCGAAGCAATACGTCAACAATGTTGTTCGCTGGGCCTGATCGACCGATGATGCCAACAGTCCTCCTGCGTTATACGAATACGTCATCAACGGCGGTGCCCACGGTCCCATTGCGGCCGCTGAGTGGCTGGTAATGGTTTGCAATTGTCCATTCGCATCGTGCGTGAGATTGACAAATCGCCCAGCGAAATCCACAACGTTGCTCAACTTGCCATTCAGATAATTCAGGTTTGTGATTCGCCCGAAGACGTCGCTGACGCTGGTGAGCAAGCCCGAAATCGAATCCCATCCATATGTGACTGTGTTCCCCAGCCCGTCCACTTTGCTGGTAAGTCGTCCCGAGACGTCAAACGTGTGGTGCCCTCCGTCGGGCAAATTCAATCGCCAAGTTTGGTCAGTCTGCTGCATGAGTGGCGAATTTGCCATCATGCCGGGCATGGCCATCCCCGTTGAGCCATACCAATCTTTGTAACCAGCTCCGCTGAGAAATACTGTGCCTCCTGCCTGAGGAACTAATTGCTCAAGTCCCGTAACTGTCCAACCTCGCCCAAATGGACTGCTTTCCCGATTCTCGACCAGCACGGCTTGAGTCAACGTCTGAGTTAGAGAAATCATGCCGGTCGAGGCAACAACCTCAATCTGCGCGTCATACTTTCCGGAAGGAAGATTCGAAGTGGCTTGAAGTACAATTCGTAGTGGTGATCCCTGCTGAATTCCCATGTGATCGATCGTCACACTTGATTGAGTGACCCCGCCGATCTTGAGCGTGGCCATCAAGGGGCCTGTCGGAAGGCTGGTAGAATTCCATGTCGTATCAACTGCAACAATCGGTTTTGCAACAGCTGTGTCAGATGAGTAATTTAACGACAGCCCGCCCGGCAAATCACGATGCACAGCAACGACACCCGACAGGGGATCTGTGCCAAACGTTTCAAACCACTGCTGTCCATTCGGCCGCAATGCAAATGAACTTGCACTGCTGAGGAATGTACCCGCAAACGTTCCGCCGCCCGTCATGCCGCCGGTCGTGGAACCTGTTGGCCCTGTCGTGGTCGTCGGTGGAATCGTAGTTGTTGTCATTCCGGGTGGGGGAGAGGTGCTTGTTGTCGTACCGCCCGGCATTCCGCCCATCGTTCCATACGGATCAGCATCCAGAACGGTTCGGTCTTCAAGTCGCTCAATCTGGGCCGCGGCAGGGATTCCCGGCATCAAGCTCTGGTTAACCGTTGACCTTCTATGCCCTCGGCGCGAATGACGATGGCGATGCTCGCCGGCCACATCAACTGCATGGAACGCATCACTGATCCACCGTCCGACCACATCCCGAACCGAGCCATTCGCCATAGCATCGCCCCTTTGCCAGTGATTGAATCTACCTGATCGGCTGCTGCATGAGGGGGACAATCACGTACGGCGTCAAGTGCCATAACGACAAGTAAACATCGTCACATGCAAATGGTGCGTATCGCCCCCACCCTATACTAAAGGAATTTGCCTTCGCCGCAAGATTCTCGCAAGGGAGAAGCCTCGGCAATTCTTAGACTTTGTGATAATACTCTTTTTCAACACTTGAAACGTAACTCTAACCAATCGCACGCGACTTGCTGTGCGAAAGGCGTTTTCCAGCCCGCTGCTCACCCTAGTTTCAATCCGCGCCCCGCGAGCGGGGCGAAAGGTGGGGCTACCGTCCAATCTGGAAGATCAACACCGCCAGCGTCTCGTACAGCCGGGTCGAAGTTCGCCTTTGGCTCATCAGGTTCAGACTATCGGCCCGCCAGTGCGACACCAATTTCTGATGCCCGCGCATAGCCTCTGCAGGGTGCTCCCGGAGTGCCGCGGTTCGGCGAATGTCCGGCGACTAAAGATGCGTGAGGCCGCCTCCTGGCTGGTTCAGCCGGTCCCGCGACGTCGCCGCCAGAGATGGTCACGTTTCAGGGTAACGGCGAGCTGTCGATCGGGACTGAATCGACGTGCAAAGTGGCTCCAGAACGAGGTCAGTGGAGACTTGAACTCGGCTGCGAATCGGGCATTTAAGCGGGTGTGGCCACACCAGTAACCATGTGTTTTCGTTCTTTCTGTGAACTATTTCAGAACACGAAAACCGCATAAAACACTGGAAACGCTGTACATTCTTCAGCGTGGCGACGTAGTGTCGGACCGGAGCAGTGAAGTGAACTCCGATTTCTCGCCCCGGTCGTGACCACCGAAGCAAGCTGTGTGTCGAAGACATGGTGACTGAAGGCTTCGTCGTCGAGCCTTACATTTTGATGAAGCAAAAGCAGCGGATCTCGTCGAGGACGAGCCGTAGAGCAAAAGAAGGTTTGTGGACAATTCATAAGGTTCGCCGCTACTTGATGTTAGGATCCGAAAGGACACGCAAGGTGGCACGGGGAATGCGTAGGGGGCCTCACTGAGTTGACCCCACGCTGGGCGAGGCGTAGCATGCCCCCGTCGCTCTTAGGGTTCAACGACAAATGAAGTGCGCGGCGTAACTTGTGTTCGCGTTTGAATTTACAAAAAGTGGTCAAGTCGGTCTGATGAGGAGTTAGCACACTCATTCATCAGGAACTCCGAAATGACCACAAGAGAATTGTACAGTTCGATTG
>CAMAXD010000588.1 GCA_945861975.1 Candidatus Kuenenia stuttgartensis | reverse complement strand
ATCATGTTTTCAAATCACAGTTTTCACCACAAAGGTCACAGGGAGCACAGAGGAAACGCAGTGAAATTTCAGTGAGGAATAAGTCGCAGGTTTGAACGCAGAGGTCGCGGAGGAACGCAGGGGGAAAACAGATCATGCTTAACTCTGCGCTCCTCTGCGGACTCTGCGTTCAAATATCTATCTTGCGATTCCTCTGAGACTCCCCGCTGTGTTCTCGGTGACCGCTGTGTTCTCGGTGACCGCTGTGTTCTCGGTGACCTCTGTGTTCTCGGTGACCTCTGTGGTCAATCTTTCTTGTTCAATTTATTGCACGCTGGATAAGCTCTTCGGCGATTTCAACGTGACGCTCGGAGGGCTGACGCCCTGCCGCTCGCCGGGTTGTCATGTTTCGCATGTAACTCTGCGATGGCTGCTGCGTGGTCTTTCAACGGACGGATGTCGTAGTGTTGGCTCATCATGTCGAGCATTTCAGAGACCAGCTCAACCTTGGGTTCTGCTGATCGACCCATCGCCGGGAAGAATGCCAGATCCTTTTCATCGTCGCAGCCCATGAAGTCGAGCGGATGCAGCAACAACGATGGGGCGACGCCCATCATTCGGCACATCGTCAACGCCATCCGCCAGTAGTTGATGGCAGTGAATCGCGAGAATTGAGCCAGATAAAGAATGTAGCTGGCGTGAATGGGAACTTTGAACAGTGGCATCGTGGTGACAGGAATCTCTGTCAGCTGGCCTTCTGGAAAGTTCCAGGTGAATGGCTTCAAAGGTCGAAAGCCTTCGTTGAATTTTCCGAAAAGTTGTTTCCGCTCAGCTCGCTGTTCGGCGGTCAGCTTCGTCGACATGAAGTAATACATGCGAGCGAGCGGACCCAGATAGGTCGGAAACGTGGAGCAATCGTATTTGTAACCTCGACGAATCAGCGTCTTCAGCAGCAGATCACAGAAACTAAATCCGGGGCCTCGAAAGCCAATTGGGCACTGACCGGTGACTCGTTCGAGATGTTCTTCGGTCTTCGCGAGTTCGCGGACCAGTTCCTGCTCAGAGTACAGATGCAGCCACGGCTCATGATTGAACGAGTGGTTACCGATCTCGTGCCCGGCGGCTGAGATCGAGGCGAGAGATTCAAAATTCTCTTCGCGTGCCGCATCCTGGCCGACGATGAAGACGGTCATCTTCAGGTCACGCTCGTGCAGAACTTTCAGGAATCTCGGGACGACAAGATCCAGATAGGTCGGATACTTGTCCCAACCTGCGTCGCCATGAGTTTTCATGTACGACCATTTGTTGTCGAGATCGAGTGAAAGACTGGCGATAGGTTTCATAGTCGCAGAGTTTTCAGTTGACAGTGTTCAGTTTTCAGTCAAGACGAGCGGCAGGGCGTCAGCCCTCCGAGTTGTTTTTGAATCTCAGTGTTTCACCACAGAGGTCACAGAGAGCACAGAGGAATCACAGTGAGTTTTGTCGGAGGAGGACTGAATCGCAATTTTGAACGCAGAGGCCGCGGAGGAACGCAGGGGGAAGACAGCAAGTGCTTCACTCTGCGCTCCTCTGCGAACTCTGCGTTCAAATCTACTTTGTGTTTCCTCGGCGATTCCCCTCTGTGTTCTTTGTGACCTCTGTAGTCAATCAAGTTATTGAACTGGTCGCGAACTCTCGTAGTACTGAAGCCGTCCCGATTTCCAGAGCGTTTTCAGTTCGAGCAGAAGCTCGCGATTTGGTCAGTCTGTCAGGAAGTTTGGCCACGAAGTCGTTCGCCAGCTTAATTGTTTCGTTAACGTTCAAGGTGCCGTTTACGATATGAGCGGAGTTCAGCGAATACAGACCAGGAACGGATGTGACCGTCGGAGGCAGGCGATCGGAATAGCCCAGTGTTGGCAGGGCGAATACGTGGCGAACTCGAGAAACTCGGAACGCCTTGACATCGGCCAGCGACAGTGACGGATGCATCCTCTGCAGACCTGCGATGAATTCATGTTCGATTTCCGCATCGGACTTCTCGAACAGTTCATCGTTTGGCGTCACATATCTCGGCAGGTAAACAAGGGCGTTGCCGTCGAGTTCCTGCTTGTCGACCAAAGACGTCATCTCAATCACGGCCGTAAACGGATATCCGGCATCGGTGATGTTCGTGACATAGTAAGGCGAGAGGCTCTTTTTCAGCAGCACGGACGCGCAGACGATGCCGTGGTAGCGGACTCCGTCGAAGAGTTGTTTCTCGGTGGAGTTCAACTCTGGACAGAGACGGCTCATCATTGGCGTTGGCAGTGTTGAGACGACTTGATCAAACACTCGATCGTGTTGGGCAAACTGAACCGTGAGTCGTCCATCGATGGTCGTGCGAACTCCTCGAACGACGGAGTTGCACTGAATTTCAACGCCTTGAGATTTCAGCTTCTTCGTGAACTGTTCCAAAATATTCGCATAGCCGCCGCGACAGTAGCCGAACATTTCCTTCTTCAGGCCGGTTCGCCGAGCCGCATACATTCTTGCAATGGTCGCCCAGATAAATGCGGCCGAGGTTTCTCGCCAGCATTCCCCGAGCTTGCAGCGAAGCAGCGGCAACCACATTTTCTCGAACGTTCGTTGGCCGGACAACTTTGTCAACCAATCACCGACAGAGATACTTTCCAGCTTCTTCCAGTTGGTGACTCGAGCGGCATAAAAAATGGTGCCTCCAAGTCGCAGTTTGTCGATCAGACGGAGGGGTGGGAACTTCAGGAACTCGACAGTATTTGACATCGAGTGCATTTGGTTGTCGGTGAAGAATCCGGTCTTCGTTTCGACCCACTGCATCTCATCTTCGAGTTTAAGTTCTCGCAGAATTTCCCGCGCGTGAAGGTCGGACATAAGCGTCACATGATAATGACGGTCCCAGGTACAGTCGCCGATCTTCCAGGCATCCGCCAGACCGCCGAGATTCTGACGTCCTTCGAGCAGTGTGACTTTGTTCCCTTGTTGCGTCAGACGCAGCGCGAGCGTCATCCCCAGAATGCCGCCGCCAAGGACTGCGAAATGTTGTGTCATGGTGAGATTTTTCGGTGTTCAGTTTTCAGGAATCGCAGGTTGAACCACGGAGGTCACAGAGAGCACGGAGGAATTGCAGAGAGTTTCTGAGAAAGACTTGAATCGCAGTTTTGAACGCAGAGGTCGCGGAGGGACGCAGGGGGAAAACAGTTTGTGTTTCCATTGCGATTCTCCTCTGTATTCTCCGTGACCTCTGTGGTGAAAAAACTTGTTCGGGAAAAGTCATACTGCGAGGGTGAGTCCTAACGGACAGCAACGGTTGTCTCCAGCTCTGTAACGACATGATTGTTGATTGAGTAAGCTCGACCACACTGGCAGGTGGCTTCGACGGCCGTAGAATTATCCTCGTCGCTGAAGCGATGCACGGGGTCGCCGCAACGGCAGACGACTCCGATAACTCGAGCTGGTGTTCCGATCGCGAGACAAAAATCCGGAATGGACTTCGTCACGATAGAACCCATCCCGATCATGGCCCAGCGGCCAATCTCCAGATTACAGCCGACGATACATCCGGCTCCGATGGTCGCCCCCTCGCGAACCACCGTAGCCAGAGTATGTTCGTCCGGATCTGATGAACGCAGTTCCTTCAGATCCGGTGTTGTTGCTCTCGGAAAGCGATCATTTGTAAAGATCGTTCCCGCACTGATCATCACACCGTCTTCGATAGTGACGCCGTTGCAGATGTACGCGTTCGAGTTAATCTTGACTCGATTGCCGATCTTCACGTCGTAAGCGATCGTCGACTTACCGCCGACAAGGCACTGCTCACCAAGCACTGCGTCATGGCGAATATGCGCGTTGTCCCAGACCGACGTGCCTTCGCCGAGCTGCACATTGGATTCGATGATTGCGGTGGGATGGATATGGGGCATAGAAAGTTTTCAGTGTTCAGTGTTCAGTAAAACAGCAGGGCCCTCGAGTTACAGTCTTCTGTGCTCTGTCTTCTTTACTGAAAACTGAACACGCAAAACTGAAAACTCGTCTCTCAATGACTCACCACATGTCCGCTGACAATAGTGCGGCGGAACTGGGCGGCCGGAGTGACCTGATGCCATTTCTCGGATCGCAGGGCGGCGTAAGCTGTCTCGATGACTCGCACAGAAGCGATAGCATCAATCGGAGTGATGATTAATTCTTCTGTGCCACAAATTGCGCCACCGAAGTTCTTGATCTGGTTGCCGAAGGCGGCGACCTTGTCATAGCCGTTGCCAAACACGGTCCAGTCTTTCTGGTCTGCCAGCTTGTACTTCGATTCTTTCCAGCCGACAGACAGAGTTCCCTTCGAACCATAAATGCTGATGAAGTCCGCTCGCACTTTGTTCAGGCTCCACGACAGATCAATATTCCCCATCGCGCCGCTTTCGGTGCGGGCAAAGATCAAAGCGGTGTCTTCCACGGGCAGGTTTTGAATTCGTTTACCTTCTACGACCTGCAACTCCGTAATATTGCCAAGGAGAAAGCGAAGGATGTCGACGGAATGTGTTCCGTTGTCGATCAGGACACCGCCACCACTCACCGCTGGCTGACTGTTCCAACGCTTCGACATGTCGCAGAAACCTGCGAAGGTGTTTTCGTAGAGAATGATGTCGCCCAGAATTCCGGAATCGATAATCTCACGAGTCTTCTGGACGTCGGCCACAAAGCGAAACTTGGAGCCCATCGAAAAGACGACTCGGCAACGCTGGGCGGTCTCGGCCATGCGAATGGCTTCGTCTGTGCTGATGGCCAGAGGCTTTTCGCACAGCACATGAACGCCCTGTTCCATCAGGCGACAGCAGACTTCCGGGTGAGTCGACGGAGGAGTGCACACGATTGCGGCCGTGGGACGCAGTTCCTCGATCATTTGATCAACGTTGTCGTAGGCGGGAACGCCGCAAAGTGCGGCCACGTCGTTTGCAGACTCAAGGCGTATATCGGCAACACCAACACTTTGATGGTTCTTCCGGGAGTTTAGTGGCAACTGAGAGCCGGTTTCAGCGACAGTTTTCCGCAGAAGAAAAGAATTCGAATTCTGTAGTTTTGAAAGGACTTGAATCCTCGGGCGTTGGACTTGATGGCTTGGATGCGGCTATTGAAACCTTCCGCAGTTGAGTTGGTGATGCGATGGCGGAACCATGAAAGAATGTTGTCGAGTCGGTTCTTCAGCATCCTGGCGACTTTCTTCATCGGTTCCAGTCGTGAGCGGATCGCCCAGTTGTACCAGTGGTCGAAGAACTCGCGACCGGCGATCGCATCGGGCTCATCCCAGAACCAGCGAAAGTAATCCTTGATGCC
>CAMAXD010000587.1 GCA_945861975.1 Candidatus Kuenenia stuttgartensis | reverse complement strand
GACGTTCCACGATCACTCAACGGCTGGATGCTGGCAGCAAGTCGATCCCGGAATGATCTGGGCGAATTCTCACTCGAAGCAGGCGCAGCGACATACTCTTCGCATCGGCAGTCGTGTGGCCGCCAGTCCCTTGATCGGCGATGAGCAACGTGCCGTCGGGCAATTCGAACGCCTTGCCGTAGGCGTAACAATTGTCGACCAGAAAGCCTCGGTCTTTCGCCGGGGCGATCCATGTCTGGCCACCATCGGTACTGAAGATGATCCGTAAGCCACCGCGCGTGTAAGAACCGTGCAGGCTGACCAGCGTGCCATCTTTCAAGGCGTAAAGGCTGGGTGCATAAAGCCGCATGCCAAACGTGGCCGGCGCGGTCCAGGTCTTTCCCTCATCGGACGACCAACTGATGTCGCCCTCGGGCCGCGACATCATGACCAATCGCCCATCCGGCAACTGCGTCGCATTGGCTTCGTCGAGGTTGTGGTCCGCTTTGAGCATCGACAGCAGCTTCCAGGTCGCTCCACGATCCTGGCTGGTAAAGAACGCCGCCTGCGCGGGACCCCCTTCCTTCGGCGAGCCACTGACTGTCAGCAGGATCGAACCATCTTTCAGCAATACCATCGGTCCGTTCGTTTCGTCGGAGAGAAACGGAGACGGCAAGCGGATGACTTCTTTGTCCCAGGTCTTGCCGTAGTCGAACGAACGAATGATGGCCGTACGGTGGGCCAGCTTCGGATCCTTCACGTATTCGGCGGGGTCGGCGCCCGGATACGTGAATATCGAGCAGATCAGCATCCCGTCCGGCCCATGCAGTTCGACAAACGCGGGATGGCGGTCGTCATCGGGCGTATCGAGCATGACCTGAGGCCTGGACCAGGTCTTTCCTTCGTCCGATGACCGCATGATCATCGCGACACCACCCGTCGGCGCGACGATGTCCCTGGGCAGCCCCATTTTCTGATACTCGGCTATGGTGCCCGGTGAAAATCGGAGCGGCGTCGGCGCGGAAGCGTGCCAGTAGCCCGCGCTGAATCCGAGTACCCAGTCGCCATTGCGGAGGCGGATGGGCGACACCCAGCCGACGAAACCGCCATAGCCCGGATAAGAATCGGGCTGGTTGATTCCGGGGCCGAGTACCGTCGTCAAAACATCCTCGGGTTTCAACCGGGATTCGCCACCTTCTACAACTTTCACGACCGGGAGAGTTGGATCGGCTGCTGCCACGCGTACCGGTTGCGTCACAATCGCAGCGAAGAAAAGGAGTCCGGAAATACGAATGGACGCAGAGAGGTCACTTCTCATGTTTTGCGAACTCCAGGGCGGGACGAGTTGGGGAGGATAGAGTCTTCGCGGTTCAAAACTTGTTTCATCGACGCGTCGTCGCTGGCCGCAGTCTTCAAAACAAGTCGATCAGCGGTTCCCCTGTGTCGAGCAGATTGAAGGGGCGGTTTTGCTTATCGAACGCTTCCAGGTTGTCAAGTCCCATGGCGTGGTAGACCGTTTTGGTCACGTCTGCCGGCGTCACTGGGCGTGAGGCGGGGTACTCGGCATAGCGGTCGCTGGTTCCGTACGTTTGGCCGCCTCGGATGCCGCCACCTGCCAGCACATCGGTAAGGCAGTGTGTCCAGTGATCGCGACCAGCACCGCCGACTCCGCCCGAACGCGGGTCGCCGATCTTCGGTCGTCGTCCCATCTCACTGGTGATCATCAACAACGTTTCATCCAGCATTCCGCGATCCGCGAGGTCTTCAATCAGTGCTGAGAATCCTCGGTCGAATTCAGGCAACAGGTCGTCTTTCAGGCAACTGAAGTTATTCCCGTGCGTATCCCACCCGCCGCCACTCAGGCATTTTTTTGCAATCTTTTCATCATTTTCGGACCAAAAGACCGTCACGAAAGGCACACCGGATTCGACAAGTCGACGAGCGGCAAGGAGGCTCATCCCGTTGAGTGTGGCACCGTAACGCTTGATCGTTTCGGGCTTCTCGAGCGAGACATCGAAGGCTGCGGTCGTCGCGCCGGATGTCAGCAACGAGATCGCTCGCTCCTGCTGACTGTTCCAGGTCTGCACCGCAGACAATTCATCGAGATCGCGCCGAACGTTATCGAGTCCTGACAGTAATCGCTGTCTCAATCCGAATCGTCTCCCGGGCACATCAGAAAGAAGGGCAAGATCAGGCGCTCGAAACTCCGTCGGCTTATCGCGGCTCGCCAGTACATACAGAGGATCGTGCTTGACGCCCAACCGTGCGGCAAACTGCCCGGGGCGGGTATAGGGAGCCTGACTGGGCTTGTAAGGCAACGTTACTGCATTCGGCATTCCAGCAACCTGAGGACGTTTGGACGCAACAACGCACCCCATAAAAGGCCAGTCGTCGGGATAAGGAGTGCGATCGTTTCCCTTGATCAAAAATGTAGGATCGGGAACATGCCCGGTCAGGTTGTGGTAGTAGCCCGCGTGATGGTCATTGGTGTTGACCGTCGCTCCAACCGAATTGATGAGCGCGATGTGATGGGCCTGTTTCGCCAGCAGCGGCAGGTGTTCACACAGCCGCACGCCGGGGGCCGATGTCTCGATCGGCTGAAACGGCCCGCGATACTCCAGCGGTGCTTCCGGCTTTAAATCCCACATATCGATATGCGAAGCGCCGCCGCAAAGAAAAAACAGGATCGTTGACTTTGCCGTCGGTCGCCCGTTCGACAACTTTTCCCCGGACTTCGCCTGAGCCGACGGACCGAACGACTGACCGGCAACCCCAACGGTCGACGCCACTAAAAACGCTCGTCTGTTGAGTCCAGGGATTTGATGAGGATGAAACATACTTTTTTTCTTTGTCCGATTATTGTTCTCGACGCAGGATGTACTGAGACATCGTTGAATGAAGCAAAGTAGTAGGCACCATTCCATGTGCCGCGACCCAGAAAAGCAGAGTTTTTGCGAATCTGCGGACGGCACACGGAGTTTGCCTGCTACTTTCTGAACGGTATTGGAGGTAAACGAGTTACACGGCGATTACCATCCCCCGCCTTCTTAACCAATAATGTCCACTACCGGCTCACCTCCGTGAGCGATCAGAATCG
>CAMAXD010000586.1 GCA_945861975.1 Candidatus Kuenenia stuttgartensis | reverse complement strand
GCAAACGACTGACCGCCTCGCGCGTGACGGTCCGCGACGTACCGTATTCCGCAGCGAGCTGAGCCTCGGTCATAAAGAAAGAGCCGTCGGCCAACTGCTCCGTCTGAATTCGCTGGCGAATCTTTCGAGCGAGTTCTCTGACTTGAGTCGCCGGACGAGAATTACGGGAATCTCGAAGTAAAGTACGCATTTAATCTTGTCTCTCCGTCGCAAATTGTAGTTCCATGAAGTTCGCCATGTCAATAAACAGGATTTAATACCCAGAAAGAAATTCTACTATTTTTGGGGATCATGTCAGCCGGGCGAAGCCCGTGTGGCGAACCGGAACGCCGATCATCTGAAGTCGTTGCAGCACGTCGCCCTCGCGAATCGCGTCCGCCAGTTCGGTAAAAGTCGGTTCCAGTGCGGCAATGTACTCAGTGACGTGATGCTCTTTGTGGGCATAACTGGGATAAAAACCGCTGCCCGTCAGGAATCCGCGATCAAGCATCCGCGCCGTGAGGAGTGTCCCCAACGCGGCCGCTTGTTCATGTTCGAAGCTCAGGCCGAGCAAGGCCGCGTGCCCGGAAATTTTCACCGGCACTGCGTATCGCTGTCCCAGAAACTTCCAGCCGTCACGCATCAGACCGCCGATGTGACTGGTATGAGCCGCGATGTTGACGTCTCGCAGCTTTCGAATCGTCGCCAGCGCGGCGGTCGGACCAACGGCTTCGGTCCAGTACGTGCTCGATATGAACGACGTCTGAGCAGCTTCCATGACTCGACGCCGCCCAATGATCGCGGCCATCGGGTGACCATTCCCAAGAGCTTTGGCAAACACTGCAACATCCGGCATCACCCCGTACTTAAGATGCGCGCCGCCGAGATGCATTCGCCAGCCGGACGAGATTTCGTCAAAGATCAGCGTCGCGCCGCAGCGGTTGCACAGTTCGCGAACACCTTCCAGAAAGCCAGGTTCGGGATCGGTGGATCGAGTTGGTTCCATCACAACCGCCGCCAGCTCGCTGCCGTGACGAGTGACAAGCTGCTCCAGTTCCTGCAGCCGGTTGTATGTAAACGGCAACGCCGTCCCGGCCAGTCCGCGCGGCACACCGTTTGGTGCCAGGCCCGGCAACAGATGACCCTGCAAACCGTCGGTCGCACCGGCGGGATTCACATTCGCTGCAAGATACCAGTCGGACCAGCCGTGATAGCCACAAAAAGCAATCTTGTCCCGACCCGTCGCCGCGCGAGCGATGCGGACGGCTATCGCCATCGACTCACCGCCCGAACGCGCATAGCGAACCTGCTCGGCCCACGGATGCAGTTCGATCAGCAGTTCGGCCAGCTCGACTTCCTCAGCGGCATTCAGCGTTGACATCGAGCCGAGCGCGATTCGGCGTTGAACGGCCTCCGTGACGTCGGGATCAGCGTATCCCAGCAAGCAGGAACCGATGCCGGAGGTCGTCATGTCGATGAATCGTCGCCCGTCGAGATCGATCACTTCGCAACCACGAGCTTCGCGCGCATACGTGGGCCACAGTCCGGGAGCAAACATCTCCGGTCGCTTGCTGAGCAGTTGCGTTCCGCCAGGAATGAGTTGCTTCGCGCGGGCGTAGGTGGCCTGTGATCGCTTACCTGTGATCGGTGCCGGAGCAGCATCATCGCCGAAGCGTACCCCGAATGCGGCGACCGCGTTTCGCCAGAAGAGGTCCTGGATGTCGTCCCTGGACCACTGGGCAATTTCCGCGGCGTGCTTCATCGACAGCAGTTGCTCGTAGATCGCCAGAATCGGCCGACCGTCGCAGTGCGGAAACTGCAGATTGAAGCGGCTGACATCCACATACTGCCACGCTCGCCCCATCGCAGCGTACTGGCCGTGAAAGTACATCGCATCGACACCGTCCGATCCGTACAGAATCCGCCGCCGTTCCTCGCGCGAGAAAAGCGTGATCAGCGGTCGCACGTCGGTCACCGCCGAAACGTCGTACCAGATGTTCGGCATGTCACGCAGTTGATCGATGGCCTTGCGGATCGGCCAATAAGTAAAACTGCGGGCACAGTGAGCCAGAATCCACTTGATGTTCGGGTAACGGTTTCCAGTGAACTCGCGCAGATCGTCCAGATTGAACTCGTCCGCACAGCCGTGAATCCGGGAGAGGTGCATCGTGACCCAGAGTCCCAGTTCATTCGCCAGTTCCAGCTGTTCATGCGGCAGGAACTCGTGAATCCGGCACTGCGCGATGTCGCCCGTGACAGAGAACAGCCGGTATGGTTTAAGTCCAATGAAGCCTTGTTCGCGCACATCGCGCTCGATGTCCTGCACGCGACACGACGGTGTCACCAGGCGATTCATCCGCGACTGCGGGTCTTGCCTGACCTGCTCGATGCACCAGCGATTGTGAGCCGTCACGTCTATGCCCGGCGCCGGGGTGCCCAGCACCAGAAAATGCGTTTCGCGACCAGGATACAACCGCGCCGCCCACTGCTGCAGCGTCGGCAAATCCGCAAGACCCCATGAGCTGAGAGCCGACGGCACTGAAGTTTTCAGATGCTCGGGATGAAACATGTGAATGTGCGCGTCGAACACGCGATCCGGAACGAAGTCCTGCAGTTCCTCATCCCAAATCTGCTGATCGTGCGGTGAGAAATCGTTGATGGAGATGGGCATGTTGAGTTCCGTGAAAGGGTTTGTCTGATGTTTGTAGTTCCGCCTTCAGGCGGGTTCGAGGGGGCCAACGTGAGCGATTTCCAGCCAAAGCCGGGACTACGAACGCTGCACTGTGAACATGAGTCACCACGCGGTCCAGCCGCCATCGACGATCAGGTTTTGTCCGGTCACATAGCTGCTGGCGTGCGAGGCCAGGAACACCAGCGGGCCTTTGAGTTCACTCGGTGCTCCCATGCGTCCCATCGGCGATTTCGTGCTCAGTCGCTCGACCATGACCGAGGAAGCTTGTGAACCAGGAAACGGGCCGGGGCTGAGGCAATTCACTCGAACTCCGTCCTTCGCCCAGTAAACCGCAAGATGCCGCGTCATGTGTACGATGCCCCCTTTGAGGGCGTGATAAGCCACGGGACTGGCCGAACAAATACCCTCGTATGCATCCGGGTACGAGCCCACCACGCCGTACATGGAACCAAGCAGAATCACACTCGCCGGAACGTGTCGCTCGACGGCATGATCGCGCAGAAGTTTCGACAGCACAAAATAGCCCGTGGCGTTGCCGAGCTGTCGTGAAAACTCTTCCGCCGTGACGGTGGACCAATCGGCCCCCAACGCTTCGTGCCCGTTGTTGACGAGCACATCCACCGCGCCGGCAAGAGACACGGCCTGCTGAAAACTCGTCGGCAGGGAGTCCGGATTCATGTGGTCGAGTGCAATGCCAAAATGCCGAGCAGCACCGGTCTGCAGCAACGTCCTGGCGAGCGATTGTGCCTTCGAAGCATCTCGACTGGTCACAACGACCGACGCTCCCGCTTCGGCCAGCGCGCGGCACATTGCCGAACCAAGATGCCCGCAGCCGCCCGTCACCAGCACGACTCGGCCGCTCAGGTCGAAGAGTTGCCTGATCGTTGGTT
>CAMAXD010000585.1 GCA_945861975.1 Candidatus Kuenenia stuttgartensis | reverse complement strand
CGATACGAGTACGACGTGACCAGCGTGCCATCATCCAGTTGCACCGTCGGGCCGAAGCCGCCTCCCTGGTACTTGCCGACCGGCGTTTTTGTGTCGAGCTGGAGGCGGTCGTGAGCGAAGTCGAACTCAAAGCCGCCCTCCGTTTCGGTGCCAATGATGGCTCGCACGCCGAGCGGCGGCTTGAGGTCGCGAACCGTGAACGTCAGCAGGAGCCGTTTGTCCTGCAGCCGCAGCAGCGACATGTACATCTCGCCGTAGTCACCGAAATCGCGGATGCGGTCGAACGTCTTCGCACCGTCGGATGACGAAAACAAGATAAAGTGGTCGGCCTGATCGTTCCCCGCTGTGATCGGCCGGTCCCTGATCGGCAGTTCATTGCTGTCGACGCGGACTAGCGCCCAGACATTGCCCGAGCGAGCCAGCCACAGCCACGTCTCGCCACCGAAGAAGCCGTACTGGCTTTTGAAATCCTTCGGCTCGCACTTCTGCGACTTGTCCCACGTTTGGCCGCCGTCGGTCGAACGCCAGACGAAATACGGTCCGCCCCCACCGTCGTAATCAACGCCCAGCAGCAGCGTCCCGTCGGCCAGTTCCAGCACGTTGCGAGTCGTGTGATTGCTGGCCTTCGGCTTGATCTCTTCCGATTCGATCCGCGTCGATTGCCACGTCCGTCCGCCGTCGGTCGAGCGATGAAGGAAGCCGCAGGTGTAGCCCCATTCGTTGCGGACGTCATCTGCCAGCAGGTGGCCGGTAATGAAGATCGTGCCGTCTTTCAGCACCGTCAAATACGGTTCGCGGCCGAGCAGATCAAGTTTCTCGGCCTTCGACCAGGTCTTGCCGCCATCCTTCGAGCGAAACAACAGCGTCTGTTCCATGACCTTGTTGCCATCTCGCTTGTGCTGATGGAACGCGGTCAAGAGCAGTTCGCCGCTGGGCATCCTGGCGATGCAGGGCTTGTAGTCATCGGGTTCGCCAAGTGCGATCCGGTGACATGGACTCGGCTGGGCCGACAACTGGTGTCGGTTGTGAATGAGGATTTCGTCGTTCGTGTCGTCGGCAAACAGCGCCGAATTCAAAATCAGAAAGAAGGCCGCAGAGATCGCGGCCGCCGCCAACAGGAATTGACTCGGTGTTGAATGTCTCATCATGGCAAAGTCTCCGGCAAGCCGTACGGCTCGCGATAATTCTTGCTGAGCAGCGTATTGGCTTCGTCGCAGTCGACGAACCGTTCGGTGGCGGGATCGAAGTCGAGTCGGCCGCGGGTACGGAAGGCAATTTCGCCGAGATGAACCAGAGCACAGCTGCGATGAGCGACGTCGGCAGAAGCTTTCGTCGGCGTGCGCTGCCGGACGGCATTGAGGAACTCGGCCATGTGTTCGGCGTAGCCTCGTTGGCCGCGCCGGTCTTTGCCCTCGGTTGGACCGGGAGTTCCTTTCGGACCTTGAAATACACTGAACGCACCGCGGCGCGAGAAGATCATATAGCCCTCGGTGCCGTAGAAGATGTTGCCGTTGTCAAACCCATGCAGGCCATAGACGGTGAACGGGTAGTTCTCGTAAATCAGCAGACGACCGTCGGGGTACTCGTATGTGACGTTCATGTTGTCGGGATACTCGCTGGCGTGGCCGTCGAGCAACATGCGGCTGCCGCGTGCGGTGATCTGCTTCGGCAGCGTTGTGATGCCGAGTCCCCAGGCGGCCATATCGAGGTCATGGATGCCGTCGTCGCCGATCTCGCCGTTGCCGTAGTCCGCGAACATCCGCCAGGTCTGATGCCAGCGATGCGGATTGAAGGGTCGCTGCGGAGCCGGGCCGAGCCAGCGGTCGTAATCCGCCCCGCGCGGCGGGGTTCCGTCCGGGAGCGGCTTTTCAACCGCGCGTGTCTCTGCTGTCCACGCACGAGCGACTTTGACCTCGCCGATGACACCGTCTTTGAGCAGCCTCTCCGCCTTCACTGTGACGGGGCTGCTTCGCATCTGGCTCCCCTGCTGCACGACTCGGCCGAATTTCTTTGCGGCGGCGATGATCAGTGGCCCTTCGTCAAAGGTGTGCGAAATCGGCTTCTCGATATAGCAGTCCTTGCCCGCTGCCATCGCTCGCAGCGCGATCGGCGCGTGCCAATGATGCGGCGTGGCAATGATCACGGCATCGACGTCCTTGTCCTCGATAACCTCTTCGTAGAGTGCGGTCTTTTTTGGTGCTTCGGTTTGAAATTCGCGAGTGACGTATTTGTCCATGCGTTCGATCTGTGCCGGATCGACATCGCACAGCCAGGCGATCGACACCGCCTCACGACGGTCAACCAGTCCTTGCACGTGAGACGTCATGATCCCGCCGCACCCGATGATCCCCAGCCGAACTTTCACCGGCTTCTCGTCTGCAAAGACATGAACGCCGCCCAGCGACGTGGCCGCCGCCAGAATCGCGGAGGTTTGGGATGCCTGCTGCAGGAACTGACGGCGATTGCTGGATGGGTTCAAGAGAGTTCTCCGAGATAAGTTGTGGGCTAAAATCCTCGTTCGTAACAGACAAGCGATGTTCACCCGACAACCCAGGTTCCCTGTTCGGAGCCAGCGGATGATACCTCTCGTCGTTAAAAATGGCACCAGTGCGAGCAGACTGTGAGGTCTGTCCGATGGTTGCCAGAAGTTTCATTGTGACGACCACGTTCGTCGAAAAAAACGGTTCATGCGGGCGTAAAATCGGAAACCGTGAGATGCGGCAGCCGACTCTTCAGCGCGTCCACGGCCGCAGGACTCAGTTTCAGGTCGGTGATGAGCAGTGTACGCAGCTCACGAAGATCCGCGAGAACCTCCAGCCCGGCGCTCGTGATGCTCGTTCCGTAAAGATTGATCGCCCGGAGACGCGGGAATCGTGCGACCGATTTCAAGCCGACGTCGGTGATGGCGCATTTCGCAAGGAATAGATGTTCCAGATTCTCCAGCGATCCGAGCGCGGCGAGACCCTGATCAGTCACGCGGGTCGCTGCCAGATGCAGTTCGCGGAGACTCGGTACGGACCCCAGATGTCGCAATTCCTCGTCGCCAAAGGATGTTCCGGCGACGTCAACGACAACAGCCTGCTGTTGGTCGTCGAAACGAACCAGATCGAGAGCGGCCAGCGCGTCGATCAATGTCCGTTGTTGATGCTGGACGAACAGACTGACGACCCCGGCGAGCGAAACTCCGGTTCCATTGATCGCAATCCGTCGCAATTTCCGCAACGACCGCAATTGGCGCAGACCAGCGTCTGTCACTCGGGTTCCCGTGAGCCCCAATTCCTGCAGCTCGGTCAGTCCGGACAGGTGCATGAGTCCCGCGTCGGTGATCGGCAGACCGTTCAACAGCAGACGACGCAGGGAATGACAATCTGCCAGCGCGGCCAGCCCCTGATCGTCGATGTGCGTCTCGTGCAGCTCGAGTGAAAGCCACTGGCTTCTGTCAGTTCGCCGCTGCAAATCGTCTGCGGCGGAATGCGGCGGCATCACGATTACGGACAAGGCGTCTTCCGAGCCCGTGCCTGAAGTCAGTGTTGAGGCGGGGTGAGGCGCAGACGCAACCGCTTGAGTACGACCACTGATCAATTCCCTGATCGGCTGACCGGCAGGAAGGAGCGGAACGGGTCGCCCCGCATCATCAATAAAGGTCTGCGCGAGATTGATGCCCAGCGAGTCATAG
>CAMAXD010000584.1 GCA_945861975.1 Candidatus Kuenenia stuttgartensis | reverse complement strand
AGTCCACTTTCGCAGCTAGCACCTGATACACACAAGAATGCTGCCTGACGTCCCGAAGTCCGTCAGGCAGCATGAGTTTGCCGTAAGATCAACAGCTTACGTGTTGAGCAAAACGCTCGTGATACACTGAACCGTTACTCACCTGGTTCAAGGACCAAACCGGAAACATCGATCCCAAGATTGCTTGAGAACGAACCTGGAGTGCCGGACAGGACCAAACCACTTCCACCGGCCTGAACTGTCGTCGCAACCAACTTTCCGCTTACGATAGGCCCGTTATCATCGGCATGTGCCCCTGGCAGAGACCCGGCGACGGTGGCAATCAGGTCGCTGGTTTTGTGGCCCAGAATTGCTGTGGCTGCCAGAGCAACCAGAGCGATACCACCGACCAGGATGCCATACTCAACAAGGCCCTGACCTTTTTTGTTACCAAAGAACTTACGAAGCATTACGCCTCTCCTCTTATGTGAAACCAAGAAAAATTCGACCACACAGAAACACTTTTCGGGCTACTCTTTTTCCGGAAGCTGGAGGCAACCCATTCCCAGCTTTGTGCACTCAACGAACTATGAGATGAACATTTCTGCTCATCGAGATTCAGCCGGGCACGAATGCCCGACCTACAAGCATCCACGAAACAAAAGGCTCCGTTGCGACCACGCAACGGGTACGGACTGGTCGGACCTGTAGCCCGCACGACAGCCGCAACGGAGTTCTCCTGTAACTCCAACACACGCGGAACACCGCGTTGATTTTTATGACATGCAGGACAGGAATGGGCTGCCCAGTTGCTCGTGGTTCAATTGCGTCGCCGCATTAGCCGCAGGGCCCTAGCCCCCAGTTCTTTATCAGCAATTCTGGAGCGAGAACCGGACGCTAACGCGTTCCGGCTAATCAACTCAACACCCGCACTTAGCAGCGGGCGGCTGACTTGAGCAACCAACAGCCTACGCGATCAGTGGCGGGCCGCGTGATGTGGCGGGGATCAATTCGCATTCCGGAACTGTCAACGGAATCAGGCAAACAGAGTTCTCAACCCAGTCCGGGGAGACCTCAACAGAGACTAAAGAAACTACCGTCAGCGTCTGAGCAAACAGATGACAGATTTCACAGTTGCTGGCGTCATGCGGCGTTTCAGGCGAACCGTTCTCGTCACTCGGCGCTGAAGCATCTGAGTCAACTGAAGAACTCCCGACCGAGTGGGAGCAGCTTTTTGAACCCGAATGAGATCTGCAACAGTGCGAGTCCGTTTCAACACGGGCTAACCCGCCATCGGAGTGGTCGCAGTGAGTGCAATTCGCCAAGTGCCATGCGGAACCACATGTCCAGAGGACAGCGTACGTCGCAGCCAGCAACAAGGGCACAAATTGTCGGACCGAGCCGCGCATGCAGCTTTCTCAGTGTAAGGGAATTGAGCGGCCGACCAGTCGCTGGAGAAGATTCTCCGGATACTACGACTTGAGTCAAGCAGATCGTTGGCAAATCCTTGAATTCGCCGTGGGTTCCAGGATTCGGCGGTGTTGAGCCGCTGTCTGCCCTCACGAACCCGGCGCCAAATAGATGCCAACCGCGTGAAACGAGCCTGGCCATCAGGGACTGGCGCTGCTCACGCAGTTTGTACATTCCCCCTTGAGTAGGATCTCGCTGATGCGGCCGATGCTGGTGGCTTTGCGTTTTGACAGTGCTGTAAACTCCATCGCGTCCAGACATTCGACGCGACCACATTCTGTACAGACAAAATGCGGGTGACTGGACTTTTCGGGGTGCTCCGGGTCAACCGCTTCGAAACGCCAGACGTGATCGCCAAGCTCAGTCCGAGAAACAAGACCTACTTCGGTCAGGTCGGAGAGATTTCGAAAGACGGTTGCTTTATCGAATCCCAGTGGGACAAGCCTGTCTGACAAATCCGCATGAGTCAGCGGTGCCGTGGCGGCTCGCAACAACTGCAGCGCCGCGATGCGAGCCGGCGTCGCTCGAACTCCGGCCTTCCGAATCTGCTTGCGGATCTCTTCTATTTCCTGCACGTTCGCACGACTTGATTTAGCGACCATACCAGCCTCGACCAGATGACAGGTGTGGAAAATTCGGAACCAAACAACACGTTCCTGCATTCTAATTGCATCTGACGCGAATTGCACGGAACAATCGACAGACCGATAATTGACATGGCTTCCGAATCATGATGTCCGTCGTGTTTTTGTGCCAGACTGCTTCAATCTCAGGCACGATTCTCCCAGCCAAAACAGAACGAGCTATGTTCTGATCGGCGTTGCCACCTCATACGGCCGCCTCACACGCGATCGGAGCCGGCTTTTCCACACAGTGCTCGTCAACGGGATAATTGTTGAACTGTACTGTGTAGTGTTGCTGGAACCAGTCCTTGATTCCCGGCAACGCACCAGGATCATACTCTGGCAGGACGAAATGAGTGTCTCCGAACAGAGATTCCCGGATATCCCCGTCTTCGGCGGCGATACGACCGCCCATGATGACCCACCGAGGTCGCTCAAACATTCGGCGACGATCGTCATCGGGCGCATAAATCGTGATGTCCGCATCGGCTCCGGGGCCAAGATGTCCCTTGTCTTTCATCCCCAGAATTCGTGCAGGCGCGGCACGGGTGATGATGGCAATATCATTCAGCGTCAACTCGCGATCGATGTCGGCCAGAATCGTGCGATCTCGCAGTCGATGCGGCATGCGAGCCATCGTGTCGCGTCGCAGTTCCCGATCCATCAACAATGCGATGATTTCCGGATAACGATAGAACGCGCCGCCGTTCGGATGGTCGCTGGTCATCGCACATCGCCAGGGATCCATCAGCAGATACCATTCCAGAGCAATCGCCCACTGGACCGCGTGAATCAGGCTTTTCTCCGGACGATACTCGATCGGAATCACGCCACAACTGCTCTCCTGTTCACAATCTCCTGCGAACCACTTTCCTCCCGTCAGTCGATGCAGGTGATGGCTGAATGGAGCATCTCCGGTCATGGAGAGTGTCTTGCCGGGGTTCACATGGCCCACATCGACGGTCACATTCTGATGCGTCAGTACATAGTTGATCAGCCTCTCGGTGGCCGAACAGAAGCTGTGTGGATCATTGGGGTCTCCCGCATAGCTGTGAAACTGCACGTGAGCGAAATGGCCTCGCCGGCCTTCCAGCGACTGCATTGTGTGCAGGGTCGTTTCCCAGTTGCCCGGAATTCCAAGGTTGTTGCAGTGAATATGAACGGAGTGAGGCAATTTCAGACGATCGGCCGCTGCCGCCAGTTCTCGCACGATCGCCCGAGGTGTCACGTTGAAATGGGAAACAGGCTCATCCAACTGCTGCATCGACATGCG
>CAMAXD010000583.1 GCA_945861975.1 Candidatus Kuenenia stuttgartensis | reverse complement strand
ATTAGCCAGAGTGCTACAAATGCAGCAGACTTCACAATTAGGTTGTTTTTGGAGGGTTCATCTAAGCTTTATAAGCCTTTTTTAGGTAACCGAAGTACAGCTAAGCTGTTGGAAGATTGGACAGTAGAAGGAAAACGAACAGCGCTTCTCCATTCATTTCCAGTAGTCTGCATTGCAAGCCTAATGGTGAGTGAGCCGAGGGAACGCCATGCGCATCCTTTCTCTGCTCGGTATACACTCAAAGAGTTTCTACAGTTTATGCGTCGTGCGCATTTAGCTGCGGGTGCCAAGATAGTAATAGCTAAATGTGGTATGGCTAAGCATCTCGAAACGGAGATTGAAGCTAATCCTATCTCTGAGGACTCAATTCGTACTGCGTATCTCTCAGTGCAACAATTACAGGAGAAGGTATTTCAGGGAGCTCTACCAAATTTGGACGATTTAAGATTGTCTCAGCACAGTTTGCAGAAGGCCAACAACGCTAAAGAAATGCAACCAGCTGTTTTAGTTGAGGAAAAAATGTCACCTCCAGCCGCATCCGATGGTCTTATGGATTGTTTAGCTGGTTCAAAAATCTCATTACATGAAGGGGGAGAGGTGGTGACAACAAAACCCAGCAAAGATCGGAAAAACAAACTGGTCGCAGTGGCAGAGGATTCGATGGTGGAAGAGCTGACGATGGAAGAGGTTCGTGATTGTGTCAAGTGTCGCAAATTATGGGTGTGCGGGAATTCGTCAAAGGAGTTTGATGTGTGTGATGACTGTCGGTGGGTAAAGTCGGTGACTTCAGTTAACCCTGTTCCTAATTGTGTATCATCAGTTGTAGCCCAGATAGAAGAAAAAGCTAAAGGGATAGGTCCAAGGAATCTACAGCAGCATAGTCTAGTTGACAGAAGAGCAAAATACAATAAATATCTGTCAGATCTTCAAACACAGGCATTAGTTGTGGCGACTCCGGTAAACAATGAATCTGATGAAGAGAGTTTTTTGGCTCCTTTCAAAGATATGGATCAAGAAGCAGATTGCAAGTTTATTGGGTGCACAACTTTGTTGGGTGGTCGACCTCCATGTGAAGCAAGCGAAGAGCTCAGAAAAGACACGTTGATGGCCAACTTGGTCGATTGGTCGAAGTCCAAGCGGGGGTGTATGTTTGAAGACACACCAGAATGGGCGGGTTACTACGATGCAAAGTTTATACAACTGTCAGTTTCTCATGAGAAATTTTCTGAGGAGGAGAGACTAGGAATATCACAACAGCTAGGAAAGTTTATGAATGAGTGGTATTACTTTGAGGTGGAAAAACTTGCGATAGGCTCTGAGCCTACAAATACTCAGCTGCGTATGGCATTACTGTCAATGGTAGACGGGCTCAGAAGGGTCTGGTTCAGAAAACGATTGAACGCAGGTCCAGAATGGGCGAGTATATATGGGGAGTTCAAGGGCAAAGTTTCAGGAGAGCATCTAGAGCTTCTTAGAAGTCAGGTGGAAGAAGGAGGAGATGCATTGTATATGGGACCTGTTAGGGGCTACATGGCAAAATCTTCGAAAGACTTATCTATAGAAGAAGAGGGTGTGGCACTAAAGGAATTTGCAAGATTGCTTTTCGCTAAAAAGGCTATTATGTTTGATTATAGCGACCCACTGATTTTGGAGAGGCTCATTGCAGCTGGAGTTCGGATGGGCAGCATAGTAGTGGCCGAAAAGAAAACGGCGGCAGGATTACTTACAGGAAAGTTCAGAATCTGTAATGACAGTACGGACTTGGGCCATGCGCATGCGGCCAACTCAGGTATTGACTCTCAAGCACATTCTCATCAGAAGACAACTAACTCGGCGGGGGTGGTCTTAGCGGCTTTAGGAGAACAGAGGGAGCACAAGGACGCACATCTGCGAGGTGGCAAAGTGGATATAGCGGATGCGTTTCCCAGAATTCCCCAACCACTTGGACTCATAGGCTGTTTCGCCTCACACTTGAAGGGTGCGAAGTTGGTGTTGGTGAATCTGGAATTAGTTTTTGGTTCCAAAGCCAGTCCGGGCCTTTTTGAAGTAATGGGTGATCTTTTAATAAAGGCTCTAAATATGACTCCAAAAGTCAACGCAAAGCTTTCAGGAGATACGCATCCAAGGAGTAGAAGATTCGTTGATGATATATTTTACTCAGTGGCCATGTCTGGGTCAAGATATGAAGAACATCGGGCTTCTATACTCCGACTACTCAGAGCGATGTTAGGAGAGGATGCAGTGAATCTCGAAAAACAAGGCAGGGAAGGAGAGGCTGAAAACTATAAATATGCCTTTGGGTGCGGCATAGACTTTCAGAGACGGGAGGTCTGGGCGCCAGGAGCAAAAATAAAAAAGGCCTATGACTTATGTCAGAAATTCCTAAATAGAGAAGAAGAACATCTGAACGTAGGTACAGTGCAAAAGTTGAGTGGAATACTTCAAGCAGTTATAAGTTTCGCAGCACCTTCTTTCAAAAAGGTCGTGTTCCCAAGACTGTATGCTATAATATCCAACGCAACAAAAGCAAATCCAGGTCTAGATAAATTGCCTCAAGGTATGGTGGCAGCGCCGTGTTTAAGAGATGAAACCAATGAAGTTCTAGCTTGGGAACAGCTAAGATTTAATCTGCGCTTATTCTTTGGATTAGCTTCTATTAACGATGGGGCATTGATGTGCACGTCTTTCGAAGGTTGCCTTCCGTTACAACAGAGGCTAACATTTCCTGGTAACGAGACAGAGAGACAGCACATTTCAATGGTTTCAGACGCTTCAGGCAAGAAAGTTTTTGTACAAAACTTGAAGACAGGAGAATATATTTTGGAAGAGTTAACTGAAGAAGAGCTAAAGGTTTTTAACAGTTGGGATACTCAGGATAAGACAACTCAAGTGACCATCAATCATTTGGAGAATCTACCATGTTTGTGGTCAGCAGTCATGTTTTGGGGAAAACATCCGGGTTGTCTTATTAGGCAATTTTTGGATAATGTTGCAGCAGAATATTTGCAGTTGGATGGTCGAATAAAGTCAGCTAAGGATGAACAAGTAGGAGCAGTTATAGCAATCATCGAACTGATGCTGCAAATCAGAGGCTATGGAGATAGGGTAACTTCAAAAGACAATGTCGCAGATTTCTTCACCAGAGAAAAATTTGATGCAGATGCAGAAAAATATTTATGCGATTTTGAGAAAAGAACGAATATCAAACCACAGAAGGTTGATTTACCGGGTTGGCTTCGGAATATGCAATGGGTAGCGGGAGCTGATACAAGCAGCAAAGCTTGGTATAACATAGCGTTAAAAGTGTTAGACCATATGGAGGAGAAATTCTCAAAGGAGCTGAGTCGTTATTGTAAGGTGCCGGTTGCGATGATCAGAACACAGTTTGAACGAGCATTGGAAGACCTTCCACCGGACCCTATTCCTGACTTCGTACAGGACTTTCCGTTGATCGAAGGACCATCACGAGAAAGACAGCTATTGACAAACCCCTCAAGACCAACGTTAACCACGCTGAGGCGGGAAGCAGTGGCAAAAGGAGAAAAAAACTGGTTGAAGGAGCGCGGTTATGACACAGCTAGCATTTTGCACGAGGCAATAGTAGCCGAATTAAACAAACAATTCGAACAAGATCGTCTGATATTGGAACGAGCCAATCCATTTTTTGACCCAGAGTATACCGCGCCGTTACCCGCTTCGATAGAGTGGAACTCAGAAAGATTGGCAGACATAGCCGGGACGACAGTGAGGCGAGGAAGTAACATCGGGATGTGTGACTTTTTCTCAGGCCAGGGGGGTTTTGGAAAAGCTTTCAAAGACCTCACGAATGAGGATCCGTTAATCTTTGTTGACCATGATAGAGTAGCACAGGAGCACTTGCGGGATATCTTCCCTTTGGCAGATGTGGAAAACTCGATGCAAGATGCAATGAAGGTAATGGAACAGAAGGCAAACAAAGTGGGAATTTGTACTTTTTCATTGCCTTGCATTCCGTTTTCAGAAGCAAATACAGCGGCTAAAGGAACGGGAGATGCCATGTTTGCTCCAAATCTGGAGAATCTCATAAAAGCAATCATCACGATGAAGCCATTAGGTTTTATGGTGGAATGCGCACCAGGTATTTGCAAATCCTATGGTGAGGCTTCTTCAGCAGTGGACGTGTTGAAGGCTAAGTTGGGAGACTATCATATCTTGGTTACTACAGTTAATGTGGAAGAGTTGCGCAGTGGCATAGCGAATTTCCAAGGTCTGAGCGTTAAGAAAAGCACACTGGTTAGGGGTTATTTAAAGACAGTCTTTGCTCAGAAGCCAGAAGATATCTTTGGGCAAGAAAAGTACCCAAGGTTGACTTGTTGTACTAGCGTGTTGGATTTGGAGGGATTAGAAACAAGTGCTTTTTCCCAAATGCCAATTCAAGATCAAGTGGATTTTGTTTTTGATTTTGAAACTAAAAAAGGCACAGCGAAGGTTGGAAGTATTCACTCACCACTTAAGTCAAATCAAGCAGGTTTCCCTAACAATGCCTTTTGCCCAAGACTGGGTCTTCTACCTACATGCACTAGCTCAGGTCGAGGTTCATGGATACAAATTAGTTGCCCAAGTCAAAGACCAGGGTATGAAGAGCAATGGGAGCCAAGCTTTAGGAGACTGACGGCAAGAGAAGCTGCACGGGCCTTAGGTATGCGGGATTTCAGTTCAAAGAAATGGAATGACTTCTTGGGGTCTAACGGCGAAGATGCATGGCGAATGGTAGGAAATATGCCTGCTCAATCTTTTTTCGATGAAGCGGTGAAAGAAATGTTGGTGTCGTTTTTCAAGATTGGT
Source organism: Candidatus Kuenenia stuttgartensis (assembly GCA_945861975.1). GTDB lineage: Bacteria > Planctomycetota > Planctomycetia > Planctomycetales > Planctomycetaceae > SXXK01. The sequence goes on along the minus strand of CAMAXD010000583.1, from coordinate 1,445 downwards.
AAAGGAGATGCCTTCACAGCTTTTGAAAAATGGAAAACGATAAACATTTCTGAGGAAGACAGCACACTAAAGGCTAAAGGTAAGCAAGGAGCAGAAGAAATGGCGAGAGAGAGATGGGTGCCAAAATCAAAGGTTACAGAAGTGTCTGTGGTAACAAACGAACCGATGGACCAGAAGACTTTTTCTCGAAAAAGGCGGTCTCCGCAGTTGTCTGAGGCAGACATACAGCATATTGAAGCGTTTGCTGAAGAAGTCAGAATAGCAGGAAAAAAGAAAAATACTGCAAAGAATTATTTTTCTGACCAAGAGCATTGGAAACAGTATTTCCTAGCACGCAATTGGGATCCTTTGATGAAAGAGGACGATTACGCTGAGAAATGCAGAAAGGTAATCTCCTATATCGCGTATGAACGAGTAACCTTTAAGCTTCTAGCTCGTTCGATTAAACGGAAGCTCAGTGGAGTAGCATGGTACTTTGTGAAGAATTTTCAAAGAAACCCTCTCCATGATCTGGAAGCGGCGCATGTTTTCTTACGTGATTTATCGTCAAAAGATCCACCTCCAAATCCTAAAATCCCAGCAACACCACAACTGGTAGAGCTTACATGTGCCATGATAGATCAGTCATCAATTGGAGGAGCGGCTGTCGCAGCGTGCATATGCCTAATGTTTTGGATAATGTTGAGATCCGTCGAAGTTCTTAAGCCAGACACTGAAGAAATCGACCCAGAGAGAGTGATTACTTGGGGAGATATCATCATGAGACGCTCGCTAGGTTATGAAGAGGAAAAGTGCGAAGATGAAGAGTACCAGGAAGGTAGGGTAATGACAGTAAGGATCGTAAGTTACAAGAACGATAAGATCGTGGCGACTAGGACGATTGAGCAGAACGATAAATCGCCTACTTGCCCAGTAAAAGCAATTAAATTGCTGCATGCGGTTCTGAAAGCGAAGGGGATTTCTTTTCAAGCAAATAGGCCTGTATGCCAATTGGAAGGTAAAGGGCAATTCATTTCCAGGACCCAAATTTCGGAACTGCTTAAAGCGGTAGCAATCAAATGTGGTTGCAATCCAAACAAATTCGCATCACATAGTCTACGCAGAGGAGGGGCCTCAGCTTATGCCGCAGCCGGGGTGCCGGATGAAGACATCAAACGATTTGGCAGATGGCTGTCTGATGCCTACAAGCTCTATGTAATGTTAAACGACACAAGTATATTGAGCAAAGGGCACATGAACCCAGCATTTGTGGTACCAAGGTACGAAAAAAATTGAGGGTTTGTGGCGGATGTAAAGTGGAGAGAGCAAAAGGCAGTTTTTTGCCAGAAAGCTCATTATCTCCTAGTCGGGGTCTTATGTTGGGTCATTACGTAAGCTGCAGTTCCAAGCAAATTGGATCTGGAGTGAAAAGTATTTGGACTTAACATTTTTACTCTAGACTGAAA
>CAMAXD010000582.1 GCA_945861975.1 Candidatus Kuenenia stuttgartensis | reverse complement strand
TTCAGGGGATCACCACTGATGTGTTGGTGCGAAATAACGAAACATGCCAGATTAGCAACATCCATAGACAAACTCGCATCAGACAAGGTTTGACGATTCTCCAAGGAAGAAGGGATCGCGACACCAAGACATCGCAGGACTTCCCTCCCCAATTGCAGGGCCGCCAGAAAGACCAGCAGTGTTCCAGGGACACCAAACTCTTTAAACAATCGCGAGACACCATCTTCCTGCCACGCACGGGTCTGCGATTGCTGTCCGCCGTAATGCGCGCCCTGCGTCGCGACCCCCAGACCGGACCCCAGAATTCCGGACTGCCGCACGGTTTCAATGCTCCCCTGAAATGTGTGTCCGTAAAGTTTCGGGATAATGTCATCGAAAGCTGTCGACGCATAAATCGTGTGATCCTTTAACTCTTCGTTCCCACTGACAAACAACCACCCTGTGATGCCTACGGCCGCTAATGCGGTGCCGAAGAGAGCAATGGTCCCAAGGAACGAGCCTTTTTTTCTTCGAAACGCCAGAATCAGCATACAGGCCACGAAGACAATCGGAATGGCCATCATTTTTCTGCGTCCCGCAATGAACACATGAAAAGCGCCCCAAGCCACCATCAGGAGCCACGGCAGAACGGGAGCGCCATTCTTCCGGCGTGGTATGGCCAGCAAAAGACTAATGCTTAATACATGCGCAGCATAGAACCCACCGACGTCGGGACTGCGGAAGAATCCACCGACCATATCGACCCACACGCCATGCTGTTGACGTACCCAATTAAAATTATTTAAGCCCCCCAAACCGGGCCAGGCCCAACCGAGAAACTCTGCCAGTCCGCCAATTAAACCCAACGCATTGACAAGAACAAAGAAGGAACAAACCCGCAGAAACCCACGGGGTGTCCGCGCCAATTGAACTCCGACAAACGCACACGGGATCGGAGCCAGGTAGGAAACCAAACCAACGGCCGCAAAAATCCATCCGTTCGAATAGAGCACGAGCGATATTCCGGCTGCCGGAAGAATGGCAAGGACCAGCAGCACAATCGATTTGCGAATCCCCGGGAACGATTTGAGAATGCGAGTTCTGACAGCCCGTGAACTGCCAAAACAACCCACGAAAATACCTGCCCAGACAGCGGCCCCGATATACGTGATCCAGAGAGGCTCGCCAGGAGTCATCTTCCGAACAGGATCTCGAATCAACGCAATCACGAAGGCGAGGTAGACGGCAAAGCGCCAATTCGACAGGCCGATGGCTGCCGATAGCGCAACGAAGGCAGCAAACGCATAACTCACAGCGCAGCCTCCACAGCCAATGGTCTGTCAGACCTGGCAATGCTGAAGAACAATCCTGCATACAGTCCCACCAGACCAATTGTCAGGGGATCTCCACTGATATGCTGGTGGGAAATCGCTGCGGTGACGCCGTTAGCGACGATTAACGCTGCAAGTCCCGTGAGCACAACCGGTTTGCTGTAGTCGTCGATTTTTGATACGTCCTGTTTCGAATCTGTTATTTGGAGTAGTTGAGGAATCAAGAGAACCTGAGCCCTGTGTACGGCTAGCAGCACCACCATACCAAAGGCAAGGGCAAAGCCAGCCCCCAGAACTCCAGTTTCCAGAAAGAGGCGACTGATTCCGTCCTCCTGCCAGACACCCGGTTCTTTGTTTGCAAGATAGTAATTTCCCTGGGTCCCGATGCCCAATCCTCGGCCCCAAAAACCATTTTGCTCAATCGTCGTCGCCGGTGCCTTCCAAAAACTGACACTCAGCCTTCCCGGCAGATCGCTCAGCGTTGAAACAGCATACTGTACTTGCGGAATCGGCCCCACAAAAAGCGTCGCCAGTAGTAGTGCCAGCGTAAGCCTTTGCACCCCAACACTTGGAAATCTATGCTGCACCCAAGGAACGTTTCGATAGACAACGGAGAGATAGGTCAGCCCATAAACCAGGAATACCGCAACAAATCCCAGCATCTTTCGCCTGGCAACCAAGACCAACAGAAACAGGACAGAGGTCGCCAGAAATGCATAGCGCCAGCGGGCCTGACGACTGGCCGACGCCAACAACAGTATACAGGCGATCGAAAATGCCGTGGCAGCGTGGTACCCCAGAATATCAGGACTGCGAAAAAGCCCTGAAGGCAAAGGGATGTGCAGATCTCCTCGCACTCGATACCACTCCATTGATATCCCGCCCAGGAGATCCGAGCGAACTCCGGCCGCTTCTAAAACACCTGTCAGAAGGAACGGAACATTCACAAGTAGGCAGAATTCAAGCCAGCGAAGTGCATCGGTACTCCTCCAGCGTAACATAACCCCGACCAGAAATCCCGGGACGATCAGCGAATAGGAAGCCAACCCCAGCAGCAAAATGCCGGCCGGAACGCCACAAAGAACACCTCTGCACAACCCGACGAAGAGAAACGCGATCATACACAGAAGGGCAACAACGAGGAGTCGATCTGTGAACAGCGATTGAATCTCGTTTCGCTGATTCCGACCAACAGAAGGAGTCGCCATAAGCAGCCAGAAAATGCCGGCGAGAAAAGCCAGCGGCAAGGGGTGAATCGCAAGGTACTTGCGAACGGGATCTCGCAGTACATCCCAGACGACAATCCAGTAAACGCATTGTCGGAACATTCCGGATCCTGTGGATAGACCGCACCAACGGAGAGGAAAAAGTCCGCCAAACGTGACTTCGTGAAATTCCGAAAAAAATCGCGGTCTCTCACCCAACTTCGTCCTGCAACGACGGCTTCTCAGCACATGACTGTCTTCCAAGGACATACAGCCAAATGACGTTCGCGGTCATCCAGCCGATGAAGGCAAACACGGGCAGGTGTCGGCAATAAACAAACCTGCGGGGCCAAGACTCACCTGACGATTCGGCATTCGGCAGCAGGGGACCCAAGTAAGCGTACCCTAATGCGCCACAAAATGTAACCAGCCCCCAGACCATCGCAGCGAAAAGATAGCTCGATATCAGACGTTGTTTGCCTCTGAAAGTAACGCTGCGGACTTTGGCGGCCACAAACCAAACGAACGATGCTCCCAACCAGCCAAGGAAAAGTCCTTTTCTCTGGAAGCAGTCGGGCGGATAAACGTAATCAAAACTCAAAGAAAACAACACAGCATCCAGCAGGTAGCCCCCAAGCCAGCCACCGAGAACCCCGAACAATTGAATCATGATGAATGAGTGCGCCCGAACTGAGATCCTCCGCCCCATCACAATGATTCTCCGCACGGCATGAAATAAGCCCGCGTGTTCGCGGGAGACTTCATTGCGGATCCTCTCATTCCTCGCCGCGCACTGAATAATTCCCCGTTCCCTGACACTCCGCAATCTTAGCAGCGGGTTCCGTCGTTCGCCCATAGCCAACAATCGCTGCAAAACACCAGTTCGGAATACCCGCCAACGCCGGATGAGTTGAAGCGGACAACCAGGAAACTCCCCGGATGGTCGGCTGAGGTGGCTCTTGAGACGGTGAGACATCTCCCGGGCTGCTCCCGAAACGCTCAGCCGAGATTGCCGTGCTTAATGCTGAAAAATCCGACAGGACTTCCATCCGATTGCCTGACGTTTCCATGGCAGAAAGCAAATCCGGGACAACGGATTCGCGGTTCAGCGACACGTTATTCTTCAAATGGAAATTCTCTAACGTGCAGCCACGCCACCACGCAAACGATCTCGAAACAAACAGGTTATCCACGATCTCGATATCGCGCGCGACCTGCTCGAATGCAGCCGGGGGCAGCAGTTTTACTCCGGCTGAGTAGGAGTGGTCTTTGACATCCAGCAGAAAAGTGTTCTTACGAATTTCTACGGGGCCGACAAGAATAGGACTCAGACTGACGCCGACGTGGCAATCGTAGAAAACATTGCCAAGGACCGCCAGACCTGAGGCTGAACCATCAAGCTCCAGGGCATCATCGGTCCCAAAAGCGATCAGGCAATTCTCCACGGTGGAAGGACCATTCGTTGAAGGTCGTACGGGCGAAACCTGCAAACCGTCTCCGACATGGGTGGCCACACAACTGCAGATCTGAAACTCAGAACCTTTCGCCTTAACCAGACTGGAGGCTGAGTAAGCCGCATAGACTTCTTCCCAGGAAAGCCATTGATCATCCCACAACCCCTGCGGGAAGTTGTCATAGAAACAATGACGGATCTGAAGTCCATCCGAGTACCCTTCCCGCGAGTCAGAATTGACGCCAACCGTTGCCCCGCTGAACTGGCAATTGTGAATCTGAACGTGATCCGCACCCTTTACCAGAACCCCTGCGCCGATTCCAAACTCCATCTCGAATCCGGAAATTTCGACGAAGTCGGCGGTCACGGTGATGTTGGCAGACTTGAATTCCCCCCATTCACGCGGCTCCGGGACCGGTGCGTTGATTCGCAGTGCCGACAAAAAACTGGCATCAACTCCGTCCAGTGGTATGACCAGCAATTCACCTTCTGAATAAGTAAAGGCACCAAAATGTCCCGGTCGAGCACCCAGCTCTCGCAGCGATTTTTCCCCTCCCCACGGAACTCGAAAGAATTGCTGACCTTCCCAGACAACTCGATAAACAGGATGGTCGATTTTGGCCCGAAAGAGATTACCTTCAGCCTGCCACTTCAAGTCTTTCCGTTCCCGATCTGATAGCTCCCATGTTAACCTCGCCGCGCCAGGCACGACTGAATGAATCCGTGTCGGCTGCGTTGGAGTGCCACCGGTTAAGACTTGAAGTCGTTCTGAATAGACTCCGGGGTCGACAAGTATTTCTCCACCCTTTTGGACCCGATCCAATGCGACCTGAATCCGTCGTACCGGCCGTTCTCTCGTTCCAGGATACCAGTCGTGCCCTTCAGGACTCACATACACGATCTCTCGTTGAAGAATCCAACCCAATTGCCATCCCGTGATCAATGCAACGATGACAACGTACAGGAGTCGCAGGAAGATCCCAGTCAATTTTTCGCGGTTTCCAGACAACTTCCATCCTGGCCTGTTCATTTTATTCTGCACACCGGATGCATTGAGCCGTAATGTTAAGCGGGAGTCGATATGGCGAAGATTGCGTGAACCGCGAACACAATAGGGATCTTCGCGAAATGGTGACGAGCGCGCTCACAACTGGTGCCAACCGAGTTGCAGTTGACCGACATCACTGTCGTTGCAATTGAACCTGAAAGGCTCGCGCAGATCAGCCTGGGGCAAGAGAAGCCACAAACGTGGATGAACGCCGCACCAGGTCAGCGTCCCGTCCCATAGTGAACCCTGTATGGGCAACGCTGTGAAGCATTTTGAAGCGGAACGGCGCGAGCCATCCGGTGAATTGATGCCGCAGACTCACCGGAGGGCTTGCGCACTGCCGCTATAAAGACCACGTTTCGAAGGGAAAAAATGCTTCACAGCGTTGCCTGAAGGGCAAACTGGGGTGTGGGCGATGCGACCTGAGGCAACATGTCATGCCTGTTGGGCAAAATCACATGCGAATCCAGCAAGGTTTTCAACAAACGAAACCTGCGATTCCGCCCCGAATGGGGCAACCACAACTCAGCCTGGGGCAACGCCCCAGGTATGAAATGAGTGAATACGCAAAGCCCCAACGGGGCGGCACAAATTCGTGATCGACGGACGATTGAGATCATACACTCCGTTTGTTCCGCCCTTTCAGGGCTCTACCATTCCAGATCTGCTTCCCATGGCGTTGCCTTGGGCTGACATGTTAATGGCCCGTTGGGCCGAAGCACAAAGGCTTCTGGCACAACTTGAGGAGCCATACGACTTGCCGTTAAGTTAAATGTTTCGCCACGGCAATTAGTACCGAGCACTCTGAGTTTCTAGATTCCGCAGTTCATTTCACGCAGTCTCGGTTTTGTAAGGCGTTCTTAGCTCATACGGTCTCTTGTAAAGCCTTAAGAACAGCACTGGCCATCACCTGAGTGCTCTGAGTGCTGGCCAGTTCA
>CAMAXD010000581.1 GCA_945861975.1 Candidatus Kuenenia stuttgartensis | reverse complement strand
TGTCCCACGACCTTGCATCGAACTGATTCATCACAGAGCCCTTTCGTCTTCTTGTTTGGAGTATCAATCTCTCACTTCGCCTCTTCGGCAATGCAGAACAGCCTGGTGCGAGTGCGGACGAAGATTTGCCCGTCGACCAGAGCAGGAGTCGCTGCGATCGGCTCTCCGAAATCGTTGTTGGCGAGCACCTTTTGTTCCGGGCCACTCTCGATCACGCTGACTACACCCGGCTCCGATGTGACATAAATCTTTCCGTCGCCGAAAACGGGAGCGGACAAGTACGACCCATCGGCACCGACTCGCCGACGATCCCAGACCGGTTCTCCATTCGCGGCCTGGAACGATGCGGTGATGCCGCCCTGTTTAATCAGAAACATGCGGCCGTCCGCCACGAGCGGTGAAACGATGTGTGACGCGGACTTCGTCTTTTTCATCCAGAGCACGTGAGTCTTCGAGACATCCCCTTCGCCGCCGCCGCGAACGGCCTGAATCGAGGCGTCCTTCTGGAGTTCACTCAGTTCCTCAGAGAGTTTATCAGCGTCGGTATCGATCGTGTTGCCCAGTCTCGCCTGGACCTCGCTGGCGAGGAGACCGCCGCGGTTTTTGGGATCGAGAAATGCCTTGTCGATTTCATCCCCCTCAAGCACGCCGTCTTTGTTTTCGTCGCCGCGGTCGAACTTGGCCCAGAAGGCGTCCGGAATCGACTTGCCCGTATTCAGGCGATATTTGTTGTTCAGGATTTCGTCGCGTGTGATCTTGCCATCACCATCGGCATCTGCGGTCACACGCCACTGGGACGAGATGCCGAAGCTCTCCACGGACACGTAAATGATGCCATCAAAAGTCACAGGAGTCGTCTTGATGTTGCGACAGAAGACCTCAGTGGCCCACTTCCGATGGCCGGTCTGATAGTCGTATCCAATCATCTTGCCTGTTCCGGCGATGATGACTTCCGGGCCCTGCGGCGTTTCGCAGATCACCGGGTGCGAATACGAGCACGCCATGTCACCGCGATCATCCTTCCAGAGAATCTCGCCGGTCTTTTTGTCCAGGCAATACGCCGCCGGTGCGAGATCGTCGTCCTGACAGAAGAACAATCGGTCGCCATGAATCACCGGAGACATCCCCGGCCCCCAATCAAAAACGAAGTAGGGCTCAGGAAGCTCTCGCTGCCAGGCCGTCTCGCCGGTCTTCGCATCGAAAGCCATCATTCCCAGACGAGCATGATAGACGTAAACTCGCTCCTCATCTGCGGCCGGTGTTGCGGAGGCGTAGCTGTTAGATTCGTGAATCTTCGCCAGTGCTTCGCCTTCGATCGGTAACTCACGCTCCCACTGTTTCTGGCCCGTGGCGGCATCAAAGCAGAAGACCACGAACTTGTTACCCGGCTTTTCACCTGGCATGGCGGTCGTAAACAAGCGTCCCGCGACGATTGTCGGAGAGCAAATTCCGTCTCCCACTTCGGCTGACCAGCGAACATTCTTCGTCGGCGAAAACTCGACCGGCAGCGACTTGTTTGAAGTCGTGATTCCTGTGCAGTTGAAACCTCGCCACTGCGGCCAGTCCTCTGCCGCAAGCGGCTGCGTGGCAAGACACATCCCTGAGGCCAGCAGAGCACCAAAGCTCGCACGGGAAATCCAGTCGAATGCAAGGCAACATTTCGAAGTCTGAAACATAAGGACGTCTCTCGGTGTTAAGGTGAAGATTAATCGTTGGGACGAGCGGTCGATTCGTAGAACCACGGCGTGTCGATGATCGCGACGCGAATATCGATTACATCCTGCATCGCCCAGTTCGGCAGATACTCACAGGTCCAGTAATTCAGGATGGCTGTACCATCCTGCAGAAAGCGACAGCCAGGATTGGAGAAGGCTCTCTTCGGATCGGTCTCGATGTCACGCAGATGCTGCCACGTCTTTCCACTGTCGCGTGATACCGCTGCTGTGAGAGGACTGCGTTTACCGAAGTGAGAAAAGAACTTCGGGTCGTAGCTGTTGTTCCAGACGACCAGCAGGTCACCCGTCGAAGGAATACGCGTTAGTTCGGGACACGACTCCGGCGATTTCAATCCGGTGCTCTTTGGTAGTGTCCATGTCAGACCATCATCTGATGACTCCGACATCTGGATCGAACCGAGCTGGCTTCGAACAATCATCAGAACTCGCCCATCACTGGCCTGCTCAACATGCGGCTCCATCACTCCTCGCATCGGGAGCGAAATCCGGTTCTTCGCTTCGGACCATGTCAGTCCGTCGTCATCGCTCAGCAGAACAACGCCACCGTAGCCCGGTCCTGTCTCGTGCGTAAAAGTGACGGGCAAAAGCAGTCGACCGGACTTCATCCGTTTCACGACCGCGTTGCAGACGTTGTACGTGGTCCCCTTGCAAAACACTGACCATGGTTTGAATGTCCGGCCCTCATCGGTGGACTTCCAGGCATGATGTGTCGACGTCGGTGGCGACGTTTCGTGTTGTCGCATAAAGATCAGCAGGATGCCGCCATCGCGGGAACGGATGAGGTTCGGAGAATAGACGTTCATGTCGCCCGGCTCCGTCTGGGCGATCACGCGATGGCCCGACCATGTCTTTCCTCGGTCGGCTGATTCCTGCGATACGAACCGTGTCTTCGCCTCATCACTTCCGGTGCCACTGAATTCCATATAGACCAGCATCAGCCGGCCATCGTTCAGTTCGATCACATCACCTTCTCCCTTGCGAGTGAATTCCGGTGTGCTGGCCGCAAGGGTCATGATCGTCTTCGTGGAGGATTGTCCCTGATCGGCACCAGCCAAAGAATCACAATCCCAAAGAGAGAACGCGATCCCGCTGACCGACCAAAGACTGAGCCACAGAATCCAGGTTTTCATCTCGTCTCCTCATGCTCTCTCGAACCCAAACACACACATTGATCATTCTGCAACGCAGTGCAACTCTGTCAGCATCTCAGCAGGAACCTCCGGAACAACAGAGCAAATCTATTCGGAGAAGTGAATGCCGACTTGATCCAGCATCACGTATCCCTCAGGCAGACGACTGCGCCAAACCGGGTAATCTTTCTTGGGACGAAGTAAGTGAGGATCACCATTTAGCGGCCCCATCGGTGCTATATCCAGTGGATACAGCACCAGCAGGATATTCGCGTTGACGTCACTCAGTACGGTCTTCAGCGGCGTGCGACCGTAAAAGTCGCTGCGATCATGTCGGCTCCCGAGACAAGTCCACTGCGACTCCTCTGTCACGGCGGAAATTCGCTGTTCAGACCACTCCGTAGTCACGTTGATTGGCTGACCAGTCAGAATCCAGCCCGTGCAGACTCCGTTGTGAACGCCCTGAATCAACAGATAAAGCTGAGTATCGAGCGATCGTAGTTCGCCCTTCAGACGCAGCGTCAGTTCCGCGTTCGTGAAGTCAGTGCCAAAGCCTCCCTTTGTGAATTGGTTCTCACCACTGACCTCGCGCTGGTTTTCGCCGGGATAGCCACTGGTGAGCAGCATGAACAGTAAGTGCATGTAGCCAGCTCCCGGCGGAGCGTGGTT
>CAMAXD010000580.1 GCA_945861975.1 Candidatus Kuenenia stuttgartensis | reverse complement strand
GTCACCGTGTCCGCTTCCGCTGTCGTTGCAGTGGCAAACACATAGGTGTCATCGCCCAATCCGCCAACCAGAGAGTCGTCACCGCTGCCTCCGGTCAGCGTATCGTTCCCTGCATTGCCGACCAGGATATTCGCCAGCAAGTTACCTGTCAGCGTGTCGTGCCCTGAACCACCGTTGATGTTCTCAAACACACTGCCAGCATTCAATTTCAGCGTCCGATTCGCATGCACCGTCTGTACAATAGAGGACTCCAGACTGAGCATCACATCCGTCGTCAGAGTACTGAACGAAAGCGTATCCGTGCCCGCACTCGTCGCTTCAGTCACCGTGTCCGCTTCCGCTGTCGTTGCAGTGGCAAACACATAGGTGTCATCGCCCAATCCGCCAACCAGAGAGTCGTCACCGCTGCCTCCGGTCAGCCTGTCGTTACCGGCATTACCAGTCAGCGTATTCGCCAGCGAATTACCCGTCAGCGTGTCGTTGTCTGAGCCACCAATGGCTTTTTCAAAGACGTTGGAAGAAGTGAGCTTCAAAGAAAGATTGCTGTTCACGACCTGCTGCGTCGCAGAGCCCAGATTCACAGTAACCCCGGACGTGGTTGTCAGCGATAAGTCGATGGTGTCGGTCCCGCCACCCGATTCATCCAGTGTGTAGAGGCCGAGGGCCGTATCCGCATCAAACTGATACAGATCATCGCCTGCCATCCCGGCCAGCGTGGTTGACTCAATACTATCGAGCACCAGACCAGCCCCATTGATCGTCAGCCCACCGCTGCTGACCACATAGGTATCGCTGCCAGCAGTACCAATGACCCGTACCGAATCCGTTCCCGCCAGACCAAACAGCCTCAGCGGAGAACTCAACGGAAATGTCCCCAGACTGGTAGTCGGTCCCGCATTCGTCGAGATTGTGATCGCAACGCTCGTGGCCGAATAGTTTAGCGTAAATGCATCGTTCTCGGCAGTCCCCATCGCTTGGCGGTCGCTCTGATACCGCTTCGCATACACGCCGCCACTGCTGCCGTCCTGACCTACCTCACCCTTCCGTACATTGCTGGTCCACGTGACAACGAAGTCCCCGTCCGCGTCCATCGCCACTGTTGGTTTGTACTGGTCGTTCATCGTGTACGTGTTGACCCGGAACTCGACCCCCTGCTTGACTCCCGCCGCGTTGTAACGCTGCGCATACACGCCATCGCGGCTAACGTCCTGACCGTTGCTGGTCCACGTGACGACGAAGTCCCCGGCCGCGTCCATCGCCACTGTTGAGTAGAACTGGTTGCTCGTCGTGTACGTGTTGACCAGGAACTCGACCCCCTGCGCGACTCCCGCCGCGCTGTAACGCTGCGCATACACGCCTTTGCCGCTGCCGTCCTGAAGGTAGCTGGTCCACGTGACGACGAAGTCCCCGGCCGCATCCATCGCCACTTTTGAGTCCGACTGACTGCCCGCCGTGGTCGTGTTGACCCGGAACTCGCCCGCCTGCGCGACTCCCGCTGCGTTGTAACGCTGCGCATACACGCCATAGCCGCTGCCGTCCTGATAGCTGTCCCACGTGACGACGAAGTCCCCGGCCGCATCCATCGCCACTTTTGCGAACCGCTGGTGGTGCGTCGTGGTTGTGTTGACCTGGAACTCGCCCCCCTGCGCGACTCCCGCCGCGTTGTAACGCTGGGCATACACGCCCCAGCGACTGCCGTCCTGCAAGTAGCTGCTCCACGTGACGACGAAGTCCCCGTCCGCGTCCATCGCCACTTTTGAGCTGTCTTGAGTGGACGTCGTGTACGTGTTGACCCGGAATTCGCCCCCCTGCGCGACCCCCGCCGCGCTGTAACGCTGCGCATACACGCCATTGTCGCTGCCGTCCTGACCAAAGCTGAGCCACGTGACGACGAAGTCCCCGTCCGCGTCCATCGCCACTGTTGAGTAGAATTGATTACCTGTCGTGTACGTGTTGACCCGGAACTCGCCCGCCTGCGCGACTCCCGCTGCGTTGTAACGCTGCGCATACACGCCATAGCTGCTGCCGTCCTGACCGAAGCTGCTCCACGTGACGACATAGTCGCCGTCGGCGTCCATCGCCATGGAACCACCCTTGTCATTCGTGGACTGACTGCTGGTTGTGTACGTGTTGACCCGGAATTCGGTTCCGGCGGTCACGATGTTGGCGATCAAGAAGGATTGGGTGAAGTTGCCGCCGGGGGTGCCGTTACTATCGCCGTCGAGGCCGTTGCCTGCCAAGTCCTGGATCGTCTGCCTGGCGGTCAGTTGGAACGCGCCGTTGGTCAGCGATGTCGAGAACGTCAGGAGCGCCTCGTACTTGTTGGTCGTGGCGTTCAGCCCGAACGTGATTCCGCTGATCGTGCTGGTGACATTAACGCCATTCCGCGTGAGCACCCAATTGGCGGGGTTGGTCACGCTGTTGGCACCACTCGTCCCGCCGATGACATTCAGATTCTCCGAAAACACGACGGTGAGTGCAGGCACGACGCTGACCAGTTGGTCGCGCTGAGCGATCTGCCGCCCGCCATCAAACACCTGCGCCACGGTCGGCCCGGCGGTGTCCGTCGATTCGTTGTAACGCTGGGCATACACGCCATAGTCGCTGCCGTCCTGACCGTTGCTGCTCCACGTGACGACGAAGTCCCCGTCCGCGTCCATCGCCACCGTTGACCACTTCTGGTCGTTCGTCGTGTGCGTGTTGACCCGGAACTCGCCCCCCTGCTTGACTCCCGCCGCGTTGTAACGCTGCGCATACACCCCCTCTTTGCTGCCGTCCTGACTGTAGCTGCTCCACGTGACGACGAAGTCCCCGAACTTGTCCATCGCCACTGTTGAGTAGATCTGGGCGCTCGTCGTGGTCGTGTTGACCCGGAACTCGACCCCCTGCTTGACTCCCGCCGCGTTGTAACGCTGCGCATACACGCCAAAGCTGCTGCCGTCCTGATTGGGGCTGCTCCACGTGACGACGAAGTCCCCGTCCGCGTCCATCGCCACCGTTGACCACTTCTGGTCGTTCGTCGTGTGCGTGTTGACCCGGA
>CAMAXD010000579.1 GCA_945861975.1 Candidatus Kuenenia stuttgartensis | reverse complement strand
ACTTCGTCGTCACGTGGACCAGCCAAGGTCAGGACGGCGACGGCGATGGCGTGTATGCGCAGCGTTACAACGCGGCGGGAGTCAAGCAGGGGGGCGAGTTCCAGGTCAACACGTACGCGGCTAACCACCAGCAGTACTCAACAGTGGCGATGGACGCGGACGGCGACTACGTCGTCACGTGGTCCAGCTACTATCAGGACGGCAGCCCGGACGGTGACGTGTATGCGCGGCGTTACAACGCGGCGGGAGCCGCGCAGGAGGGCGAGTTCCGGGTCAACACGACCACCACGAGCAACCAGAGGTTCTCAACAGTGGCGATGGACGCGTCCGGGGACTTCGTCGTCACGTGGAGCAGCTTCCTTCAGGATGGCAGCAACGATGGCGTGTATGCGCGGCGTTACAATGCGGCGGGAGTCGCGCAGGAGGGAGAGTTCCAGGTCAACACGTACACGACGGGATATCAGTACGGTTCAAAAGTGGCGCTGGACGCGGCCGGTGACTTCGTCGTCACGTGGACCAGCAACTATCAGGACCTCAGCTTGTCTGGCGTGTATGCGCAGCGTTACGACGCGGCGGGAGTCGCGCAGGGGGGCGAGTTCCAGGTCAACACGTACACGACGGGCTACCAGCGTGACTCAACAGTGGCGATGGACGCGGCCGGGGACTTCGTTGTCACGTGGAACAGCTTCAGTCAGGACGGCAGCAGCTCTGGCGTGTATGCCCAGCGTTACGACGAATCGACGGACACCGCCGGGCCGATCGTGGCGCAGGTGTTTGATGGCGGACGGCAGATCGCTCCGGACGACCAACTGGTCAGCGTCGTTCCCGCACTCACCGTCGTGTTTTCAGAGAATCTGAATGTCACCGGCGGGACGAGTGGTACCAACAGCGTGACAAACCGGACCAATTGGGCGCTCACACGGAATGGCGTTAATGTCACCAGCACGATCAGCGGAATCACGTTCGGGTTTAACACCACGACCAACAAGTACGAGGCGATCCTGACGTTCTCGACATCGCTGACCGACGGCGTGTTCCAACTGACCGCCAGGCAGACGATCGAGGACCGGGCAGGCAACGCCCTCGACGGCGATAGTAACGGCACCCCCGGCGGCGACTTCACTCAGTCCTTCGCCATCGCCAACATCGTGACCGCCGCGAACGACACGCCAATCCTGGCGACCCTGGTAGCGATCAATCTGACCGACACGTTGGCCGCCGATACGTTCAGCGTGCAGACGGGCTCGCTGAGCGCCACGGATACGGACCTGCCGGCGCAGACCCTGACCTATGGAATCACCGGCGGCACGGTTAATGGCGACGGGACGATCAGCCAGGTCGGAACTTACGGCACGCTGACGGTCACGGTGGCGACGGGGGCGTACAGCTACGCTCCGAACGCGACGGCGATCAACGGGTTGCTGACTAACAACGTGGACAACTTCAGTGTCACCGCCAGCGACGGCAGCCTGACCGACACGAAGACCCTGACCGTGAACATCACGGCCGAAAACGACACGCCACTCTTGGCGACCCCGGCAGCGATCAATCTGACAGACACGTTGGCCGCCGATACGTTCAGCGTGCAGACTGGCTCGCTGAGCGCCACGGATGCGGACCTGCCGGCGCAGACCCTGACCTATGGGATCACCGGCGGCACGGTTAATGGCGGGACGATCAGCAAGGTTGGAACGTACGGGACGCTGACGGTCACGGTGGCGACGGGGGCGTACAGCTACGCTCCGAAGGCCACGGCGATCAACGGTCTGTTGACTGACGACGTGGACAACTTCAGTGTCACCGCCAGCGACGGCAGCCTGAGTGATACGAAGACTCTGGCGGTGAACATCACGGCCGCAAACGACACGCCGATCCTGGCGAACATCGAGACCACGGCCTTACCGTACGTTCCCAACGCGGCGGACACGGTGATCACGTCGATGTTGAGCCTGGCCGACGCAGACACCGCGACCATGACCGGGGCCACGATTCAGATCACCGGCGGATACCACAGTGGCGACGTGCTCGCGTTTACCAACGCCTCGAATATCACCGGCGGGTGGAATGGCTCCGGAATCTTGACGTTGACCGGCTCCGACACGGTCGCCAACTACGAGGCGGCGTTGCGAGCGGTGACGTACCAAAGTTCCTCCCGCAGCGAAGTCGCGCGAACGATCAGCTTCCAGGTGAACGACGGCAGCAGCCTCAGCAACGTCGCAACCCGCCTGATCGGCGGAGAAGTCCGGGTCAACACGACCACAGCCGGCCATCAGTTCACGAACGATACTGGCCAGGGTGGTGCGATAGCGATGGACGCCGACGGCGACTATGTCGTCACGTGGAGCAGCCTCGATCAGGACGGCGACGGCTATGGCGTGTATGCGCAGCGTTACAACGCGGCGGGAGACGTGGAGGGGGGCGAGTTCCAGGTCAACACGTACGCGGCTAACCACCAGCAGTACTCAACAGTGGCAATGGACGCGGCCGGGGACTTCGTCGTCACGTGGACCAGCGTCGGTCAGGACGGCGACGGCGATGGCGTGTATGCGCAGCGTTACAACGCGGCGGGAGTCGCCCAGGGGGTCGAGTTCCGGGTCAACACGACCACCACGAGCAACCAGGGCCACTCAACAGTGGCAATGGACGCGTCCGGGGACTTCGTCGTCACGTGGACCAGCTCCGGTCAGGACGGCAGCGGCTATGGAGTATATGCGCAGCGTTACAACGCGGCGGGAGTCGCGCAGGGGGGCGAGTTCCAGGTCAACACGTTCACGACGAGCTGGCAGGGGAACTCGACGGTGGCGATGGATGCGGCCGGGGACTTCGTCGTCACGTGGAGCAGCTTAGATCAGGACGGCGACGGCTATGGCGTGTATGCGAAGCGTTACAACGCGGCGGGAGACGCGCAGGGCGGCGAGTTCCTGGTCAACACGACCACTGCAATCGACCAGGACTACTCAACAGTGGCGCTGGACGCGGCCGGGGACTTCATCGTCACGTGGAGCAGCTTGGGTCAGGACGGCGACGTCTATGGCGTGTATGCGAAGCGTTACAACGCGGCGGGAGAGGCGCAGGGGGACGAGTTCCTGGTCAACACGCACACGGCTAACCACCAGGAGTACTCAACAGTGGCGATGGACGCGTCCGGGGACTTCGTCGTCACGTGGAGCAGCTACGGTCAGGACGGCAGCGACTTTGGCGTGTATGCGAAGCGTTACAGCGCGGCGGGAGTCGCGCAGGGGGGCGAGTTCCGGGTCAACACGTTCACGACGAGCTGGCAGGGGAACTCAACGGTGGCGATGGATGCCGACGGGGACTTCGTCGTCACGTGGTCCAGCGACGGTCAGGACGCCAGCGCCAGCTATGACGTGTATGCGCAGCGTTACAACGAATCGACGGACACCGCCGGGCCGATCGTGGCGCAGGTGTTTGATGGCGGGCGGCAGATCGCTCCGGGCGACCAACTGGTCAGCGTCGTGCCTGCACTCACCGTCGTGTTTTCAGAGGATCTGAATGTCACCGGCGGGGCGAGTGGTGCCAACAGCGTGACCAACCCTGCCAATTGGGTGCTCACGCGGAATGGCGTTGATGTCAGCAGTACGATCAGCGGGATCACGTTCGGGCTGAATGCCACGACCAACAAGTACGAGGCGGTTCTGACGTTCTCGACATCGCTGGCCGACGGCGTGTTCCAACTGACCGCCAGGCAGACGATCCAGGATCTGGCAGGCAACGCCCTCGACGGCGATAGTAACGGCACCCCCGGCGGCGACTTCACTCAATCCTTCTCCATCGCCAACATCGTGACGGCCGGAACCGAATTCCGAGTCAACACGTACACAGCCGACAAGCAGAGCGACTTAAAAGTGGCGATGAACGCCGACGGCGACTATGTCGTCACGTGGAGCAGCTATGGTCAGGACG
Organism: Candidatus Kuenenia stuttgartensis; assembly: GCA_945861975.1. Lineage (GTDB taxonomy): Bacteria > Planctomycetota > Planctomycetia > Planctomycetales > Planctomycetaceae > SXXK01. The sequence continues at coordinate 1,999 of CAMAXD010000579.1, read as the reverse complement.
GCAGCGGCAATGGCGTGTATGCGCAGCGTTACAACGCGGCGGGAGTCGCGCAGGGGAGCGAGTTCCAGGTCAACACGTACACGACGAACAATCAGTTCTTCTCAACAGTGGCGATGGACGCGTCCGGGGACTTCGTCGTCACGTGGACCACTTACGGTCAGGACGGCGATGGCTATGGCGTGTATGCACAGCGTTACAGCGCGGCGGGAGACGCGCAGGGGGGCGAGTTCCGGGTCAATACGACCACGGCGAGATGGCAGAACAAGTCAACCGTGGCAATGGACGCGGCCGGGGACTTCGTCGTCACGTGGACCAGCAGCGGTCAGGACGGCGACGGCGTGTATGCGCAGCGTTACAACGCGGCGGGAGTCGCGCAGGGGGGCGAGTTCCAGGTCAACACGTACACGACGAGCACCCAAGACAGCTCAACAGTGGCGATGGACGCGTCCGGGGACTTCGTCGTCACGTGGAACAGCTACGATCAGGACGGCGACGGCGATGGCGTGTATGCCCAGCGTTACAGCGCGGCGGGAGTCGCGCAGGGGGGCGAATTCCGGGTCAACACGACCACGACGAGCCAACAGCGGTTCCCAACAGTGGCGATGGACGCGTCTGGGGACTTCGTCGTCACGTGGAGCAGCTTCGATCAGGACGGCGGTAGCTTTGGCGTGTATGCGCAGCGTTACAACGCGGCGGGAGTCGCGCAGGGCGGCGAGTTCCGGGTCAACACGTACACGACGGGCGATCAGCGGTACTCAACAGTGGCGATGGACGCGGACGGGGACTTCGTCGTCACGTGGATCAGCGACCTTCAGGACGGCGACGGCGATGGCGTGTATGCGCAGCGTTACAACGCGGCGGGAGTCGCGCAGGGGGGCGAGTTCCGGGTCAACACGTACACGACGAGCTTCCAGTTCTTCTCAACAGTGGCGATGGACGCAGCCGGGGACTTCGTCGTCACGTGGAGCAGCGGCGGTCAGGACGGCGGCGGCACTGGCGTGTATGCCCAGCGGTATCAGACGGACATGAGCCCGACCCAGATCAGTTTCTCGAACACAAGTCTCGCAGAAAACGCGGGCGTGAATGCCGTGGTCGGTACGTTGTCTGGTACGGATCCGGATGCCAATCCGACACTGACGTTCTCACTGCCGACAGGAGTCGGCGACAATGCACTGTTCAACATTTCGGGCACTACTCTGCAGGCGAATGACAGCTTCGACTTTGAAACGAAGTCCTCGTACTCGGTCACGGTCCGCGTGACGGATCAGTTCGGCTTGACGTATGACAAGGCCTTCCCGATTAACGTGACGAATGTCGAGGGTAATCTGGATTATGTCGTTGGCACTGGCAATGACGATGCCTTTGTGTTGACGTATTCCAGTACGTTGACGAACGGAACCGTCAACGTGATGCGATCGACCAATGGCGGAACCGCTATTGATCTGGGTACGTTCCCGATGAACGCTCCTGTGATATTAAAAGGACTGGCGGGAACGAATTCGGTAAGAGTCATCGGCACTGCGGGCACCGATACCTTTGTAATCAGCAGCAGCGGTGGGCTGACGATCAATGGGGCTGTTCTGGTGCTCGATGATATTGAGACAACCACGCTGGCCGGGATGGCGGGCGATGATCTGTATCGGTTTGATGCGGATATGGCTCTCGGCGTGTATACACTGGATGAAGCGGGTGGCGGGAGCGACACCATCGACTTATCGCTGACCACGACGTCAGGGGTGGCTGTGAATCTGGGCTCTGCAACGCAGCAGGTCGTGAACAGCAATCTTTCTTTGAAGCTCAGTTCTTCGACAGCCTTTGAAAAAGCCATTGGTGGCTCAGACAACGACACGCTGACGGGCAATTCGCTGGGGAATACGCTGACGGGGAATGGCGGTAACGACACGCTGACCGGTAACGGCGGTGATGATTCTCTGTTTGGTGGAGCGGGCGACGACACTTATGTATTTGCATCAACGAGTAAAGCGGAAGCGGACACGGT
>CAMAXD010000578.1 GCA_945861975.1 Candidatus Kuenenia stuttgartensis | reverse complement strand
TTTTTGTTTGCCCAGCGAAGCTGGCAAACCCCGTCGCTGCTCGTCAGCGACCTCACCCAGTTCATGGGGAAGAGAATCCGACTCGCAAGGGCGTCAGTGGCGAACGCTGGGGTCTGAAGGAAGCGATAGGAGGATGATGGAGCGTAGTGAAAGCGAACCTGATTCGGCCGGTTGTCGAGGCGAGCGTGCGAAAAGTCGCGATGCCTGATTCATGAACAGCGACAGCAGGTGACTGGGGACGTCTTCATCATCAGGGAGTCAGCACAGTAACTGGGGAAGCCTGGCATCATCTCGACCTCGTTAGCTCCCCCATAGGCGAAGCGAATCGTGCGAGTAACGCGGCCGCAAGAGGAGACTCAAGCGGCTGTCTATCTGGTGTGAGGTGGCAGAAGATCCCGTAGTAGTGAGTAAGTCGCGGCCTTTGAAAGCTGGCAACAGTCTGGAGGACAAAACCGTGACGACGTCAGGCAAAGCGGCCAGGGTAATGACCGTGAGTTCTGATGGCTGGCAGTGAATCAAAGGTTTTCAGCCAGACGCGAAGGGGTGAAGTTTTACTTTGGAGCTGAAGAATCGACAGACAGAAACAACCGAGCAGCGGGCACCAGCGAGAGAGATCGAAGGCTCTCGGGACCGGCTCAAGCGGCGACCTTTGACGAGGAACCTGCTGAGTTTGACCGCCCGTGCGGAGTAGCGAACATTCTGAATCGACGCGATTGTCCTTTACTGGAATAGCACACGTGGATTCCGTTCGCGAATCGCCGCCCTGCCGGAAGACTCGACTGACGAGACATACAGCAAAGACCACGAACTGAACCATGAAAGCATCGATCATACAGATGCGTATCTACTATAGCCTTTACGATCGTCTTCTGGATCGCCGAGCGATGGCTCGCGCGTTCGAGAAAGTCCGCCGCGCTCAGGGAGCTCCCGGCGTGGACCGACAAACGATCGCCGACTTTCAGTCGCGGCTGTGGGAAGAACTGGATCAGCTTGTGACCGAACTGCGGACCCGGACTTACCAGCCTCAACCCGTGCGTCGTGTTTCGATCCCGAAACCGGATGGCGGCGAAAGGCACCTGGGAATTCCCGCTGTTCGTGACCGCGTCGTCCAGCAGTTACTGCTGGACATCCTGCAACCGATTTTCGATCCTCACTTTCACCCGTCAAGCTATGGTTACCGACCGGGCCGCAGCTGCCAACAGGCAGTGGCGAAAGCAACGATGTTCATTCGCCAGTATGGCCGAGTCCATGTGGTGGATATGGATCTTTCGAAATGCTTTGACCGGCTGGATCATGACTTGATCCTCGCGTCGATTCGTCGTCGCGTGACCGACGGCAGCATTCTGAATCTGATTCAGATGTTTCTGACGAGCGGAGTGATGGTGGATGGCAACTGGCAGGCCACAGAGACCGGCAGTCCTCAGGGGGGAGTGATTTCTCCCTTGATCTCGAACGTGTACCTGGACGCCTTCGATCAGGAAATGAAACGTCGTGGCCATCGCCTTGTGCGTTACGCCGACGACATCCTGATCGTGTGCCGGAGTCAATCGGCGGCTCACGCAGCACTCCTTGCAGCGACCACCATTCTGGAAGGCGATCTGAAACTGACCGTGAATCGCGAAAAGACGCACCAGACCCATGCCGCTCGCGGCGTGAAGTTTTTGGGCGTTGAGATCAGTTTGACCTGGACTCGTATCCAGTCCAAAAAGATCGCCGCATTCAAGGACAAAGTCCTTCAGATCACCCGTCGCAATAGTCCGGTGAATCTGGAGCAGGTCATCGCTGACCTGAACCCGGTGCTCCGCGGCTTTTCGAACTACTTTCGGATGGCAAACTGCAAAGGCGTGTTTGGTGAACTGGCAGGCTGGATTCGTCGCCGTCTTCGTGCGAAGCAGCTGTCGCTATGGAAGAAACCCGGTCGTCTCCACCGCCGCCTGCGGCAGTTGGGGTATCGGGGCGAATTCGTGGCGATGCGAATGCGATCGTGGCGAAGCTCGGTCAGTCACCTCGCTAGCTGGGCCATTCCCAATGGCTGGCTAAGCGAACTGGGGCTGTTTGATTTGACGTCCGTTCCGACCGGAGTCCTTCCTCAGGTCACCTGAGTCCTGTAAAACATGAGCCGTATACGGTCCCGTACGTACGGTTCTGTGAGAGGGCTGAGTCGAGGTTTAGCCACCCCGACTCACCCTACTCGATTAGGGGGCGACTACAGTGCCTCAACTCCCCTTGCGCCGTAGTAGACGGGCAGGAATGGCTCACCGTTGCGGCCGATGACAGTGGCGATGTGCCCCAGAGCACTTGAGGCGATGGGCAGGATTCAGGGCAAGAAATCATCGTGGGCAATCTGCAGCGTTTCAACTGCGGCCAGAAGTGTCGACCGGATTTGTCCCAGACTCCACTGACCGTCGTAGACGTTGAGATCCCACGAGCGAAGATCATCACCCGGCATCTATGCAGAATATCGGTGGGAGTTTCGTGGCCGGCTTCCGCGAGAGAACAAGGAAAGCAGGCACCGGCGAGTTTCCAGAATCCCCTGCGACAATCGAACGGACTGCTCGAGCCCGCACGACAGTTTTTTGGCCGCGGCCCATGTTTGCAGTTCACTCAAGCCGAATTTGGCGCAGGGTGCGAAAAACCATAGGGCGCCGATCGGAGAGAACGTTCTGGCAACGTGCCGTGAAACTTCGTGGAGAATTCAGTCCAGAGTTTGGTAGGCAAAATAGACTTTCGGGCGGATCTCACCCTGGACGGCGGGATTTTGGTGGCACCTCGTCAGAAATCGCGAATCGAACGGCAGCCTGCGACATGGGCAACGTGGCCCGTGGGTGAGAAGCAAAGTCTATGCAATCGGTCCGTTCCGCTTATTTTGACTGCCCCTGAAGTATTGTGGCCGATAAACTTGAGGAAAGACGGAACATCTGAAAACTGCTCGTGCGTCAGCTTAATCGTGCATTAGTTCGACCTGGCGGCGTCGGCACTCTCAGTTCAGGACTCAACACGTGGCAATAGTTTCCGACAAATCTCAGCAAGGCTACGCGGATCCGGATGAATTCATCCAGTACCAGCTTGAGCAGGCTCGCAGTCGGATCAAGGCGACCGACCTGCTGACTGCTTCGGTGCTCGCGGGCCTGTTGCTGATTGGTTATGTGCTGACCTTTACGATTCTGGATCATTGGGTCATCGACGGTGGCTTCGGTGCGTGGACGCGCGCTGGCATGTTGATTGTTGTCGTGCTGTCATGTTCAGCCATCCTGATTCGATACGTCGCGCTGCCCTGGTTTCGTCGCATTCATCCGTTGTATGCCGCGCGAATGCTGGATCGATCATCAAAGGGGCTTGAAGGCAGTCTGCTGGCTTTGATCGATCTGCAGTCCGGAGGTCGCAAAAGTGATACTCCGATACAGAAGTCGCTGGAGAAGCGAGCGGCCGTCAAGCTGGCTGAAGTTCATGTTGATGAAGCCATCGATCGAGGAATGCTCATTCGCCTTGGCACTGCGCTGTTTGTGATCACGCTGTTGACTTGTCTGTACGCGGTCTTCAGTCCGAAAGCAATCAGCCTGCTGCGACCTCTGACCCTTGCCGCTGCGAATGTGTCGACTCGAACTGTCGTCGAAACAGTGCTGCCGGGAAACAAGAAAGTCCCTGCGGGA
>CAMAXD010000577.1 GCA_945861975.1 Candidatus Kuenenia stuttgartensis | reverse complement strand
TTCAGCGACCCAACAATCAGCATCACGCTTCGTGGTCGGAAGACCGATTTTGACTTGATTGCCGTCGTCGCCCTGTCGCCAAACTTGAAAGGCCTCAAGTTCAAGCAGTTCTGGCATGTTTGCGGCGAACCGTTCGATCATCGCACTGCGATCCGGTTCCTGCTTCTCACGAGGCACTTCAACGAGGGCTGAGTCCCAATGTCGAAGGTGCCGACGAGCATGCTGAGAACAAGGAAGGTCTGCAAGCACCGACCCACCATTGCCCCAGTGAAAAAATTCAAATGCAAGCTTCAGGCCACAGTCAAACTCCACGGCCCAATAGTCAGCATCACCTAATCCTGGTTCGTCTGCAACAACGGGATCGACCTCGAAGAAAGCAGCGGCAGCGTGTCGGTCGATGTCCAGTTGGCAAACGTGAAACCACGGCCGAGTCTTGTTGCCAAGTATCGTTGTCACGTCGATCGGTGTCATGGCTTTCACCCGCCAACCCCTTGACTCTAACCGGTACATCTAACCCGGTGGCCGCGAGCGAGCATCCATATCAAAAAAACCAGTTCGGCCACTCGGGTTCAGCAAATTATTCGGCAGCTGCTTTATAGGAAATGCATCGCCCGGAGCCATCCGATTGCGCTAATAATCGCCAACCAAATGACGCCCACAAATACGATGGTGCGAATGGCGATCACAACTTTTCGCTCGACAGAAAGGTAGATTCGGCGAAACCAATGCGGACGCCACCAGATGAAAATAAGAAGGCAGATCCAGAAGACAACCAAAGATTCAGAGACCCACAATGCGACCTTTCGCCAAGGAGGTTCCAGATGTGGTATTCCGAGGAATATCAACGCGGCGATGAGTGGCCCGATCAAAAGCGCGAACAAGAAAAGGCTGAGTTTCTCGATTACTGAATGCTGTTCATCCAATCCGAGTAGACTGCGATCTTCGCGCATCGCACTGGTCCTCTGCCGAACGTCAAAATCACCCTGCTGCGGCGAGCGACTTTGCAAAGTGTGAAAAACGCACCACCGCAGCTCGCGTGCATTTTATCGTTCGCCTCTTTTAATACGGAAAAGGATACCAAAGGCGACCTTCGAGTTGACTGAGAAAGTAGTCCTCGACAATCGACTGAGCTGTTCCTTGTCTATTGACCTGCCCACTGTCATGCATGAAGGAATAAATGTCACCACCGCTCGCCAAAAGTTTATCCCCAGTGTTCGTTTGATAGAGCAATAAAGAATTCAGGTGTTGAGATGGAAAATCTGCGAAAGAATGACGCCAGTCGAAATGATGGTGATCGCTCGACTCCCAACCGCTCCGTTCAAACGCGTCCATGCCGTCAAACGTTCGACCGACAGCCTTGTAGAGTGAATCGATTGCTGCATTTCCTGTGACGGCGACGTGAGATGAAGGGAGTGTAAACTGTATTGGATGCGCAAAGCGAGGCAGACTTGCGCAGATCGCAACATGAACCTGCGGACGGCGCATCATAGTCGCATGATGGACGATCAAGCCTGCCGGAGATTCGGCAAGGGCAGCGAGCCAACGGGCAATCACGGCATTCCCACAACGATCCGCCAACGCGAGAAGTACTGGCCGAGAACATTCTAAACAGGCAAAATACTTATCGGGAATCAAAGATCGGAATGGCGCAGGAATCTCGTCAACCGGGCACTCCGCGGGAACAATAAGTGACCGCTGGCCAAAACTGTTAACAAACGTTGTGCAACGGCTCATAGAGATTGTCTGAAGGCGAACGAATTGCGATTTTGAAGTTCAACGCTGATTCTGCGATTTCTCCGCAGCCGCAATCTGATCAACAGCGTCTTTGTATCCCAGCCAAAATGCATCTTGCCCGCAGCCCAACGCATCGAGTCCTTGTTTGACATCATCCTCGGTCTTGTATCGATATGGCCGCCCGCTCTGTCGGTCATCAATTGCCCACCGCCAACCAGTTGTGTGCATTGAGCGGTAGTATTGATGGAGGTTAAGGGTTGTTTGTCCTTCCGCAAGAAGATTGGATGTGCGTGAATCCATTGAGGGCGTGATCGTTTCTGGGATGTCAGATGGAACCTTGGGACTGGAGTATTGAAGTCCCAGTTCTGTTTCGAGTGATTGTCCGCAACCGACAAAGGCAACCGCAGCGGTGAATCCGACTGCGAATGCGATTGAAGTACTGAAACTTGTCATTACAAATAGTCGACCAAGATCAGCCGGTTGCGGCGACTGATTTTCCAATGTGTGCGCAGCCCACTGGCAACTCCGCTGCATCTTATAGTTATTTGCAGTTCTACGTGTTCAGGGGACGTCAATCGACCTAGCGCATTCCTTCTGCAGCTATCTCGTCAAGCATCTGCTGCCTGAAACGCTGATAACGCTTCCCAGATGGGCAGAGATCTGCATAGGAATCCCAAATCCATTCGATCGTCACCATATTGACATCACCTTCAAGTCGGCGTTCGAGCTGTTCTCGCAACGACCGGATTGATGACGCGTCTGCTCGGTATGTTAAACTATTTCCATCAAGATTGCTGGTCCACCAGACTGCGATTTTCCATTGTCCGGGCTCCATGTCAGATGGTCGACGCTTTGCGAGCGAGTCTATTACATCCCGTAGTTTGACGGACTCGCGGAATGATTCTGACGGCCACCAGATTACGAAGGCCATAAGCGCGCAGACAACTACGAACGATATGCCGAACCACTCTCGGCGGCCAATGCGGCTGGGGTCCGTAAATTCATCCGAACGCTCCATCGCCTGCCTGTTGCAAATAACGACCCGCATCAGCAGGTTGCGGGAGAAGATTTTTCAATTTCAAAAACCGAACCACCACAACTCTGCTGCATGCGATGGTTCTGCAGTTTTCCGCTACGACAACAGCAGCAAAATCACGAAACTACAGGCACTGAGTATACACAGCGACTGCGACGATGGTATCCGAAGTTGTATCGACGCGAATGCCAAGCATTGGCCAGCAGGGGACTCCGCCTCGCTTTGAGATCTGTTGATCGATCTCAGCTCGTTGCTTTGTGGTGATAGGGAGAATGAATTGATTGAATATGAATCGAACTGATGGTGTTTGGTCGTTTGCTGTTGTGGAGTATTGCCAAAGATCTGGAAAGTCAGTGGTTTGCCTGCCGATGGTTTTGTGATCGCGAGCTAACTGGATGAATTGAGCAACCGGTGGCTCAAGTCGGGAAAAATCGATCGTATCAATTGCCATCTGTTCGATAATCTCCTGCGGGCGCGAAGGTTTACGTGAGAACAAGAACGCAAGAACG
>CAMAXD010000576.1 GCA_945861975.1 Candidatus Kuenenia stuttgartensis | reverse complement strand
AGGCCGCTGCCGGATGGGTACGGAAACATGTCCAGAACGTACAGCTTCTTCTTTTCTGAAACTGCATCCGGTGTGCGAAAGGTCTGGTTTTCATCCCAGTATTGCTGCCAGCGGGATTCAACGGGTTTGAAGTCGTAACGGGGCATGGGGAGACAGTTTTCAGTGTTCAGTTTTCAGTGTTCAGACAGCTGCAATCGGCGGGACACGATAGAGTGAGAGTCTGATGTCCCGGTCGACCGGCAAATCCCGTCGGCGGAGCGACAGGGCTACGGTAATTCCCGGAAGTCTATTGAACCGCATCGGCGATGCAACAGGGTCCATATTTTCACGATTCCCGGAATACTCTATTCTGTACTCAGCCACAATTGAGGCCTGCTAAGAAATTGTACCCCGCGACCAACCGGCCTCACTTCACACCATGCGGAGAATATTCTGTGGCCAAATTGGTGACACGGCGTAAAGGGAATTGCCATGAGCTACAAACAACTTTTCCTCCTGATTCTGACAATTTGGTCCGCAGAACTGTGCACGAGGCTGCTGTTTGATGCACTGCTGAAGCCACAGATGGAGTATCGAACTTATTACCTCGAAACCGACAAATACGGTCGATTTCTGGGCGAAGACATCAATGAAGAGGTCGGTGATCGAGGCTGGCAACTGGTCTCCGCAGTCTCAAATCCGCATAACAAAGAAGAAATGATCCTCTTCTTCCAGCGACGGATCCTGTAACAGCAACTCACCCGACACTGGACCGTGAACGCCGGTTGCGGTACGAATGCGGCATTCTTCCGCCGTTATTCTCCCCATAGTGTGAATTCAGGCCGGGTGTTCGCGGGATACCTTTAGAGGATCGTCTCAATCGCGGGCACGCACGGAATAGTCCCAGAAAGTGTCTAATCATGTCGGCCAGCGCGGCTTCGCCTTCTGCTTCTTCAAAACTCATTACGCACGCATTTTTGCAGCGGCTGAAAAGTATCGTTGGGCCTGAACGATTGCTGGATGCTCCGGATGAACTGGTCGTCTACGAATGCGATGGCTACGTCGTCGAAAAGAATTCTCCTGACGTCGTCGTGTTCCCCATCAGCAGTGATGAAGTCGTCCGGATTGTTCGTGAATGCAATCAGTTCGGCGTGCCGTTTGTCGCGCGCGGAGCCGGAACCAGCCTGGCCGGAGGATGTCTGCCCGTCGGTGGCGGAGTCATGATTGCTCTGGCCAAAATGAATCGTATTCTGGAAATCAATCAGCGCGATCGGTATGCGGTCGTTGAACCAGGCTGTGTCAATGTTCGACTGACCAGAGCTCTTGCCGGCAGCGGCTTTCATTATGCCCCTGATCCCAGCAGCCAGGGAGCCTGCACGATCGGAGGCAATGTCGCAACCAATTCCGGCGGCCCGCATACTCTGAAATATGGCGTGACCGTCAATCATGTGCTCGGTGTCAAATTTGTCAGCTCAGACGGCCAGTTGATCCAGTTCGGAGGCCCATGTGGTCGTGGTAATGAATTCGATCTGACCGGTCTGTTCGTCGGCAGCGAAGGCACGTTCGGCATTGTTACGAAAGTGTGGGTCAAAATCACACGAGATCCTGCTGCCTGTCGCACGATGCTGGGTGTATTCAATACCGTTGCGGATGCGACTCAGGCCATCAGCAGCATCATCGGCGCCGGCATTATTCCTGCCGCACTGGAGATGATGGATCAGGGCATTATCGGAGCTCTGGAAGAAGCGTTTTCGTTCGGGTTCCCGTTGGACGCAGGAGCAGTCCTGATCATTGAAGTCGATGGACTGGACTGCGTTGTTGAAGACGAAGCTATCATCATCATCGATCTCTGTATGCAAGCCGGCGCCAGAGAAGTGAGGCGTTCGAAAACAGAAGAAGAACGACTGATGCTTTGGAAGTGTCGCAAGCAGGCCTTCGGAGCGATTGGTCGATTGGCTCCAAGCTGCTGTACTCAGGACGGCGTGGTTCCTCGCACTCGACTGCCGGAGATTCTTGAATTCATCACCGAAGTCGGGCAGCGTCATAACATCCGAATCGTCAACGTCTTTCACGCCGGCGATGGCAATATCCACCCCATTCTGCTGTTTGACGAACGTGATAAAGACCAGATTCATCGCGTGATCGAAGCCAGCGATGAGATTCTGAATCGTTGCATTGATCTTGGCGGCAGTGTGACCGGGGAACACGGAATTGGCGTCGAAAAAATCAGCCTGATGAAACGACTGTTCACGGAAACCGATCTGGAAGTGATGACCGATATTCGTAAGGTCTTCAATCCAAAAGGACTCTGCAGCCCAGGAAAGATGTTACCGACAGCAGGCGGCTGCGGTTCTGAAACTCCGATCAAGGTTTCACCGTCGCGCCGTGCAGCGTTTTGAGGAATCGGCGAAAGAGTTTCTGCTCGCGGCAAAGATTGAGGCGTTCTTCGATGATGTGTCCCGCGAACAACCGGCCTCCATGCAGACAGAGTAGTGCCTGTGAATACCGAATTCGTCAGCGTTATTCCGATTCTGCGGATCTTTGATACCATCAAGGCCAAAGATTTCTACATTGGCTTTCTGGGTTTCACCGTAGACTGGGAACACACGTTCGACGAACGATCACCGGTGTATTTGCAGATCAGCAAGAAGAATCTCATTCTGCATTTGACCGAACATCACGGCGACTGCTGTCCGGGCTCCACCGTATTTGTTTGGATAAACGGCATCGAAGAATTCCACGCGACAATCACTTCGCGCGGCTACGGCTACATGCGACCGGGCATCGAGAAGACGTTTTACAACAGCCTGGTGATTGAGGTGACTGACCCGTTTGGAAACCGTATTCGCTTCAACGAAGACCTAACGGACAGAGCAGAGTCCCGCGAATAACCCGTAGTGCTTCGTCATGTCTCCATTCTGGGGCAGGATGGGCATTCTTGCCCGTCGCAGCCTTGCCGAACAAGAATGTCCAACCAGTGGTCGGCCCTACCAGGAATTCGAAGGTGGCTTGATCACATCCACTCTTTGATCGGATGGCCTTCCACCAATCGAACCGGCCGACCGTCCGGTGCCTGAGCAATCAAGTCGCTCGGAATACCCAGCTTTTCGTAGATGGTTACCGCGAGGTCCGCAGTGAGGTACTCATCTCGAATCGGTC
>CAMAXD010000575.1 GCA_945861975.1 Candidatus Kuenenia stuttgartensis | reverse complement strand
TATCAGTACGATGCACTGGGACGTCGCATCGGAAAGAGTGTTGACGACAACGGAGACTCCACCATGGATCGTCGAGAAACCTTAGTCTACGACGGAGCCGGGTTACTGGCCGATGCCGCCGGTTCGATCCACATCGGTGGCCCGAATGGTGCTCTTAACCAAGCTGGTTGGACAGACCAGCTCTTGTTCCAGTTCACAGACTCCGACGCGGATTCCTCTAGCTTCTCGCCGCTAGGCACTCGCTACTTGAATGGCCCTGCCGTCGACCAAATCTTTGCTGTCGAATCGACCTCCGGCGATCCACTCTGGGCTCTCACCGACCATCAAGGTACGCCACGAGATTGGGTGCAGCAAACCACTGTGAACGGCAACTCATCAACTGCCATCGCCCAACACATCCGATACACCGCATTCGGAGCCATCTCGTCTGTTATTGATTCTTCTGGTGCTCCTCTCGACGCTCGCCTCTCGCCACTCGCGTCTTACACCGGCCAACTCTACGACGCCGATGCAGACCTGATGTACTACCGAGCCCGCTGGTACGACCCAATACTCGGAAAGTTCTTGAACGATGATCCGATGGGATTTGCTGCTGGTGATGCAAATGTGAGTCGGTATGTCGGCAATGCAGGCAACTTTCGGTTCGACGCGACGGGACTCTACGACGAACCTATCTATGACCCAAAAGATCCAGATGAAATCTTCCATCAAATCCTTCCTCCATTTCTTCATCCGAACTTTACCGAACCGACAATCTCCGACGTCATGCAGGATGTTGCGCACGCTGTTTTGGATCCGTACAAAGACGAATTGATCAACGTGTTAGAGCTGAAACCACAATGGTTGGTGGGCGTGGGAACTGCTGGTGTGGGTGTTGGCGTAGTTTTGGTCGATCAAGGAGTAATCAACGAGGTCCCGTTACCTCCCAAAAAGATTTTTAGTTTGCCGCTTACCGAACACATGATTTTGACGCAAACCGTCGAGCAGACATGGGAACTCGGGAAAGAGCCTTGGAGGCTCAATGACGATCGGTGGCGGATCACGCCTACAACGCAACTCACCGTAGACTTGACTGATTCTCCATGGATACTACCGCCGTTGCGGCAGGTTTACATCTTTGAAACGACACCACAGATATCGTTCCCATTCCATGACCCGACCAAACCCACCTTTGTTCTTGATATTGGTATTCACACAGCTGAATAGGACTGGATCTACAACGTATGTTTTTTGGTCACTATTTTACTTCACGGTAAACGCTTCAGCGGATTTGTTTTTATCGACAGAAGTCTAGTCGGAATTTCGATACGCACTTCAAGCCAACACTTCCGTTGAGTGAAAGTCTTCAATCATGGAACCGAAAACTCGGATGACGCCGTTCTCAATTGTAGTCGTTACTGTGCTGTTTATCTTCGAGTTGAGTGGCGTTTCCACGTCAGTGACGTCGACAGGATATTCCGCGATAGCTGCCCCTCCTGGGTACAAACAATTAGGACTGATTTTAACAGATGGCGTCATCGCCGGAATAAAGACTCGGTGTATTTTGGATACTGGATCTTCGGTTACAGTCGCCGCCCCTACTCTTTCACGCCGACTTGGGGACACAAACAGCAAACTGTTAAGAGCAAGATTGCCGTCCTCTGTAAAAGCGGTAAAGGCATTTGAGAATGTCGAAGTGGGATTCGAAGGCTTTCCCACAATCCGAACCACGGTGGTAGAACTCGACCTCGAATCTATGCAAGCGATCGTGGGGAAGGAGATAACATGTGCTATCGGAATGGACTTACTTGCTTCGCGAGTCTTGGTATTTGACGGTGTTGAGCCGGTGTTTTTGAAATCGCAACCAGAGACAACGAAAGGATACAAAAGGGTTCCTCTGAATTTCCGGGTGTCTTGTCCGATTCTCCCGGTAACGCTCCCTGTGGTGGGAAATCGGGATTTCAAGGTGGACACCGGAAACAACGGATGCCTTGACATCGAACGGAAGCTGGCAGATTTCTTGGTGCGCTCAGGCCAAGCAGTCGAAGCAGGCCGCATCGAAAAAGCCGAAGGATCAGGAATTCATGAGGATCGAGCTATTATCATTAAGGAAATCCAGTTTCTAGGCGCAAGATTTGAAAACGTTTTGGCGATGGTGAGCGAAGTGAATCAACTTGGTATCCCTTTACTTTCACGGTTCAAACTTGCTTTCGATTTTCCAAATAAGTGTTGCTTCATCGGCGACCTTACAAAGGTTGACACCTCACCGTTTCCAGTAAATGCAAGTGGCTTACGGATAGTATTCCGATCGACAACGTCGCTCGCAGTCTTGAGTGTTGAGGATGAATCTCCGGGTGCCGTCGGTGGGGTAAAGAATGGCGATGAGGTCTTAAGAATCGATGGTCAGATTCCGTCTGCGCTGACCCGGGATGTACTGAAGGAGATTCTGGCGCAGGAAGGAAAGACTATTCATCTATCGCTGCGGCGAGAAAATGAAGTCAAAGAGGTCGACATCCTGTTGAAAAGGCGATTTCAATATCCACCCAAATGGCGTTCATCAACGGTTGATGATGTTGGCTTTTCAGAGTCTCTCAAGAACTAGTCAAAAGAAGTGTCAACGTCGCTAACACCTTTTCAACCCTCTGAAACAACAGACTGCTTCCCCTGCTGACTTGCAATCAGGAGTCTGACAGGATTCTCATCAGTTGTCGCAGTTCGTCGTCGACTTCGTTAACAGAATCCACCGTGCTGGCGATTTCGGATGGCAGGATTTCTCGATAACGCAGCTTCATGCGACGCACGGCCTGCTTGAAAGTGTGATCGAAACTCCTCGACAGACATGAGTGGCTTGGTTCGGTGAATTGCACGATGGCAATTTGGACAAAGAACGGCAAGATCACTCAGCGTGGTGCTTACCCGTTCACTGGCAAACGCCTGGGTGTAAACGGCGGTGAGAAACCGTGGCGCTTGGCGGAGGGTTGGTGGGCGGTGAAAAAGTGTAGCGCCCGTTTGTTCAGTTGTTGACTTCAGATTCTGTTGAGAAAGCGTCATTGTGGCGTGTTTCCGGCGGCGGAATCCGGGGGAGACAGGTGACGAGGGTGATCACCGACATGGAATT
>CAMAXD010000574.1 GCA_945861975.1 Candidatus Kuenenia stuttgartensis | reverse complement strand
AGAATCGCCACCACTGCCGTCTGAATTGGTCCACCCGTGACTTCAATTTGCCCATCCGCATGGACATAGACGTCAACTTCGCTGCGGACTCCGAAATCAGGCAAGTAAATTCCGGGCTCGATTGTGAACAGAGTTTTGGGAAGGATTCTGCGGGACTCAATCGTCTCCAGATTATCCATGTGCGTGCCGTTGCCGTGGACTTCCTGAGCCAGATTGTGGCCGGTGCGATGGCAAAAGTATTCTCCGTAGCCAGCCTTTTCGATGACGGATCGAACGGCGTCGTCGACTTCTCCGCCGACGATTGGACGTTTCTCAGCGAAGGCAGATTTGACACAGGCGATGCCGGCGTCACGTGCTGCGGCCACCACGTTAAACACCTTTGTGTATTTCTCGGGCACAGATGTTCCAACATAGCCGGTGCGAGTCAGGTCGCTGTAGCAGGCTCCTGGAGTTTTCTGTTTGGCCCAGAGATCAATCAGGACAAATCGGCCCTCTCTGATGGTGGTGTCCGAGCCGGTTCCGGTTGAATAGTGAGGATTGCCGCCGTTCGCGTCGACTCCCACAATCGGCGGGCTGTACGTCGTTAGCTCATGTTCTGCGAAGTGTCGCATGATCTCATCGCTGACTTCAGATTCTTCGACAGATCCTGAAGAGCGAATCCGATCAGCGATAAACTTCCAGGCTCGTGCATAGGCCGCATTTGTGACTTTGGAAGCATCAAGATGGCTTTGCAGCTGCTCTTCCGTCATCACGGATTCGAACAGGGAAATCAGATCACCGGAAGAAACAACCTCCGAGCTGAAGCTGCGGACCAGTTCAACGGTTCCTGCATCAACGCGGGAAATGTACGGGTTGCCGTTGCGCGGTGAGTATTCCATGGCAACAGTCGAGTGGCCCTTCACGATCTCCTCGATGCCGGCTTCCAGTTCCTGCCAGCGCAGATAAATGGTCTTGTCGCCGGGCAAATGGTCGAGCACATCTGTTTCGATACGATGGACCAGCTTTTGCGGAGTTCCTTTCGCCGGGATGAAATAGAAGTAGCGACGAGACGCATAAAAGCCGTGCGGCATCTTCAGGACTCGTTGAGCCAGCACGTTGTTGCCGCGAAAGTCGTAAAGCAACCAGCCCTGAATTCCAAACTCGCATAAGGCTGATTGAATCGCGGACAAATCAAACATGGATAAATCTCTTTTTGAAAAGGAAACGCAGAACATTATCGTGGCACGAGATGCGGGATTGTGTGTTTACAGCGACAACCTGGTCAAGGAATTGAAGGGCGTGAATGCGGTGGATTCGCTTGCAACCAGGAAGCAAATGCGTTTCCATGCGTGACGCATATTAAGTGTGCCGCCAGAATCTTTGCGGCGCGGAATCGCCAGATGACTCCCCCCCCTCAGAACAATTCCCTCCCGGAGGCAACTCATGAGCCAACTCAATCGTCGTCGATTTTTGAAAACCTCAGCGGCTGCCGCGTCCGCAGTGATGGCTGCTCCGGCCATTGGTCGAGCAGGGCAGTCGGCCAATGACAAGCTGGGCGTGGCGATTATTGGCGTTAACGGCCGCGGCGGCGAGCATATCAACGAATTCCTGAATGATGAGCGTACGGAGATTCGAGTGATCGTTGATGTCGATGAAGCGGTTGCAAATCGCCGTTGCGATGATATCGAAAAGAAGCAGGGGCTTCGCCCAAAACCCGTAAGCGACATGCGACGGGCGTTTGAAGACAGCTCGATCGATCTGATCAGCACCGCAACACCGAATCATTGGCATGCGTTGACTGGGATCTGGGCGATGCAGGCCGGCAAAGATGCTTATGTGGAAAAACCGGTTTGCCACAACGTTTACGAAGGAACGGCCCTGATCGCAGCGGCTCGCAAGTATGGACGCATGTGTCAGGTGGGAACTCAGTGTCGCTCCAGCAAAGCCGTCATTGAAGCGGTCGCGTTTATGCGGAACGGCGGCATTGGTGAAGTGAAGTTCGCTCGTGGTCTCTGCTACAAACGCCGCAAGAGCATTGGCCAGCGCGGGGACTATGCGATTCCCGCCAACGTGAACTTTGACATGTGGAGTGGTCCGGCAACGCTGACCGACCCCAAATGTACTCGTGAAAAATTCCATTATGACTGGCACTGGCAGCGTCATTACGGCAACGGTGACCTCGGAAATCAGGGGCCGCACCAGACCGATGTTGCTCGCTGGGGTTTGGGCATTGATACTCACCCATCCACGATTCTGACCTACGGCGGTCGATTGGGATATCAGGTCGAGCGTAATGATCCGAACTATGTCGATGGTGGCGACACAGGAAACACCGAGGTCTCCATTTACGACTACGGCGACAAGTGTATGGTCTTTGAAACGCGAGGATTGTCCGTCGATGACAGTGACGATGAAGAACTCAATACATTGTTTCAAAGCAAGAGCGGAAACAAGGTCGGAGTTGTGTTCTATGGCACCGAGGGAACTCTGGTTCAGGTCAGTTATGAGCACTGCCTGGTGTTCGACAAGGACATGAAAGTTGCGAAAGAGTTCAAGGGCGGTGGTGAGCACTTCAAGAACTTTGTGTCTGCTTGTCAGTCACGCAAAGTCGAGGACCTGAATGCCGATGTTCGCGAAGGACACTTGTCTGCAGCCGTGAGTCATCTTGGTAATATCTCCTACTACATGGGCGAAGAAAATCGAGTCGACGTCAGCGATATTTCTGCCGTCCTGAAAGATGTCAAGAGCCTCGATGATAATGAGGTAACTCTGCAACGGACCGTAAAACATCTTACGAAGAATGGTGTCGAACTTGATAAGTACAAGATGTCGCTCGGAGCACTGCTCCAGTTCGACCCTGAGAAAGAACTTTTCACCAATAACGATGCGGCGAATGCGATGCTGACACGTGAATATCGTGAGCCGTACGTTTGTCCTCGAGCCGACAAGGTCTGATTCGAAACCGAAATCCGGTTCCACAACAGAAGCCCGGCAAGGCAAACAAGCCGGGCTTCTTTGCGTTGAAGCCCCC
>CAMAXD010000573.1 GCA_945861975.1 Candidatus Kuenenia stuttgartensis | reverse complement strand
TCCGCAGGGAACGTGCACAGGAGATGGAAGCCCGCGAACTTGCGTTTGGCGAACTCCGCATGCCTTTCTGGTATCAGACCTTTGGCGATGTTCCAGCGCATGGACGCAGTTTGTTTATCTCGATGCATGGCGGCGGCGGTGCTCCCAAGGCCGTGAATGATCAGCAGTACGAAAATCAAAAGCGTCTTTATCAGCCTGAAGAAGGCGTCTACCTTGTTCCACGAGCACCCACGAATACCTGGAACCTGTGGCACGAGGGCCATATCGACATCTTTTTCGATCAGTTGGTCACGGACATGATGGTGTTCGAAAACGTGAATCCTGATCGAGTTTACTTCATGGGATACTCTGCTGGTGGCGATGGTGTCTATCAGTTGGCACCTCGCATGGCCGATCGTCTGGCCGCCGCCGCCATGATGGCCGGGCACCCGAATGAAGCTCGCCCGGAAGGCCTCCGCAACATCGGCTTTACTATTCACATGGGAGCCAATGATTCTGCCTACAACCGCAACACGATCGCTGTGGAATGGGGACAAAAACTTGATGCGTTGCAGACCACGGACCCGGATGGCTACGTCCATGAAACGACGATTCACGCGAACAAGGGTCATTGGATGAATCTGCAGGATGCGGTGGCTGTTCCTTGGATGGCCAAATTCACTCGCAATGCCTGGCCAAAGAAAGTCCACTGGGTTCAGGACGACATTGCTCACTCACGTTTCTATTGGCTGCAGACAGATCTGGCCTCGGCAAAAGCCGGTGATGAAATCATATCCACAGTGAGCGAACAGCAGATTCACATTCAGAAGAGTTCTGCCGCGGCTCTCACACTACTGCTGAATGATCGCCTGCTGAATCTCGATCAGCCCATTACGGTTGTCCTCCCCGATGGAACAACGTCTGAGTACCGTGTCACCCGCTCTGTCCGCGCACTGGCCACTTCGCTCCAGCAACGCAATGATCCACAAGGCCTCGCCAGTGCCAGTATTTTACTAGCGATAACGCCGAAGCCATAAACGCCGGAACACCATAAACGCCGGAACAACAGACACGTGAAGTCGCTAAGAGCCAATGAAACGCAAACCTGCTCCGACTTGCACTGGACGGCAAGCACTTCGCCTGCGGGGCGGCACAGCCTTAATACGCTGGGTTTAATCGCCTCGTGACAGGCTGTGTTGCGGAACAAAAAGCACCAGAAGTTTGCAAGTTAAATTCTCATGGCATTCTGGCTTCCAGAGCAAAGTCCTTACTGAGGCTTCTTGTGCCTGCAGCACACTCCCACTGTGTGGAAGTGCGACCCAGCGATCCACGATTGCAGACTGACTGAGACCGAACACTGGCCGTGGCTGCCAAGATTAACCAAGAATCGCTGTCACTGGGTTGCCAGTTGCAATGCGAACGGGGCGACCGAACTCATCGGGGATGGCGGTTTCCGGTGCGAATCCGAACGCGTGCAGAATCGTGGCCGCGTAATCTTCCGGAGTGACCGGATTGTCTTTCACATACGCTCCCTGTGCATCGCTGGCTCCATAAATTGCTCCGCCGCGAACACCTCCGCCGGCGAGCAGATTCGTGTAACAATGAGCCCAGTGGTCGCGACCATTCGTGGCGTTGATCTTTGGTGTCCGCCCAAATTCTCCGGCGACGGACACGAGCGTATCATCCAGCAGCCCTCGCTGTTGAAGATCGTCCAGCAACGCCGAGAACGATCGATCAAACGACGGAGTGCAATACTGATGAGTGATCTGCTGACGCCCTGTGAGTTGTCCGTCGATGCCACAGACGTCATTCGGAACACCGTGATTATCCCACAGATTGAACTGGCAACCTTTTGTGTCAAAGAACGTCCAGAACACGTTGACGAATCTCACTCCCGATTCAATGAGTCGACGAGCCATCAGAAAGCTTTGGCCGTACTCATTGCGGCCGTAGCGATCTCGCACTGTTGCGGACTCATGTTCCAGATTGAACACGTCGCTGGCCGCAGCACCGCTGAGCAACTGAAAAGACTTTTCATAGAATCCATCGTAGCGCTGTGTGGCGGAGTCGGGAAGAGTGCGTCCCAGTGTCTGGCGAAGCTGGCGGCGTGATGTCAGACGCGTCGTCGAAACATCCTGTAGAAGTTGCACGGAATCGAGATTCAGCGGAGCTTCGGTGAGAGAACCTTTTCGTTCCTTGTTGAACATCAGTGGGTCATAACCGGGCCCCAGAAATCCACCGGATTGGCCTTTGTAGTTCGGAGAACTGGTCGTAAACGGGCGAGGCAGGACGACCCAGGCCGGCAGATCTCCCTGATCGCCGAGAAGCCTGTGCAGAATTCCGCCGAGCCCCGGATGATCTCGACGTGAGGCATACACATCCGTTGCAATCCGCGGCAGCTCACCCATCAGCGTATGTGCGATGGCTCCGCTGTGATCGTTGTTGCTATGCGTCATCGAACGAATCAGAGCCAGCTTGTCCGCATGCTGAGCGACTTGCGGAATCAACTCGCCAAAGGGAAGACCGGGCACCGTTGTGGAGATCGGAGAGAAGTACGATCGAATTCCCGAAGGTGCTTCGGGCTTCATGTCCCAAAGATCAGGCTGCGAGGGACCGCCGCAAAGAAAGATCGAGATGCACCGTTTGGCAGTGGCTGTTGACGAAGCCGCCACTGTCGCCGCTTCCAGGGCTCGAGGAATCATCAGCCCTGTCGCGGTCAAAGCGCTGATTCTTGAGGCGGCTCGTCGCGTGAGGCAACTCGGCGGTTGAGGAAAAAGAGTAATCACGATGCAACTCCCGGCACGAACTCCATCGATCTCAAGGCATAGCTTATTGAAAAGTGGTGGCTGTTCGAGCATCGCGGGGCGGAATCGCCGCTTTTTGACGAAGACTTCTTATTGCTGCCCGAGCCCGGACTCGCTCGAAATCGGCCGGAAGATACGTTGTCGCCAAAACTTTACTGCCGCGCATTGTTGCAAGATGGGACAGAATGTAGGGTGCGACAAGTTCACCGCGGCGAACGCCGGCACACCCTACGAAACAC
>CAMAXD010000572.1 GCA_945861975.1 Candidatus Kuenenia stuttgartensis | reverse complement strand
GCCATGGCAAATCCTGACAACCCTCATTTTCCGGATGTCTCTCAGTCCTTTCCCGGACGCTATGCCATGTCGTCTGAGGATCTCAAATCTCGAATCCGGCTTTTGACATCGGGAAAAGGTGTGTGCTCGACGATTCTTCCGGGCATACTTCGACTCCACGGCATTTATTGAGCATCAATGTCATGCGGGGACAGAGCAAACTGGCTCATCAGTGGCCTATAGGTAGAAATATTCCGCCCGTCATAATTCAGGGGACTCGTCAGCATTATTTTGGGGTCTCGGCTTGTTCAATGAGTGGCCGTGCAAATTGTAGTGCTGGCTTCAGCCAGCCTCCGGTCGGAGATTTGATCAGTGATGCCGACTGGATTTTGCGATTCGAAGTCAATTCAATAAAGCTGACCAAAGTCGGCAGTGCGAGCTACGAACGATCTCTCTACACGACTGCGGACATCCGGCATCGACTTTTCTTCGGACTTCTCTAATGCACAAATTCTCAGGCGTCATTCCTCCGGTTGTTTCTCCGATGAAGTCGGCCGACCAACTTGATGTCGAAGCCGTTGATCGTGTTGTGGAGCATCTGATTAAGGGGGGCGTCTCAGGCTTGTTTGTTTTGGGGACGACCGGTGAAGGGCCCTCGCTCACGTATCAGATGCGATACGAAATGGTTGAGCAAACCTGCGAACACGTCAAGGGGCGAGTTCCGGTTCTGGTTGGTGTGACTGACACAAGTCTGGCTGAGTCCATTGCCTTGGCGGAGCATGCGGCCTCGTGTGGCGCAGCGGCGATCGTGGCGGCAGCGCCGTATTATTTTGACGTCTCTCAATCCGCTTTGGAGGCGTGGTTTCGTGAGCTTGCGGACCGGTCTCCTCTGCCAGTGATGCTGTATAACATGCCGTCGTGTGTCGGCGTGACGCTTGATCTGGAAATAGTCGATGCCTTATCTCATCATCCAAACGTGGCAGGCATCAAGGACAGTGGCGGCGACTGGACCTACTTTCAGGAACTCTGCAACAAGCATCGCGATCGTGAAGACTTTGTCATCTTCATGGGGCCGGAGGAGTTATTAGCGGAAGCCGTAGCGGCCGGTGCGAATGGCGGCGTTTGCGGAGGAGCCAATCTGCTCCCACAAGTTTACAGTCGGCTTTATCTGGCCGCCGTGCGAAAAGACGAAGTCGAGATCGCTCATTGGAAGCAAACGATTGCGGACATTTTTGCCGCCGTCTATCGCGACGACGAGCAGCGAATGAAACTTATCCCGGGTCTGAAACTAGCGATGGAAGAGTGCGGACTGTGCAGTGGAACTGTGGCTCCTCCGCTGATGGCTGTCACGGAATCGCATGCTCGGCGAATTCGCGGTTCCATTCCGCGACTTCTGGCGGCGTGTGAATATTCAACCGTCGAGGCCTGACAGATGTTGTATTGAGTTTTTGCATTTGGAGTCTCCGCAGGCCAGACCTGTCTTGCAACTGGCTGCAGATTGCTTTGTAATTACACAAGATCAAACCAAGCGATCAAACCAAACGATCAAACGAGAAGTCGAACAGACCCCAACCCCACCTTAGACTTCTCTCGCCCACCTGCCATTAGACCCTGCCTTCAGTTTCAAGCCTGTACCATGAGACCAGACGACCGCGATGCGATGTCGATGGATGCTCTGTTGACGGACTTTGTCCGCAGCAGTCGCGTAATCTCATTGTCAGCGTTGCTCGTGCTGTTGATCACGTCGCCTGCCACCGCGCAGATGGCACCAGTACTGAACACCGTCTTTATAGGCGGAGGACAGATTGGAACGGCATTCGACATCAGTGTGGCCGGAAGTCACCTCGAATCAGTTCAAGCGCTGCAAAGTAATCTGCCAGGCTTTGGATGTGAGTTACTGGCGCCAAATCGATTTCGCGTGACGGTACCGTCGACCACGATGCCTGGGCAATACGATGTCTGGGCCGTGGGCGAGAATGGTCTGAGTAGTCCTCGAACGTTCCTCGTCGGCCGCCATCCGGAGCTGCTGGAAGTTGAACCGAACGATGCCGAATCTGCAGCGATGTCAGTACCGTTGGATACCGTGGTCAATGGGCAGCTCGACAAACCGGCTGACGTCGATTGTTTTCGCATTCAGGCCACGATGGGCCAACGAGTCATTATTGAATGTTCGGCGGAGCGAATTGATTCTCGACTGCGTGCGGTTCTGGAAGTCTTCGATGATCATGGACGACGAATCGCGGTCAATCGAGGATACGTCGGGATTGATCCGCTGATTGATTTCGTCGCGCCGGCGGATGGATCTTATGTTGTCCGTGTTCAGGATCTGATTTCCTCCGGTGGCCCTGAGCTCTACTATCGCCTGGAGTTTGATACTCAGCCGCGAGTTGTGTTTTCCAGACCTGCCGTGATTCAACGCGGTCAGGCAACGCGTGTCACGTTGTTCGGATGGAATCTGCCGACGGCAAAAGCGACAGTTGAGGCTGCTGCGGTGTCCGGCGAGAAGTCAGGGCCTCAGGCAGAGCTTGATTCTAATCTGAGATCACATCACACGACCGACCGTTTCGAACAGATTGAATTCGAACAGATTGAAGTCGAGATCCCGGCTTCGCTGGCACAGCCCTCGACTCAGTTGCCGATTCGTCTGCAGCCATCACAGGTCGTGACTGCGGCGAATTCATTTGCCTATTATCTTGCAGGCAGCCACGCTCCTGTGATGATTGGCCTGAGCGATATCGCCATCAGTCTTGATCAAAGTGACAATCATTCGCCGGAGTCGGCTCAGGCTGTTTCCGTGCCATGTGAACTGAGCGGACAACTTGTGGACGCCAGCGAACAGGATTGGTTTGCCATCGATGTTCAGCGGGGCGAAGTGTTGCACATGGAAGCATTCGGACAACGCATTTCTTCGCTGGTGGATTTGCAGATCAGCGTTTACGATTCTGAGCAGCAGTCGCTGTTGGCTCAGTTCAGTGATCAGCAGGAGAACCTCGGCGATGAATTTTCCACATCGCATCTGGATCCTGCGGGGCGTTGGGTTTGTCCGCGCGACGGGC
>CAMAXD010000571.1 GCA_945861975.1 Candidatus Kuenenia stuttgartensis | reverse complement strand
GAGGTGGTGGAGGCGGGATGTCACGCCCAGCTCCGCACCCCAGCGTGCCGAACATGGGAAGCAGTCGACCTGCACCGACAAGTCGTCCCAATATGAGTTCGCCGAATATCAATCGCCCGTCGACAAAGCCAGCAATGCCTTCCGTCGATCGTCCAACAGGAGGACTCAAGCCTTCAACGCGGCCGGCCACCCCGAACATGCCGGCCACACCGAACATGCCCTCAACGCGGCCATCTGCACCGAACAGGCCTTCAACGCGGCCCTCCCAGCCGGGCAATGGCGATTTGGGCGCAGCGAACAAGCTTCCGGGGCAGATTGATCGGCCCACGACTCGTCCAAGTATTCCGAATCTGGGCGGCGGAGCTGAAAACCGTCCGAGCAACAAACTGCCGAATCGTCCTGATCTCCAACGCCCCGCAACGACTCTTCCGGGAAATGTGAACAATCGCCCAAATCTCAATGTACCGCCAAATATCTCCGCTCGCCCGACGCCAGGAGATGTTGGCGACTTTCTGGGTATGGGGCGACCGTTAAAGCCCGAGACTTTGCCTGGCAACGTTGGGTCAGGTCTTGGCAATCGTCCGGGGATCGAGAATCGTCCGGGTGTTGACAATCGGCCCGGCATCTCGACTCGCCCATCGTTCCCGAGTGTCGGTGTCGCGAATAACCGGCCGATCAACATTGGTCAGATCAACATGGGCAACAATGTCGCGATCAGCAATCGCCCGACATGGGCCAACATTGATCGTAACCAGGTTACGAACATCAATAATCGATGGCAGAACCAAATCGGCGGACTCAACAATTGGCAGAACGTGCATCCCAATCGGGCTGCGTATTGGGCCGGCTGGGGCGCTGGGGTTCATCGCTCTTACCATTGGCACAATAACAATCCGGGATGTTTCCGAGGCAACTGGTGGTACGCTCATCCTCATAGCTGGTGCGGTTGGCATTACGGATATGGGTTCACCACTCGTCCTTGGAAATACTGGTGGACCGTTCCGACTTATGCTGCCTGCGTGAACTGGTTTACCTGGTCCGCTCCGCCACAGGTCTGGGCTCAGCCGGTCTATTACGACTACGGCCAGGGTGGTAACGTGGTCTACAACGACAACTCCGTCTACATCAACGGTGAGAAGGTCGCATCAACGACCGAGTTTGCTCAAAGCGCGGCGGATCTGGCAACAGTGGCGCCGCCGCAGGATGAAGAGGTCGCGAAGAAGGCCGAATGGATGGCGCTCGGGACATTCACCGTTTCTTCCGGCGAGAAAGACGTCGAGCCAAATCGGATTATTCAGTTGGCGGTGAACAAAGACGGTATCGTCAGCGGAACCTTGTACAACACAGAGACTGAGCTGACTCAAAGCGTCCAGGGAAAAGTCGACAAAGACACACAGCGTGTTGCGATGCGAATCACGGAAAGCGAAGACCTGGTTGCTGAAACGGGCCTTTACAATCTCACGCAGGAACAAGCTCCTGTCCTGGTTCACTTCGGCGCTGAGAAGGTCGAAAACTGGTTATTTGTCCGCCTGGAAGATCCGGCTCCGGAAGACGCCACGGGGGCACCGTCCAAGTAATCAACAGAGGCGATGCGTAACCCCGGACATCGAGCGGCGCCGGTACGATCGGATTTTACGGATAGGGTTCGAAATAATATTCGTGAATGGCTTGCCTGGCTGCGTTCGCCGTACCGAACGCAGCCACACCCTGCAAATTCGAACGTTCTGAAGGGCGTGACAAGCGAGCTCCAGCGAACGCAGGCACACCGGTTGAGTCTCCAACTGAGTCTCCAGTTGATTAAAGCCGGAAGTTGTTTCGGGACCGTTCCTACGTGGCTTCAGGAGCTCGTCGAGTCATCAGCCAGATCGACGGGCCGACGATCATCAGAATTCCGATCAGCGAATGCAGCGTGATGGCTCGCCCCCAGAGCAGAACATCAAAGACCATCGCGAAGCCGATCTGAGTCAATCCGATCACAGAAACTCGCGCTGGAGCACCACCAGAAAACGCGCGAGTCAACAAGAGCTGGCCTGCTGTTGCGGCAAGTCCGACGCCCAGCAGTAACCCTGGACCAGGCCACGGCATTCTTAGCTGTTCAAGGGAATGTTCACTCGCCGGAAAAACGACGAATACAAAAGTCAGAATCACGATCGACACAGCGGAGAAGTGAAACACGATGGCGTTTGCGGCTATACCTTTCAGGCGGTGAAGTCCTATCAAAGCAACTGCGCTGGTGAATGATCCCGAGACGGCCGCCAGAGTTCCCAGGTTCCCCGACGCCAGATAGGGCTGCTGCATCACGAAGACGCCGGTCATCGCCAGCAGCACGCTCAGCCAGACTTCACGTTCCGGAAATCGCCCCAGCACCGGCCACGAAAGCACGGCGATCCAAATGGGAAACATGTTCGTCAGCGTCAATGCATCTGCAATTGGAAGTCGAGATAACGCGTAGAAGTTGCACATGATGCTCATGCTCCCCGCGATACTGCGAACCCAGATGGTCCACGGTCGCAGAAAGACCAGCGGTGACTTGTCGCGAAACGCCAACACGCCGGCGATCAGCACCGCAACTCCGGAACGAGCAAACGCGATCACCTGCCAGTCGCAATAATCTTTGGCGGCATGCGTGAAGGCTCCCATGCACGCAAATGCGAAGGCTCCCCAAAGCATCAGGATGTATGGACGCATGAAACCTTCCGCAACCATCGTGGCGTCTGGCTTCACGGCGATTGTTCTGTACGCGGCCAGGACTGAGGCAATCTTCTAAAGTATCCCGCGAACACGCGGCCTCAATTCACACCGTGCGGACAATAACGCCAAACCGGATACATAACCCGATGAACGTACCGGCAGATCACAGAGTGCTGTTAACTGACTGGGCCCTTACTGATAAATCAGGAACGAATTGCGACGTGTCATAAACGAGTTAAGCGGTTCTTGCCATAACGCTTCAATCTCTATTGCTGATTTCCCGGCAATGATCGCTTCGGCCACCACTTTGCTGCTGAGAAGCCGGTTCAGATTCTTAGTCTGCCA
>CAMAXD010000570.1 GCA_945861975.1 Candidatus Kuenenia stuttgartensis | reverse complement strand
TCTCCGTCGCTCTTCCTGGTGCCTCGCGATGAATTGATGGATCAGTCGGATAAAAAATTCAAAAGCATGATCCCCGGGAAAAAGATCGAGACGCTGGCACGACTCGGTTCGATCGGGAGAGAGGCAAAGGGCTATCGGTTAAAACAGATCAAATCGGCCGATATTGTGATTGCGATGGTCCCCAGTCTGGTCAATGTGCTGGATGAGTTCCCGCGACATCACTTCGGAATGATCGGCACTGATGAATGTCACCACGGGCCAGCGCGAACGTATTCGCAGATTTACCGGCATTTCGCACCGGGAGCATTGCGGCAGTATGGACTGACCGCGACTCCGGACCGGTGCGACGGCGTCGGAATGTTCAACGTCTATTCTGAAGTCGCGTTTGAGATGAGCATTATCAAGGCAGTCTCGGAGGGATGGCTTGTCTGGCCGGAACAGCAAAACGTTCCTCTGAGTGAATTCGATTTACGCAGCACGGCCATTAGTCCGAGCGGTGAGATTCATGGCGGCCAGTTGACGAAACTGCTGATGCGGCCGAATCTTCTTGAGAAGATCGTTGGCCGTACGATCCGAATTGCAGACGGTCGAAAGCTGGCGTTCTATTGTCACCGAAAGCAGGTTTCCCGGGCCGTTCATGAAATCCTGAACAAACGAGGAATCAAAAACTATTACATTGACGAATCCACACCGAAGGGCTTTCGAAAGAATGCCATTCAGGAATTCAGTGCTCCGGACGGCTGCCAAGTTCTGTCGTCAGTAAACGCTTTGGCTGAAGGATTCGATTGCCCGCTACTCGAGGTGATCGGGTTCCTTTGTCCAACGGCATCGATTGGTACTTTCAAGCAGAAGTTTGGACGGCTAACGCGGCCGTTTTTACCTCCAAAGGCGATGACGGCAGAAGCCCGATTGGCCGAGCTGAAATCCCAGGGCAAGCGAGCTGTATTTCTGGATTTCGTTGGTGCGTCCGGCAAACACAAGTTGTGCAGCGCTGCGGATGTTCTGGGAGAATCCCTGATCGACGAAGAGCGGCGTGCAATCAAGCGCATTGCCGACATGGCCGGCGGGCCGGTCGACATGCGAGCGGTCATTGCACAGGCCAAAGCCGAAGTGGCTGCGATTCGCCGAAACAGAGTCATCCAGCCGACGGGCATTCCGGCGCAGGACCATGAAATCCTGAAGGCCTACAAGCCGCACCCGTTTGATGTGCTGCGAATCGACAGGTCTCTGTCATCCGCAGTGTCGTCGTTCACCGCTGCAGATCTACATGAAGCAAAGAGCATTCTGATGGAGTACGAACTCCGATTTGATGAGATCGGAAGACTGATCGACGCTGAGATGGTTCTGCTGTCGCGGATCATTATCGCGCGGCGGCAGGAGCGTTTCGCTTCTTTCCGCCAGGCGTCATTGCTGCACAAGTGTGGTTATGACCCACGTCAGATCAGGTCCGGCGATGCGTCGCGACTGATCACCAGAATTCGTGAATGCGGATGGGCTCGGCCGCCGGAAGATGGCGAGAACGAGCTGCTGAAGAAACTGAAGGGCGTCGCGTGATTCCCGGTCTTTTTGTTGTGTGTATTTCAGGTTGAGGTGCCTCATGGTCACAGGTGTAAAGACGGCTACTAAAAAAGCCGCAAAGAAACGTCCCGCCAACACGAATGTCGAAGGATCCTGCAAAAATCCACTCGAAGAACTGATCAAGGCCATTGAGTCCGGCTGCCTCGGTCCAGTGATGACAGTGCAAAGAGTCCAGAACAAGGCATCAGCCGAGGATTTGTTCGCCACGAGTTTGGGGCGAATCGCTGAAAAGCTCATGCGCACGGATGAGCGAATCGACAAGCTGTCAGCGGCCGTTGAACAACTCTTGAATCACGGCGGTATATCCGCACCGGCGGATGTTCCGCAGAGACGCAATGACCAGTGCCTTGGGGCGTGTCCGGGTAATAAACATCAATCCGAAACGGCGATGCTGACGCCCGCGAAGGTCAACCCTGTTTCCATCGACGATTCGATGAAAATTCTGTGGAACATCGTCACTTCAATTTCTGACTACGTGCAGTTGCACAAAGATCGATACGACCGAGTTCTGAATCAAACGTCAAAGGCAGATATTCAGATTGAACCAACACCCCCAGCAACATGCGAATTGCAGGCCACCATTCACAGCATGATCCATAGTTTGTCGACGTCAAACGCTGAACTCCGTGAAATGGCGTCTCGCTGCCTGGCCTAATTCTCTTCGGTCGAATGTCTCAGTCCGCTTCGCCACAGCGGGCCTTTTCAGAGGAGCTGGAACATGTTTAGTCCGGATAGAACTGCCATTGTCGCCAGCGTTAGTGTTGCTGATCTGACCGAGGAAGCCTTAGTCGCCAGAGCACGCAGTGCCGTCTCTCTGGAATCATGGGTCGTCGGCGAATGTGCATCGCAATGGACAAAGAGATTTGCACGAGGTCGCTCAGACGGTGACTTCGGAATGCTGCTCGGGCTTTCTCGAGAACAGGTGTGTGCGAGGCGATTGGTCTTCGAAAAGTTCGACGGCCACGCGACACGGGCCGCATTGAGCTGGAGCCACTACTACGCCGCGCTCAGCTGGGAAGACGCGGACCATGTTCTCCAATGGGCCGCCGATGCCGAAGCAACGGTCGCGGAAATGCGAGCATGGCGGCGAGCACAACACGGTCAGGATCTATTCGTCTCTGATGATGCGCCGCCGGATCTTTCCGGAGAATCGAATCGCGCGGCGTTTTCTCCAGTTCCGGTTGCGCCAACGAGATCGGAAGCACTGAGCAGCAGCAAGCCGGCCCTTGAGGACTCGGCGGGTGATAAAGAAGCCGCCACTTCCTCAGAATCCATGGCGACGGTGAATTCCGGAATCGAGCATTACTCACCATCCCGCGACGATGTCGGCAAAAAGCCACTACGCAAGAAACGAGAAGAAAAGAAGCCACAATCCCAGCCGCCGGCCGAGGACCCTGAACACATCTCCGTTGCGTTTGAGAAGACGCTCAAGAACTACAAAGAAGAGACTCAGTACGCCACGGT
>CAMAXD010000569.1 GCA_945861975.1 Candidatus Kuenenia stuttgartensis | reverse complement strand
GAAGCTTGGTGGCGGGCGAATGCCACACATTGGATCTCTGGAAGTAGACTGCGACGGTATCGACCTGATCTCTCAGTGGATAGAACAGATGCCAGCGGAGTCGGCCCCGGGTGCGATCAGCCATGAATCCACTGCCAGACTGCGAAACGATGAGACGGCTGCCTTAGCGCGACTTCGGGAATCGAACACGCTGGCCGAGCAGAGCGAATTGATCGCAGGTCTGCCGTCATCACCCAGCGGCGCGCTCAGGCTGCTGCGATCTGTCGATCACCACGATCTCCCGGAGGTCATCGCGGCACATGCCGTTGACGCCGCAGTCAAGCATGGCGATGTGAGCATTCGCGATTTGTTTGAGCGTTTTCTTCCTGCGGAACAGCGTGTCAAGCGTCTGGGCAGTATCGTACAGCAGGAGCAGATTCTCTCGCTGTCCGGCGATGTGGTTCGCGGCAGGGCTGTCTTTTTTGAACAGGCCGGTGTTTCGTGCAGGAATTGCCATCGAATTCAAAAAGACGGCAAGGAAATCGGACCGGAACTCACGACGATTGGCAAGAAACTAACGCGCGTTCAATTGCTGGAAAGCATTCTGCAACCGTCGAAATTCATCGAACCGAAGTACATCACGCACCTTGCTGAAACAAAGGACGGCCAGATCCTGACTGGGATCTTATTGGAAAAGGATGTCGAACACGTGGTCCTCAAGGACGCTCAGGACAAGGTGAGTCGTCTGCCCATAAATTCAATTGAACAATTGGTTCCGCAGCAGCAATCCTTGATGCCGGACCTGCTGGTCCGCGACCTGACTGCACAGCAGGTCGCCGATTTGCTGGCTTATCTCAGTTCTCTGAAGTAGCAGTTTCGGTCGGCCAATGAGAAGCCACTGCCGATGTCAACACGGTCATTTCAATCACTTTGCCTTCCACGCCAGTTTGACAACCCAAATGCTGTTGGTGTCCTCTGAATTGTTAGGGAAGGCATTCCAGCCGTGGGGAATATGATCATAGATCACGATCACCGACTGCTCGTCGAGCGCCGCGACTTCGGTATACGAGGTCGTCTGGTCGGCGCGTGTGATGGCGTCCAGGGCATGATTCTCGTTGTGATGACTTTGCAGATCCACCGCCAGCCAATCCTTACCGTCGCCGGCGCGGTTGATCCAGGCGAAGATCCCCGGTCGGCCGCCGGTCAGTACGAGGGAGCCGTCTTTCATCATCACCAGACTCGGCTGCACGGAATGAGCATCTTGCATGGCCACTGGTGCCGACCACGTTCCGCCATCGTCATCACTGAAAGTCTGGCCGTAGGGAACGTTTGAGGCCAGCCGAAAGACGTTCATCAAACGCCCGTCTTTAAGGCGGATCGTCTGTGATTCGCACGGCCCTTCGCCACCGGCGAGCGGGCAATCGGATCCCGCGATCAGCGACCGGAACTTCCAGGTCAGGCCATCAACCGACTCCACCATCACGAGGCTGTAACGACGCTCGTCCTTGAAGTAACCGTACATCGTGGCCAGATACTCGCCCGACTTGCCGGTGACGCCGTGGCCGTTGAAACCGAATCCCGACAGGCCCAACTTCTCGTTGAAGCTGCGATCAGGTCGGGGCCATCCTGAGACGGTGAGGCTCTTGTCGGTGAAGGTGATTTTGCGTTCCCCCCTTTTTCCCGAGACGATCTGATGCCAGCCGCGCATCGTCTTGCCGTCAGGATAGAGATTGAACGGGAGCAACATCTCATCGCCATTCTTCAGCCTGAGCATCGTTTCCGCATAGAGGTCGCCCTTCGGCATAATCGAGGATGGCTCGCTCCAGGTGAGGCCGTCATCCGCCGACCAACTGACCGAAGATGTCCGATCAGCGACGATAGCGTCGAGATTCGTGGAGAAGTTGGCGCACAACTCGCCGCCTGAGAGCCGCGTCATCGTGGGAAACCACAAATAACCGTGGCTGCGGGCCACCAGCCGCGGTTTCGAGAGAGAGATTTCGAGACCTTCGAGCGATACGGTTTTCGTCATCTCCCAGGCGGGCTCTTTGCTCAATCGCCATTGAATGAGCCCGACATCTCTCGGGGACGACATACCCTGAGCATTCGGCTGCGAACGATAACCAGTGCCGAACGCTGTCAGCAGTTGCCCGTCCGGCAACAGGACGGTGGAAGTCGCCTGGCTGCTCGCCCACCACGCTTGCGGACCCGGCGCACTCTGATTGGAGCCTTTGCGATTGCCAACCCAGGTATGTAACAGATAGCGGTGATCGAGATCCCAAGTCTGTCCGTGATCGCGACTGACGACGGCCTCGATCCCGAATTGGGGGAATCCATCGTCGGTTTCGATGTATCCCTTTCGTACGACGTAGGTCATCACGATTTCGCCCGTCGGCATGACGACCAGCGAAGGATGATGTCGGCCCCAGTCAAAGAGCTTTTGCACTTCGGACCATGTACGGCCTTCGTCGGCAGAGATCGAAATGCCAAGTCCTTCGAAATGATCGAGCGTCTCACCCTGCTTGCTTTGGGGGATATCGGTTCGACAGGCCGCCACGATGTGACCGTTGGCCGCACGCACCAGCGCCACTTCGCTGGCTTTCGCCCATTGCGGCACGCGCGTGGCGTCGTTCCAGGTTTTTCCGAGATCCCGGCTGGAGCGCAGGAAGGCTTCTTGACCTCCGTCCGTGGAGCCTCGGTAGCCCGTCTCCATGAGTTGGATGATTTTTCCGGTTGCTGCATCGCGATCCACCAGGTACGGATCCCATTGATTCCATCCGCCGCCATGCGAATTCGGAGGAATCGGCTCGGAACTCCATGTCTGTCCATAGTCGATGCTGCGGCAGCGCAGCTTCCCTTCGACGCCACACAAGACTTGTCCGTCTCCCAGGTAGGTCAGCGACACCCCCAGCAGATGCCGCGCATGGGCCGGTTCGTCGGGCAGAACGGGCTGAGGCTGACTCCAACTTGCGCCATGATCGTCGCTAGTCAGTACCATCGGGCGATGGGGGTAGTCACAACTCACGAGCATCAACAGCCGGTCCTTCTCCGGCATGTAAACGATGTACGG
>CAMAXD010000568.1 GCA_945861975.1 Candidatus Kuenenia stuttgartensis | reverse complement strand
AGACTTTGAGGTAAGAGACTTTGATCTGAAACTGGCCTCTTCCATCCCGCTGTGAGCCTTCCTCCGACCCGCTCAGCAGCCAATTCTCCATTCCAGGGCGCCACACTTTTCAACCGCCCAGCGCCACGATTTCTCACCGCCGTTTACACAGATCACTGCGTGTGCAGAGTTCAGTGATTCCATTCAATAGGACTGGACGCTGTCCCTCGAACAATTTTTCTTCTCCATCGCTGAATAGCTCTCGCGTACCAAATCCGCCACCAGTGGAGAGCCGACACAGGGCATCCGACAGCCAGTCCGGTATCTTCGACAGGTTCTCGAGCGCGACGATATGCCCGTTGCTTCCAGCAATCATTAAGTCTCGCTCGTCCTTGGGGGCGCTCCGCAGACCAGCCTTGTTGGGATCTATCAGACTCCGGACAATCCGACATAGCGTGGTCTTCGCTGATCCCTGCTCACCATTGATACTCAGCACCGGATATGGTCCGCGGGGCCGCAGTGCCGCAACGAGCCATGCAATGATCAGCATGAAGTCGGCGTCATCTGACACATTGATGAATTCACGCAGCTCG
This sequence comes from Candidatus Kuenenia stuttgartensis, assembly GCA_945861975.1. Lineage (GTDB taxonomy): Bacteria > Planctomycetota > Planctomycetia > Planctomycetales > Planctomycetaceae > SXXK01. The sequence goes on along the minus strand of CAMAXD010000568.1, from coordinate 2,499 downwards.
TCCAGCGATCCACCCCGAACGGGTGTTGGCAGCGGCAGCACTCCCCGCGGTCTCAGGAAGGTAACGTCCGGATTGTCCACTACTTGCCATCCGTTCGCGTCAATACGGATGGCCTGCCATTCTTCGTTGGCCAAGTCGATCCAGATACAGTCATCGGTGCCGGAAATGCGAACTGCTGTCTCTCGCAGTGGTCCTTCATAACAGGCCTGACCTCGAAGCACGCCGATAGCGTCCTGGAGTGCCTGAGAGTTCGGCGCGGTATTCGTCGCCATCCAATACTTTCGCTGCAGCCAATTCTTAAACGCCTTGCTCCCGATCCGCCAAACCTCTCGATGTCCATCCTGATCAATTCGTGCATAAGCCTCGCCGCCACCATCATGGAACTTTTCCGCACTGGCAGCGAGCGATACAAGCGTGGTTGCTTGCGAATCGCCTTTTTCTGATTCGCGTCTTGGTGTTGAATTCTGTCGATCCTGTACGGTTTGTGCTTTCGTCCTTGACGATTTGTATTGCTTGTCCATGATACACCTTGTTCCTTTGAAACCGCTTTGGCGAGCGGATGATTGCGAAAGTAAATCGAAAACCCCGCCGACGTGTTCCCGCATGTCGAGCGGGTTTTTTGATGCGAGGGTGGCGTTGTTCGGCAGGCCGGACTTGTTGTCAGTGATTGCATCTTTAGGGAAGCACAATACGACCGAGTACAGCAATGCGGCTGGGGGCGCCGGAATCATTTCGGAGTCGTAAGACCGACGGATCTGAGTTCGTCGTCGGTTACGTCGGCGGGTCTATTCTGAGTGCGTTGCAATCGCGCAAGGCGGGCTACTGTTGCCCGTTCGATGAAGTCGCGGATCGCTTTTCGCGTCGTGAAGGGCTTGTTACCCACATACAGAACGGCGAGTTTGATACGTGGCTCGCTATCGTCGGCAGGGGCGAGACCACGAGTGACCCAGCGCCATGCCGTTTGTAAGCTTGGCTCGCCTGGGATCTCCGTGCGGATTGCCTGATTCAGCGGGATCAGGTCTTTTGTTTCTGCATTTGCAATGCTCATGAAAACACCTCAGTGAAAGTGGATGAACCAATTCACTGAATTGTGCAGAGCAATGTCGGGGAGTTCAGGGGAGGTTTAGCGTGAGTTCGGGATCACTTCCCACTTGATTCCATCTCCGTCTTTTCTGAACCGCAGATCTCGAATTCGTTTGTTAATGGTTCGTAGCGCGAGCTTTGTCTTCTCAGCATCGGGCGGCGATAGAGGATCATCAATACGGTTAGGCCAACCACATTCTTCAAAACTGCTGACAATATCCAGAACTGCTTTACGAGTTTGAGGGGAAAACTGCCTTACTATTTGTCCGTTGAATGAGAGCGTTCGATTATTCGGTAACCAAGTTGGCTTTTCATGATCTTGTCGGCTGTGCTCCGTCATCCCAAGCGGCCGTTCGTCGGTCTTCGTCTCAATCGCTGAGCCGGTGTTGTGAACACCAAGAGCAATTGTTTCGTCGGCCTTCGGGGCATCCGCTGCGGTTGTTGGCTCTTCCGATGCCGTTTCACTTCCTGCTGCAGTGTCTGATTCGCGATGACGACTATCGTTTAGAGCAGGAATCTGACCTGCCGGAATACGGTCTGTTGAATGTGCCAGTTCCGTCAGCCACCTTTTCATAAGAGTTGTTTCAAAGGCTTGGCAGTCAGAAACAAAGAAGGGGCGTACATTTGGGCCCCACAAATTGCGGACATTGAACTTCTCGGAATGATAGAGAAGCATCGTCCTGAACGTGTCCTTTAACGTCGTACTAATCGAGAGATCGAAATTTGCAACGTCTGATTCACGTTTCACCCTTGCATGTGCCTCACTTATCAGACGCAGGACTTCACGAACCTCAAACAGGGCGGCCTCCGGCATTTCGTTTCGAAGTGCGTGGGACCAAGTGCGGTTTTCAGGGATCTCTTCGAAGACACTATCGAACTGCTTCTTCCATGAACCGAGGGCAAAGACAAATGCCCTTGGCGACGCTGAAAACAAACTGGAGAGTGCTTTGCAGTCACGGGAATCCAGAAAGGATTGACACTCGGATTCCCTGATCGCCGTTCTTTCTTCCCAACCATTGCCTGAAGGTGGCCATAGATCGTGGTTTCGGATTCGCAGATCCGACTCACCTCCGGCATCGTAGAAATGTTTCCATGGAATCCATTTTTCCAACGTCGTCCTGATCCTTTCATCCCAGACGTCGAGCTGCTTGTCTACGTAGATACACTCGATCGTCCAAGGGCACCAGAGCGAGACAACTGTATTCGAATTGAATGGCGATTGATGGAACCGTACCGGAGAATTGATTCTCGCTCGATTCGCCAGAGCTTCCAGTTTTTCAAGTATTAGTGGCGAGAATTCCTCTTGCCGCCTTTGCCAAGTCATTTTTTCAGCCGGATCCAGTCGACGAAGACACTCGGTCAACAATATCTCAAGAACGTTCCAAGCCTCGGCTGCATCATCCGCCACAGATTAAC
>CAMAXD010000567.1 GCA_945861975.1 Candidatus Kuenenia stuttgartensis | reverse complement strand
TACAACGCCGGAAAGGCTTTGGATGTGCTGAATGGGTACTTGCAGCGTAAGGGCTATGCCCTGTTGCTGAAGGACGGTTTCCTCGTCTGTGTGAATGTTGACAAGGGAATTCCGCCGAACCTGATTCCAGACGTTGCTGTGGATGAGCTTCTGAAGGTTGAACAGGGAATTCACGCGATCGGTGAAAACCAAATTGTCCGTATCGAAATTCCGCTGGAGAAGCTGGATGTTGGCGTGATGGCTCAGGAAGTGGAACAGCTTCTGGGCAGTCTTGGCACGATGACCGCGTTTACGCAAACAGGCTCCCTGATTATTGCAGATACGGGTTCGAATCTCCGTCGCATCAAGTCTTACGTCGATATGTCTGTCAGTCGTCGCAAAGGCGACCTGGTGTTTAAGACTTACATGCTGAAGAACATTGACGCAGAAGAAGCGGAGTTCATGCTGCTAAGTCAGTTTGGGATGCGTCAGGGAGTTGCCAATGTCAGCTCTGGAGCGGGCGGCGATCGACGCGGCCCGCCAAGTCCAAGTCCCACTCCAGCCCCGGTCGCGTCGAATGCGCAGCTGCAGGTCATGTCCGACATTCGAACCAACAGTTTGTTTGTGACGGCGTCGCCGGATCAGCAGGCTCTGGTGGAAGAGATCATCAAGGCGATTGATATTTCTGAATTGCCGGATGGCACGAAACTGACTCGCGAGGGCAATTCCGGGCCTTACCTGCGAGTGTATCGCGTCAGCGGGCAAGCCGATCAGGTGGCTCAGAGCATTACGGCCATGATGCCGGGTGTTGTGGTGAATGAAGATGGGGCTGCAGGTACGGTGCACATTTTTGGCACTGCTCGACAGCATCAGCAGGTTGAAGAGTGGGTTAAGTCGTTTAGTGAAGGAACGGGGGCCAGTGGTTCGGTGGCTGTGATTCCTCTCGCCAAAATGGATCCGTTGACAGCCGCTGCCACACTGAGAAATCTGTTTGTTGCTGAAGGAGCCAATGCTCCAACCGTAGAAACTGATCTTTACGGGAACCGTATCATCGTCAAAGGCACTGCTCTGCAGGTGGAGCAGATCAAGCAGGTACTCGCAGATCTGGGTGAAGACGGTACGGGTCTGAAGAAGAAGGGCGAAGGAGGCAACATTCGTCGCTACTCTCTGCGAGGTCGTGATCCTGAAGAGTTCTTCAAGTACCTTGAACAGGAATGGCAGGCCACCGAGAAGACTTCGATTCGTATTGTAGTGCCCAAAAAGAGCGGGCCGATCAAAGGCATCAAAACTCCGTCTGATGAAGTTCCCGCTGCGGAAGACGAACGGGCTACCGACGAAAAAGAAGACTCGACCACTCAGACTCCTTCTCGCCGACAGGGGCTTCGGAAAGCCACCGGTTATCTGCCTGTGAATCGTGCCGTCGATGAAGCCGCCGCTGTGGCTGATCCTGCCCAGTCAGCTCTGCAGAACAAGCTTGAGACTGTTCCTCCCGTGGCTGCTGAAGGACGTGAAAGCACGACGCCGGACGGAATTCAGATTGTTGTGGATGGAGATGAATTGCTGTTGCTGTCTCGCGATGAAGATGCGCTGGATCGACTGGAGGAAACAATGGATTTCCTCCAGCAATCGATTCCGTTCCGCACGAAGTGGACGGTTTTCTATTTGCAGGCCGCTGATGCGACCGAAGCGGCCGCACTGCTCGAACAATTTATTCCCAGCAGCAGCGTGACGAACACCACTTCGTCCAGCAGCTTTGGGCTGAGTTCCATGTTCAGCCCACTAACGCAGTCTGTCTCTGATATGACGGGTCTGAGTAGCCTTGGAGCAAATCCTCAGACGCTGCGAATTATTCCGGATCCACGTTCAAATTCATTATTCGTGACCGGACCGCAGGCCTCTGTGGAGGAAGCGGAGGGATTTCTGGAGGTGCTGGACTCAACCAATATTCCCGAATCTCTACGCGACATGCAGCCCCGTCGAATTGAAGTGGAGCACGCGGAGATTGATGACATCGCCACAATGGTGAATGAAACATTTAAGCCCTATATGGAGCCCGCTGGCGGTCGGCAGCAGCAGAACAATCCGCTGGCCCAAATGTTCGGCGGTGGTGGCGGTAACGGAAAAAGCAATGAACCACAGGGAGTTCAGATGACGGTCGCTGTGGATCGCCAAACAAGTTCGCTGGTGATTTCCTCCAGCGAGGCTTTGTTTACCAAAGTGCAGGAGATGGTAAAGGAATCTGACGAAGCAGCGAAGAAGTCGAATCGCACAATTCGAGTCGTCCAGTTAAAGAATTCAGATGCCTCAGTGATTCAGGAGTCTTTGCGTTCCCTGTTTCCTCGAGTGACGACAAGTGCGACTCGACCATCGTCCTCCAGCACGAATAATTCAAATTCCGGCAACACCAACAATCCTCAACAGCCTCAGACTCAGCCGCAGCAGAATCAGCAGCCGCAGACAGATCCGTTCCAGCAAATGATCCAGGATCGCATGCGACAACGCGGCGGCGACATGGGTCGCGGTGGTGGATTCACACCGTTTGGCGGAGGAAACTTTGGTGGTCGCGGTGGCGGTACAAATGGGGGCCGCGGCGGCCGATAAGCTTCCTCTCGACTGGACCGTCTTTAAACAGTCGTTGGTCTTGTCCCGAATGACTCACAATCTTGCCCCGAATGACTCACAATAAAGCCCCGCAATGGAACTTGGAAAACTACTTGTCGATGAAGGCCTGGTGACTCGCGAGCAACTGCAGCAGGCTCGCGAAACTCACGCAGGCCTGCGAATTGATCAGGCACTGGTAAAATTGGGGGTAGTAACCGAGGATGCCATTCTTCGAAAACTGTCCGATGAATTCGGGATGCAGTACATCGACCTGAAAGATATTGAGGTTGATGCGGAACTGTTAGCCAAGTTTCCCACATCCTCGATCTATCGCCATTCGCTGCTGCCGCTGTACCGTCAGAATGGCCACGTCGTTGTTGCGACCTCGGACCCTTTGAATCTGGAAGGCCTGGATGAACTGAGCACCGTCAGTGGATTCAAGCTGGAACCGGTGCTGACTCGCAGTGGTGAACTGGGCAGTCGAATCCATGAACTC
>CAMAXD010000566.1 GCA_945861975.1 Candidatus Kuenenia stuttgartensis | reverse complement strand
CCATGCAAAGTCGGCGTTGATGTTAATCTTGCCGGAGAAGTGGATTTTCAGATCCGGCTCTTCACCATTCGTGCTGATGGAGGCCACTTCGTTCGTGCCGTCTTCTTTGACTCCTTTGAAACACAACCGTTTCCCGTCGGGTGACCAGGCTGCGTTCCAGTAAATGCTTTGATAAGGATTCGCATCTCTATCCAGCAGCGGGGTCACATCGCCGGAAATGATCTCCATCACTTCGATTCCATTGAGCGCGTAGGCGATCCTACTCCCATCGGGACTTATCTGGCCTCCCCAACCGCGAGACAATCCTTCCTGTGATTCACCGTCGAGGGAAGTCAGCCAAATACTGTATCCCTGCGAACTGTTAGAGAATCCTAATGTCTCTCCATCGGCCGACCAGCATGGCATCATACCTCGGCAGATCTGTCGAGGCTCCCCGCCGTTGATATCCATCACATACAAAGCACTGCCGCCCAGATTGGCTCCGATCCACGAATCAAACGCCAACAGCTTTCCGTCAGGTGACACCGTTGGTGATCCACAGGCGTGGTGTCCTTCGAATTCAAACAGCTTCTTCCAGTCCGAGCCGTCCTCATTCATAACGTAGAAGAGATCGTGCTGTTTAACACGGAACGGATACTCTGTGGTTTCCAGAGTCCCGCTGCTGTCGAGGTCAAATCGGCCGAAGTAAATTCGTCGGAGCAAAGGACAAGTGCTGTTCCCGAACTGAAACTCTGTAAATGATATCTTCTCATCTGCATCTGCGTCGTTCACCGGGTCGTACCAATGAGCTACCTCATTGATACAGGGGGTCTGGCGTTATTCATTCAAGGAGAATTTGCCATCCTTATTGCTGTCGAACGCCGGAAACATAAACTTGCTGAGTGGTTGCTTCCACTCGGTCGTTCCCTTCGAGTGCTCCTCGGGACTTAGGAATCCATCCAGATCCGTATCCATCCGCAGAAACTCGGTCACGGGATCAATCACGCAGCGGCCTCCGATTGAACACCATTCCGTCAATTCCAGAATTGCATTCTTGTCTGCATCGGCCTTTTCGAACTCAGCCGCGACATGAGCATCGCCGTAGGAACGTTCAATGAATTCTGTCCGCACCAGCATCCCGTCTGAATTGACATCGGCGTGTTGGAACAGATGGTGATTGACAACGCGTCCGTCAGGGAATCGCAACGATTCGTTGTCTGGGCGTCGGATGCCTAATTGAATTTCCAGAAAGGATCGAGCTTCAGCCATGCTGACAACACCATCCGAATTGGGATCTGCATTTCCATAAAGCTCCTGACCTTCGATCCCGTGGCGTAAACTCTGCGTAAAGATCCCCGGGGCGAATTCAATCTTGTCTGTGTCTGCAGCCTTATCAGTGGCTTGCTTCTTGACCACGTCCAGCAACCGATCAATCATTGCCGCAAACGGATCCGGGATTGGCCCGCGGGAGACTCCGCCAACAGAAGGTATCGCCACGAACTCTGCTTCAGACAGCAGTTGGTCTGCATTAAGATCAAAAACAATCCAGTCGCGAACTACTTCTTTCGACTCACCCCGCAGCGTCTGATACTCAGCTTTCGACAAGCTCTTGTCACCATCCTGATCGGCCTTGAGAAAATCCGTGGCTGCTGAGGAAGTGTTCTCGGGAGTTTGCGCGCAGACACTTATCGCTGGCAGCGCTGCAAGCAGGCCAATAGCACAGCACAGATTCTTCAGTCGAGTTTGCATCGAAGATTCTCCGGGAGATTCCGTTTCATCATGGACGAGCGGTGACTGCACCGTCGCTTTCGCGACCGTCATGAAGAGCTCTTGTATCACAATAGAGGTCATTTGTATCCTCCATGGGCACGTGCGCGAGGGAGCGTACGAATTTCTGGCAGTTCAAAAAAAATGGAGTTTTGCATGTCGAAAGGCCTGCTGGTCATCGTCGCCGTTGTGTCAATGGAGATGGGGGTTTGCTTGCCGTTTCTGCAAGCCCAGCAGAGCAGCACGCTGCCAGCAACTGGCCTTCAAACGTCTGATGACATCCCGTTTCGAATGTTGCACCAAATTGCCTCCGGGCTCACTTACGGCCAACTAAAAGAGGACATCTCGATTGCTCAGAAAGATGCCATGAAGAAAGCGCAGGCGGCGCAGACTCCGGCAGAGATGAGCATCGCTCAACTTTCTCGAATGCTCAGTCAGTCGTCACTCCGGAATCGTCGCTTTCGTGTCGCAATCGAACAAATGAGAGCAGAAAAAGACAATCAGCTTCGTGCTGCGTGGATGATGATCATCACACCGGAGCAACAGAAAACGTTACGGCGTCGGAATCGACACGCCATTCTGCAGGCCAGCCTTGGGAGTCAACGAGGCGATCGTTCTCTGCTCGATCATCAGGAATCGATTGATCAACTCATGATCAACGAAGATTTGCTGTCTGTCGTTGAGCGACCGGCAATTCAGGATCTGCTTGAAATCACTGACGAACAGTTTTCGCAGGTCGAAGATCTGCGAAAGGCCGCTCAGGCAGACGCAACGACGGTATTGCTGAAAGCCTCTGAGCTGGCAAACCACTCTACTGAGTCCGCTGCTGGACCAAGTCACCAGTCGGAAGCCTGGGGGCGACTAAACGAACGCACGATGAGGGTATTGAACTCACAGCAGAATGCGGCCTATCGGGAACTCCGTTCTCCGGTCCGTCAGCGAAAGCATCTCAGCAGGGAGGCTGGACTTAGCCTGATGAGGCAGCATGGGGAGACTCTCGACATCAGAACAGAAGTCAAAGATGGTCAAGTGACAACGACGGTCGTTTTGCACAACGCGTTTGCGCATCCAGAACTGATCAAAGAGTTGAAACTCAGCGACGCGCAGCAGAAGGACATTACAAAGATTCTGGACGAACTGCGGCCTGAAATCGTTGCTGAAATTCAGGTCAGCCGGAAAGCCTTTCATGATCGCGACCGCAAGACGCGGGCAGCCTTTGATGAGTTGCTGAATGCTCATAATCGACAGTTTCATACAAAATCCGTTGGACTTCTGACCGCAGCACACTCGTCAACTCTTGAGAAAGAACGATTTCGAGGTCTGGGGTGGGCAG
>CAMAXD010000565.1 GCA_945861975.1 Candidatus Kuenenia stuttgartensis | reverse complement strand
AACTCCATCGCCGCATTGCCAGCTTTCGACGCGGCCTTTACAGAGGCTCGTCGAACGTCAATGTTCACGTCTGCGTTCTTGATAACCGGCAGCAGCAGGCCGCTGATGGCGCCGTTCTGTGAATTACCCAGGGCGTCCGCAGTCGCAATTGCTGCCGCTGTGTCTTCGCCTTGGAGTGCTTTGCCTGGAAGCTCCCATTGTTTGAGTTCCAACAGTGCAGAGATGGCTTCGACGCCCACTTGTTCCTGAGCTCGTTGCTGCGAGAGCAACAATAATTCTGGATATCTGTCAGTGATCTGAAACCTCTTTACCAACTGCGTAAATGTGGATGTTCCGCCTAAGCCATCCAGTGATTTTTCCAGGATCTTCTTCACCCTTGCGTCTGCTGCTTCGGTCGCTTCGAGTCGGTTCAACGACTCCGTGATTACGAATGATCCAAGGACGGTGTTCGCTTCGTCCGCTTCCACGCCTTCAAGCAACTCCATACATATGGTTGAAGCAATTGAATGGTCCTCGAAATCCAGACTGCGAAACATTCGAGAAACTTCAGCGGTCGCATTTGGAAACGCCGATGCGGATGAGAATTCATCCACCGCAATGTTCTCGACTTGCTGCTGAATCACGTCGCCTTTTTTTCGTGCACCGACGCGTCCTCGCGAACGCCAAATAATGTCATTATGCACTTCGGCGTCTTGTGGGCGTGCGTTGCTGGAACTTAGCAAGCTGTCCCAGTGTCCCGCGTTGTTGCCTCCCGCAGCAATGCCGAGCGCTTCCAGATACCAACGATCATCCTTCGGATACGTTCGAGCAAGTTCATTCCAGAGTGAAATTCTGTCGGACAGCTTGGTGCGGGAAAGAGAAATTGCGCACTCCCGTCGTACTTGTGGAGACTCATCCTTCACTAGCTTCTGGACGACTGGGATGGCATTGAGATTCATGCGGCGAGCCAATCGAATCCCCGCGATCCGAATGTCCGTGTCTTTGTCGGCAATCGCAAGATCAACATACATCTGAGCCTTCCCCTCAATTTGGCCCAGCAACCACAAGGCACGTGAGCGGAATCGTGTGTTTGGATCAGATTCGAACATTTTCGCCAGCACGGCTTCAGCCGCCGCGCCGGATTCTTTCAGCTTTGTGAAAGCCAGATAACGGGTCGCAGTATTGGGGCTCTTCAGAGCTTCTGCGGCACCTTCGACCGTTGAAAAGTCGTGCTTCGGAACAGAGTACTTCTGACCGGGCAATGCAACTCTAAACAAGCGGCCTCGATCAATGTCGCCCTGACGGTGACCACCAACGCCTGGATCGTACCAGTCAGCGACGATCAGGGATCCATCCGGAGCCACGCAAACATCCGACGGACGGAACCACTGATCGCGAGTCCCATTCAGGATGTCATTGATCTCGGCCTTGTAGCCAGCTCCGTCGTCGGTCACCGCATAGCTGCGAACCACGTTCGGACCGGCGTCGCAATGGATGAGTTGATTGATGAATCGCTCGGGCAGTTTGTCGCCTTCGTAGATCAGGATGCCCGTCGGTGAACCAGCTCCGGTTTGCAGCAGATTCGGCACAACGCCCGGATCGTTCAAATGCCAGTGGCGGCGAGGAATCTCTTCTTCCATATTCGTGCGAGGCGTCTGCCAGCCGGCTCCGGTGATTTCATCTTTGTAGCCGTAGTTCCCGTATTCCATCACATAGTTGATGCGTACGCCTTTGTTGCCGTCGTCGTCGTTGTCGGACTGCCAAACGGTGCCGAAGCTGTCGACGCACAGTTCCCAGGTGTTACGGAAATTCCAGCCGAGCGTATCGACTTTGCTGCCGTCCAGTTCGCAGCGAAACGCCATGCCTTCCTGATACGGCTTGCGAGCAGCTCGCACTTCGTTACCTGCCACGTCGACGACAATCGAACCATCCGGATTGTGCAGTTCTTCGCCGCTATTGCCGAAGTTGAAGTACAGTCGACCGTCGGGGCCGAACGTAAAGCTATGGATCCCGTGGTCGTGCTGAGTTCCCTTGATGCCCGTGAAAAGCACTTCTTTGCGATCGGCTTTGGAATCGCCGTTATCGTCATAGAAGCTGAAAACGCTGTCGCCAGCGGAAACGATGACTCGATTGCCCAGCACGCAGACTCCGTGGGCGGAATCAATTTCGCGGCCCTGATAGAAGACAGTTTCCTTGTCGGCCATGCCATCGCCGTTGGTGTCTTCCAGAATCAGAATGCGGTCACCTTCGACTCGCTCCGCATTGTTACCGTTGGCGAAGCGTCGATAGTTGACGACTTCGCAAACCCAAACGCGACCGAGATGATCGATGTCGATATTCGACGGACTCAGCAGCATCGGTTCAGCTGCAAACAGATTCAGTTCGACGCCATCGGTCACATCGAGTCCTGCGACGGCGTTTTCGGGCGTGCGATCGACGGGAGCATTCTGTCCGATCGGTCCCGGAGCAGACGTGTAAACAAAGAACTGCACACTGCTGCCCATGCCCTGATCACTGCCGCCGTTATCGATGCCAACTCGAGCAACAAATTTGTCGTAACCTTCCGGTAGCTCGAAATGGATAATTGAGTTCGCGTGGGTGCCGATGCCAAACTCAACCGGCTTGCCGGCAATCTTCATGTCGCCGCCGTCAACATTCTTGTTGATGCCAACATTGCCCCAGTCGGCCGAGGCGTTCTTCCATTTCAGATCGGTGAGTTTCAGTTCACCTTTGCTGCCAACCAGTTTCGGTTCGGCCCAGTTGGCCCAGTCGCTGCCGAAGCCATTGCCGCCGTCGGTGACGACAAGGTACAGATCTTTCTGTCCCTGAATGTCGGCTTCGATCTTTGCTGCGTGTCCCGGAGTTTCCGTGTTGACAATGGCGGTCGAAGCAATCGGTTTTGGGGGAGCGGCGATACACGCTTGAATTGCGAGTGTAGAAACACCCAGTGCTGCCGCAAGATATCTCGCGGAGAGGCCAGCAGTGGCACGATGGAAAAACTTCACGGTGGGAAACCTCCAGATTGATCAGGTGGGAACGCATGATTCTTGGTCGCGTCGCAGAAAACCTTGGGTCGAATTTGGGACTTCGACAGGCCGTGCAGCAACG
>CAMAXD010000564.1 GCA_945861975.1 Candidatus Kuenenia stuttgartensis | reverse complement strand
GGCGGTAGCGTTGGAGGTGACTCCATTGGCAGCACTTCGACCGCGATGCCGGCCACTCTTTTCAAGGGCGTCAAAATTCTGGCGATTAACCGAGGCTATACAGCTACCGCACTTCAGGGCGGTGAGGCTCAAAACGTGACGCTGGAACTCGACGAAGATCAGACTCGGATCATCTCCCTTGCTCAACGCAAAGGTGAGATCGACCTTGTCTACAATGAGGGTGGTGAAGAAGGTAATGGCATCGAGATTAATCCTTCCGAGAAAGATCGCATTACTCTCAAGGAAATCCTCGGACTGAAAGATCCGCCTAACAAAGAAAAGCCGTTCAAGACTGAACACTATCGCGGGAGCGGACGTTCACGAACCTACTTCGAAGACGGAGAAATGATCGACGGCAATGGGGCAGGGGGCAACACTGATGGCTCGCGTCTGCAGAGCACTGGTGGTTCGGTTGGAGGTTGGTCAACAGACACGGCTCCTGCAGATCGGCAGAAGAATGTGGCCCAGAAGACAGGGGTAAGTGCAGATCTCTGATTTTCGCTCATGATGAATGACATAGAAGCCCGGCTCCCTAAAAGAAGCCGGGTTTTTTTACGGTGTGAAGCAGATTGTCCAGTCAGCGGCAGTCACCAGATACAAACGGATCGAATCATGAAGATCACTCTCGTACAAGCACATAGCTCGGCAACAATCCGAACCAGAAGTGGTGTACTGACTTCATGGACGATTCTGATTATGCTCACCGCTGGTGCGATCTGCGGTGGACTTCTTAATCTGATGTGGTTGTCGGCGATTCGAAATCAGGCTTACAACTGTGCCTCCTCTGCAGCTCTGGCCGCCGGACACAGCTATCTGTCAGACGACATGCTGAGATCGTGGCAGCAACCTTTCGAATATGAAGGTCGGATGGCCAGGTGCCAGCAGTCTGCCGTCAGCATGGTTGAAGACTACAGAGCAGGAACGGCTATTCCCGCCATTTCATCAGAGTCAGTTAAGGTATTTTGGCCAGAGGGCCAGGGACCAACAAAAGATCCAGCGCTGCTTGTTCCTCAGGCGATCAGCGTCCAGTTTGAAGGCGCTTACTTCAGGAGTCAGTTTGACCGCTTTTTTTACGGTCTGACTGGATCTCGTTCAAATCCATCGACCGTACAATCCACCGTACATCTGGAGCATTCTCCGAGGGCATTTAGAGCCGGGGCAGGGCAGAGTATTCCGATTCTCCCTTTTGCAATTTGTGACGACCTTTCCGGAACGGATTCTGGCCCCGCAGTACAAACTCCAGGCTACTGGACTTCCAGTATTGAGTCCGGAAAAGGTCAGGACATATATAGCTGGAATGCAGCGACTCATGAGTTTGAATCAGGCCCTGATGGACTGCCTGAGGTAACTGTGACAGTTTACTCAACAACCTCAGTCGGAAATCCAGACTCCTTCATTCCAATCAGTTTCTCAAGCGACAAAGGTAATGTCGGTGGAGGTCTCATCCCGGAGTGGATCAGAAATGGGTTAACTGGCGACGATTTGCAGTCGATGGGATACAGTGAACTGGCCTTTCCCGGCAGTGTGCCCGTGACAACATTGACGTCTCAGGATCTCCTGAATTGCCGAATCGCACTTCAGGAGAAATCCGGAGAAGCGTGCCTCATCCCGTTATGCTCAGCTCTTCCCGCCAAGACGGAATTGACGTCAATTACGCTCAAGCGTCCTGTCGCCGCAAGAGTCGTTCGGGTATCACAAATTACCAGCGGGTCTCTCAAAGTGATTTTACAACCATGTGTCATTGCGACTTCAACAGCAGTCACTTCTACACCACCGGATGCGGCTGTCAATCGCTATGTGTACAGCGTCAGGCTTTACCATTAGTGCCGTATAAACACCTGATCCCGAGGAGTTTCATCCCCAGAAAAAGGGTTGCCGCGGGCTTAATAGCAGATTCAGCGTTTTCGTTTACCGCCCAGCGGCAGGCGCCGGTTTTTGTTGGGGCCATCACCTACGGCTCGGCGGTAAACAGTGTTGATGCTGGTTAATAAATCAATAGGGCTCGGTCGCAATCTCAAAAGCGAACTGGCAACAATCGACGTCTCATGACTGGCAGCCCCATTTCAGAGGGATACCTGTTCCCGCAATCACAGGCAAACCTACAATCACAGCGATAGTCCTCGTGGGAACTCGGCCTTTCTGATGACCGACCAAGATCCCGCCTGCTCCACACATTGGCAGATTCTGCCGACTGGATGCATCTCACGGAACATTCTGCCTCTGCAGGGCCCTTGAGACTTTCTGGATTCCCCCTGCATCTCGAATCGATAACGGAATCAGGACCTTGCCGTCTCGTGCGCAGTCATTGCAAGAACATTCATCAGACGATCCGCATTCAGAACCGAGAACACTCCATGGTCGCTCCTCACGAAACAATGGATAATTCTGTCCGCGACTTCCAACGTCTGAAGACATCCTTGCATCGCCAGATCGTTGACGTCATCGACTTCAGCAAAGCTGAGTCAATGACGGAGAACGAGTTGCGGTCGCAACTGCGTTCGCTGGCCGAATATCTTTGTGGTCGGCAGACCATCCCCGTCGGTCATCAGCAACGAGAGGCTATGGTCTCTGAAATCATGGACGAGATCTATGGTTTTGGTCCGATCGAATCCCTGATGGTCGATCCGTCAGTCACTGATATTTTGGTGAACGGGCCTGACCGAGTTCTGGTTGAACGAAACGGTGTACTGGAATCAACCAATATTCGTTTCGCAGATTCAGCTCACCTGATGCAGTTTATTCATCGCCTGGTTGGCCGAGCGGGACGCCGTATCGATGAATCCAGTCCAATGGTAGACGCGCGACTTCCTGATGGATCTCGATTCAATGCCGTAATTCCGCCGCTCGCACTTTGTGGGCCAACGGTCTCAATTCGTCGATTCGGTAATCGTCGTCTGCAAATGGAAGACATGATTAAGTACGGCTCGCTGGCGCCGGCTATCGCGGACTTTTTGATCCTTGCGATTCGCGGTCGAATGAACATTATCGTGAGTGGCGGGACTGGTGCTGGCAAGACAACTCTTCTTAACTGCATGAGCCGCTTCATTCC
>CAMAXD010000563.1 GCA_945861975.1 Candidatus Kuenenia stuttgartensis | reverse complement strand
CGGTTCCTGCAGCAATATGGCTGGCCGGGCAACGTTCGTGAATTGCAAAACTACATTGAACGAGCACTCGTGTTGTCAACGGGCGGCGAAATCATGGCCGAGCTGCTGCCTCCGCATGTGCGAGGTCTCGCGCCGGTTCGGATTGGACGTCGAGCGTCAGCAGACCTTGAGTCGCTCTGCACGGACCTTGTCAGCCGACGTCTCGCGCAGGTCGGCGAAGAAAGCACCGACGTCTACAATCAGGTGATTAACGTCGTAGAAAAAGAGTTGATTCTGCAGGTCCTGCGTCAGAGCCAGGGCGTGCAGACCAGAACAGCGACACGACTCGGAATCAACCGCAACACGCTGCACAAGAAAATCGAAGATCATCAACTGGGATCAGAAGCTCGATAGCGTTCGTCGAGTCTTGATTTTGGTTTAGGATGGGCATTCTTTCCCGTCGCAGGTTTGTCGGACAAGAATGTCCAACCTGCGTTTTAGGTCTGACACCGCACCAGCACGTTTCTCAACTGCGTTGGCCGCTACCCTTCAGCGATTTCTCGCGGCGGTATTGCCAGTTCTCCATTGGCAGCTTCAACCTCAACACGTGCATCAGCAGGAAGTTCCACAATCGCCCCGGCAATCGCCATCAGCTTGGGACCTTTGCGATTCGCATCGATGACTTTGTGCATGTGCTCGGCCGACATTGTTTCCATCTCAATCAAATCGGCCGTCAGTTTTTCAAGCGTTTCCCGTTGAGACGTCAATGTGTCGAGGGCAGTCCGATACGCTTCGTCCACCAGGCGTTTCACTTCAATGTCGATTTCTCGCAGGGTGGCTTCTGAGTGAATCGATTCCGAAACGATGCCACCAGATCCGGCGAGAAACGGTGATCGCTGAGCTTCGCTGTAATACATTCGTCCCAGGCGAGGGCTCATGCCAAATTCTGTCACCATGCGACGAGCTAAATCCGTGGCCCGTTGCAGGTCATTGGAAGCACCGGTTGAGGTTTCATTGTAAATCAGTTGTTCGGCGGAAATGCCCCCGAGCAGCACAGCCATGCGGCTCTGCAGTTCTGACTGCGTCAGCAGTTCGCGGTCATCTTCCGGAAGCTGCAGCATGTATCCCAGAGCACCCATGCCGCGAGGAATAATTGAAATCTTATGGACTGGATCTGTGTGCGGTAGACTGGCCGCAACAAGAGCATGTCCGGATTCGTGGCAGGCGACGCGACGCTTGACGTCTTCCACGATGATGCGAGAAGTTTTCTCGAGGCCGGCCATGACTCGTTCAATACCCGCTTCAAACGACCTCATCGTCACCCGCTTGTCTTCTCGACGAGCCGACAGCAGAGCCGCTTCATTCACGAGGTTCGCCAGATCTGCACCGACAAAGCCCGGAGTGAGCTTAGCCAACCGTCTCAGATCAACGTCGTCTGCCATCTTGACGCGTTTTGAGTGCACATTCAGGATCGCTTCACGTCCCTTTATGTCGGGACGATCAACCAGCACATGGCGATCGAATCGTCCTGGACGCATCAACGCCGGATCCAGCGTTTCCGGGCGGTTTGTCGCTCCCATCACGATAACGCTCTGATCCGTGCTGAACCCGTCCATCTCTACAAGTAACGCATTCAAAGTCTGTTCGCGTTCATCGTGACCACCGGGAGCACCACTGCCACGCACTTTACCCAGCGCATCAAGTTCGTCGATGAAAATAATTGCGGGAGCTCGTTGCAGTGCCTGCTGGAACATATCGCGGACACGTGCAGCACCAACGCCCACATACATTTCCACAAAGTCCGAACCGGAGAGTCCGAAGAACGGCACGCCGGCTTCGCCAGCAACAGCCTTCGCCAGCATCGTCTTGCCGGTACCAGGAGGCCCTACCAGCAGCACACCACGCGGAATTCGTCCACCTAACGCCTGATACTTTTGAGGAGTCTTCAGGAACTCCACGATTTCTTTGAGTTCTTCAACAGCTTCATCAATCCCGGCGACATCATTGAACGTGACGTTGACGTCTTCCTGTGCATAGAGTCGACCGCGACTGCGTCCGAAGGACATCGCCGAGCCAGCCCCGCCAACTCGACGCAGTACGAAAATGAAGCCCAGAATGAACAAGGCTGTCACCAGAAGCATCGGGATCATCGACGTCAGTTCGGACGGCGGCTTGGCAGAATTCAGAACTACTGCTTTTGAATGGAGCAGATCCTCCAGCTTCGCGCGATTGTTCTCGGTGATCCAGGTCAGTGGCGTATAAAAACGCTTCACTGAGGTGACCTTTCCCTTAAGAATATCGTCGGCCGCCTTATCCTGCCAATAGATGGCGGATGACCCCATCGAAACCTCGAACATGCAATCCTTGTTCAAAGTCCCGGTTTCAAGTCGATTCAGGAATTCGCTGTACGATATTTCTTCTCCACCAGTTCCTCGGCCCGCCACGGTGATGAAAACAGCGGCGAGAATCCCGATTACCAGCAAATACCAGAACCCACTGTTCGATTGCCCTTGCCCCTTATCCTTGCGACTACTTTTTCCCGGCTTTCCGGGGCCAGACGCATTCTTTTCGGACATGGGTTCCTGAGGACCAGCCATAGCTCTGTTACCAGTGAGAGAGTGCTGTGCTCGTCAAAAGCACGGGTTTTCCGGAATGCATCCGGCGTTTTGCAACTGTAGGCCCGTTGTTCGACGTGGTCAACCAGACGAACCGGTTGAGTCTGATGCCAAAGGCCATCGGGCAGGTATAATCACCGTCTTCCGCAAAAACCTCCGTGACCACCGCCGAGCCCCGAAGTCTCTGTCGAACTTGCGGGGTTTTACCATCCGAGCCAATTGAACCTCGGGAACTCACGACATCAACGCTTGACAGCGCGGTTCAGGGGGGTAATGATCGGGCGCAATATAGAGGAATTCAAAAGCCTTTCACAGAGAATCCTTGCCGAACACCCCCCCCCCAAGGGCCACTCAGAGGTCAGTCATGTCAAAGCCGGATCGTCGCATCGATATTGACGAAATCAGTGGAGTTACTGTCGCTCGTCTGTTGGAAAAGAAGATCCTCGACGAAGCCAATATTGAAGCGTTGGGACAAGAACTGTTCGCACTCGTGGATAAGGATGGCC
>CAMAXD010000562.1 GCA_945861975.1 Candidatus Kuenenia stuttgartensis | reverse complement strand
GCGTTGCAGCAAGGCAACGCAATGTTCAAAACACGTAACTTAGTAAGTTTCTTCCAAAATTCCGGATACCCCGTAATTGGTCGATTTGAACGGCCTGCTCAATTTGCTGTTTCTTGACGCTTCCTGAGCGTTGCAACGATCGAACGATGACGCTCAGCAATTTCAGTATTCCCCAGCTTTTCGTAGGCATTTTCAAGGGCTTCGTGGGAGGCGACGCGATTTCCCAACGGCTCCAGCGTCGCTTCAAATTCCACGATCGCCTCCTGCCAACGCTCCATGGCCATCAGCACATGGCCTTTTGTATCCCTGAATTCCGGATTGTCGGGAAAATTCTTCACGACTTCGTTGATGACGTTGAGTGCCTGGTCCAAATTCGGAGGATCCGACTTCATCAGATACCACGAGTAATTGTTGGCGACGATCGCCCCATTCGACAGCAATTGAAACGCCTGAATCAGATGAAAACCACCGTTTTCTCGCTTCGCCTCGTAGAGGTAGGTGCCCAAAATGAAATGACTTAAACCAACGGCCCGCCCTGTGGCAATGTTCTCCACAAGAAACTTCTCCGCATCGGACGAAGCGGCGTCATTGGCTTTCAGGATCTTTACCACTCGGTCAAACAGGATCACTTCGTTTGGGGCATATTGGAACCCTGCCGCCAGCAATTGAAACGCCTGTTCTCGATTCTCTGGTGACTTGTCGATCAGCGTATCTGACCACTGAATCAGGACCATCGTGATGGCTTCACGAAGCTTGCCGTCGTCTGCGATCTGTAGCCCTTCTTGAAGGATATCGGCCGCTTTTTCAAAATCTCCCGAAAAGACTGTCGCCTCTGCGTAATCCAGCCGTGCCTGCACGTTCCGGGGCTCAACTTCTGATAGTTCTTTTGCTGCAGGGAGCAATTCACCAGCCACGCTTTTGGCACGATCAACATTACCCGACGCCACCAAGGCCTTGGCCAACAACAAACGGTAATGCGCCGATTTTCTGTCGGTTTGAAGAAGATGGTAGATCGCCGACGGGAGTAGACCTTCCTGAAAATAGAGATCTCCCAGGAGTGCATGGGCCATCGTGGTTTCAGGCTCGAGCTCAAGGGCGAGTTTCAGGTGTTGCTCGGCCTCTCCGGCGACTTCTACAGTGACATCGTTGCCAGAAAGCAAACGGACGGCTTGCCAGAGATGGGCTGGAGCAAAGACCGCCTTATCGGCCGGAGCCAATGACTGCATCGTCCCAATCAGGAGCGGGATATCGTTTGTCTTCTCGGCCACTCTCGCGAGTTCGAATCGCACTGCAGGGGTCGAGATCCCCATGTCGATCGCTCGCTGATAGTAGAGTTTTGCTTCTTTCCACTCTGAGCGTTTCACGGCCGAGGTTGCTGCGGTGATATACTTTTCGGACCGTTTTCCCGCGCCCAAGTTTATTTTTGCCATGGTCAGAATGTAAATCACGAGTGCCAGCACCAGAACGGATGGGAGCCCATACAGCAGATGTCGAACCTGAGAGCTTCCCCACCACGGCCCAAACAGGTAGACAGCCGAAAACAGCAGCTTGATCGGCATCACGATCGGTATCAGCAAGAACCCGAACACCCCCTTGAAGAACGGCATAACCGTTTCATACAAGTGGTACTGAAATGCGTTGGGCAGAACATTGGCGAAGCGACGGAACCGGCGAGCAAACCAGTCTGGCACTTTCTGAAACATGGCTCTCATTTGAAATACAACTCCAGGCCAGGCCGCTGGCAGACTCTAGAAAACATGGCAACGATTGCTGACCGGGACCCTGTTACTTTGAAGATTGCGATTTGACCTGCTGCGATAACAAATCTTTCGCCTCGTGAAACAACTGTTTCAGTTGCACCTTCTCATCTTCTGACAGCTCTCGCGGTAGCCGCACAAAGAGCTGAAACTGAAGGTAAGTACCTCGCTGGTCTTCGGGCTTAACTGGCTTCTCCGCTTTGTCCTGCGTGAGAAATGATTTCCATCTCCGCGAGGCTCGCTCGTCAACCGCTCCACCGGGGATTTCGTCCTTGAACAACACGACCGTCTTCCCGTCGAGGCGGGCATGATTGAAGAGCAGGAGCGCATTTCCGTAGAGCTTCCGTTCGAGCTGAACTTCTGCCAGCGGCTCTTCCGCTGCAGTGGCCGAGGCCGCAAGAGTCGTGAGTTCACGACCTTTGACATTCCATCCAATGTTGGTGTAGCAGACAGAAAGGTCATGCGCCGCTTCGTAAGGATAGTCAACCGACATCAGGCATGAGATGTCACCCTTGAGGTACTCCCATTGCTGACTTCCCTGTCCAAACGGGTCCTGAGGAACTCGAGCCACTTTGCTGTAGTTCTCTCTTGAGAATCCCGCCAGTTGTTCAGGCAGGGCATCCTTACCCAAATCGGGCAAATCGAAGCTGTCATTCATGACCGCCAGGACGTTGGGAAGTGAATCCGGCAGCCGAAACAACTGCAGCACAAGCAGGGCGGGAAACGCAAAGACCAGCCAGGCTGGGATCGCGAGCAAAATTGGACTTGCCGCCACTGGTGGCTTCTTGCGAGACATATCCGTATATTTGCTGCCCGCCCCCTGCCCCTCACGAAGCAGGGCAATTCGCTGCATCAGTCCGGGCGCATTCGCGGGGAAGAAAAACTGCAGCAATTGATCTGTGGTAATGATCAGAAGCAGTGAAAAGACGAACAGAACAATTCCAAGAATCTCGTGACTTGTTCCCTCGCTCCAGTCTCGGCCATTGTCCCAAGCGACTGCCACGCAAACGATTCGTGAGACATTCTCCACCAACACCAGTCCGAACGTGGACCCCAAAAGCAGGACTGAATGAACGAATGATCGTCGTCCCCATGCACTGATAAACAACGCAGTAGCCATCAGCACATACAATGAGTGAATCCCACTGCAGGCGTCGGCAATAAATAGAGGCTTGCCGGGAAGTTCGATCACATTAGCATAACTGTTGTGCAACAAGCTGATCTGGTCCAGCACTGCACTGCTCATGCGAGTCGTGAAACCCCGCAGCCGCACAATTAAGTCCTCATCCATTCCAAATGGTAGCGGAATGATAATCCAGCAAAACAGCCAGATGGGGAGCCAGCCCCGAAGACATAAC
>CAMAXD010000561.1 GCA_945861975.1 Candidatus Kuenenia stuttgartensis | reverse complement strand
CGGAGGGGGCAACCGTGCCAATCTTTGAATGCCCAACATGCGGGAAACAAGAATTGGTTCCGCTCGCCGTGTGCGAGTGGATGCTCGAAACCGTTCCGTACTCCCGACATAATTCACAGAACACCCCCATTTACACGTTTGTTTGTTCTGAATGCTCGGTTCATGTAAATGCACAAATCCAACAACGGCCTGTCGTGGAGATCGTTGAAGGCGATATGCTCGATCAAGATGTGGAAGTGATCGTCAACGCCTGGAACCGCAACATCATTCCGTGGTGGCTGCTGCTGCCTCAAGGCGTTTCGGGAGCAATCAAACGTCGAGCAGGCAAGGCTCCATTCAGGGAAATCGCTAAGCACGGTGCACTTCCCCTCGGTGGGGCGGTGTTGACTACTGCAGGAAAGCTGCCATTCAAGGGCATTATTCATGTTGCCGGGATCAACATGCTCTGGCGTGCCTCGGAACGTTCCATCCGGGATTGCGTTCAGAATGCCATCAAAATCGCCCACAAAAATGGATTCCAGTCCATTGCATTCCCGTTGATTGGTGCTGGGTCTGGTGGCTTCAATCAAGATCAGGCGAAGGCGTTGATGCTCGATGAACTCAGTAAGATCGCTGTCAAGATGGCGGTGACGATTGTGATCTTCAGGAAAGCAAAGACATGACGATTCCGATAGAATCGGTATGCAATGTTTGCTCTCGAAGAGACTGGTGTGGCGGTGTCGGTAGCGACAGGTCGTGGCGACCCAAGAAGGTATTACGAAAGGACTTGAATGGACAAGAATTCCACAGAGCCACAGAGCATACCGAGTCTAGCGTCCATTGAAGCGGACATGTTCAGGGTGTGCAGTATTCTGGAATCAGTTGCAAGCCAATTTCCTCCAGAATCGGAGGAAAGCATGGCCATCAGTGATGCGGCATTGGCCTATCAAACAGTGCAAATGAATAAGAGGCTGAAACTGAGTTATGACAAACTGAAGTCTGCTCTGACTTCCGGGGGTGACCTGACCGATGAAATGAAGGACAAGCTCCGCAGTTATGGAATTGATCCAGACGAATTGGACGAGGAATGAATTAGCAGCCCACGTCGAATCAGAATGTCTCTCTACGCTACCTTTGATGCCATCATTAAATCAACAATTCGACTCGCATCAGTTCGCCAACGAATATCAGTTGGTGAATGGTGTTCTCATGCATTCAGAGAACCCTGAAAACTTCCAGATTCCGCCTGATGTCATCAAGCGACAGGTACGCCCAGGCCAGTTCGTTGAGCTTCGAATCGACTCGCCGAGATTCTCTGTTCACGCAGACGATGTTGCGACATGCACCTGTCCATCCTGCAATGGACAACTCTCGAAACCCATCCTGCGACACGATCATCCAGCGTCGCTGCTGCCGCTTCCAAAGCAAAACATTCCATCCAGAGGCTGGGGCGAAGATTTCTGGGCGAAAGTTACTGAACGATCTGGCACCTTCTTCCGAGCCGTTGTGGATAATCCACTCGCTGAAGCTCGGCTTCACGGCCTGAATCAAGGTTCAGAGATCATCTTTCATGAGCACCACATTCTGGCAGTTCATGATATTCATCGTCAGGAGCTGGTAGCCGGAATGAATGAAGAGGATCTGAAAGAATTGACGCTGTGGCTGGCTGAATATCACAGATCGCAACAACAATGACTTCCGAAGATCCATTCCGTATCGCTGTTGTCGTCGTGATGGTCTTGACCTTGTCGGTTATTGACCTGCGGCATCCCGGAAGGCAAAGTTCGTGTCGAATGGCTGAACCCTGTCGCTCCTGGGGTCGATTCGCAATGGGAGATGACGCTGTACGGGCTGGTAAGAACGGGCGCACAGGAGAAGGCGATCCAGTTTCTGAAGGAGACTCGTCGCATGTCCCGCAATGATGCAGCAAAAAAGGTGCTGGCGGTCGCTACCGAGTTGGGGATCGGGTAAAGGATACGGCAAACAGCCTTGCACTCACGAAATGAACCCTCATGCCATTTTTCATCTGCACTACCTGCGGAACCCAATACGCCGAATGTGACCAACCACCCACTGCCTGCTGCATCTGCGAAGAAGAACGCCAGTACGTCAAGAAAACCGGGCAGCAGTGGACAACGCTGGAGAAACTGCGAATAACCCATCGAAACTCCCTGAAAGCCAAAGAGCCTGGACTGATTGGAATCGGCATCGACCCGCAGTTCGCCATCGGACAACGTGCCTTGTTCCTGCGTACCCCGAAAGGCAATGTGCTATGGGACTGCCTCCCGCTGCTCGATGAAGCCGTGGTGGAGGTGATTAAGGCGATAGGCGGGATTTCAGCAATCGCCATTTCCCATCCTCATTACTATTCCAGCATGGTCGAGTGGAGCCGGGCTTTTGGCGGCGTCCCGATTTATCTTCATGCTGCCGACCGGCACTGGGTGATGCGCCCCGATAATTCCGTCGTGTTTTGGGATGGGGAAATCAGAGAACTGCTTGAGGGAGTGACCTTAATCCGTTGCGGCGGGCATTTCGACGGCGGCACGGTGCTGCATTGGGCCTCTGGTGCTGCAGGCAAAGGGGCATTGCTTACTGGTGATATTCTTCAGGTCGTACAGGATCGACGGCATGTCAGTTTCATGTACAGTTATCCAAATTTCATCCCCCTTTCGGCTCCAGCGATTCAAAAGATCGTCAAAGCTGTGGAGCCGTTCCCATACGAGCGGGTTTACGGGGCCTTCTGGGATTTGGTGATCGAAACTGACGGCAAGGCAGCAGTCCAACGGTCAGCGGAGCGGTATCTGCGGGCGATAGGAGCATCTTCCCCATGAAATTCTTCCGCTATCGCCGTCCATCTTGGAAAACCATCCTTGGAATCACTGCGGCCAAAAAGCGAATGAATAAACAGCTTGGTATCACGGCACTCCTGAAACCGTTTCGCTGGTGGGGCAATGAAAAAAGAAAAATCAAACGAGCCGTTGGTTACGAGTCCGATGCTGGCCGTTTGATTCGGAATGGACTGCCGAAATCTGTTGGATGTCTGGTCATCCTGGTTGGTGTCGTTTTTGGTTTATGGTGGATGTTGAGTTGTGCTGGTTTGGTTTTTTACGGCGAGCGATTGCCAATTAACGGAGACTTC
>CAMAXD010000560.1 GCA_945861975.1 Candidatus Kuenenia stuttgartensis | reverse complement strand
GACGACTGAAAGATGTAGCTGTAGGTCTGCAGCTTCCATGTGTCCGGCTTGCGAGCAATCTCGGCGTCAACAGGTTCAGTAAACGTCAGCTCGAAACCGTCCGGCTTGGCACGCATCTCGTGGATCTCAAACGGCACCTTTCCGGTCCAGCGCAGGCGCTCGAGCGAGAACGGTTTCGTTCCGCGAGAGCCCCAGCCACGATTTGTGCCACCGACGAACATCGAACCATCGTCCATCATTCGCAGAGCCAGTGTGCCTGAGCCGATGCCTTCGCGAAACGGGAAGCAAGCCCCCTGATAGTGCCCATCGACTTTCTCGATGAAGCATCGCATCACGGTGCTATGTGTCACGTCGCCCACGAACATCTGATTCTGGAACGGACCGAATTTTCCACCGCTCACATCACATGCAATCCCACTCGCGCTTTGGCCCATCTTCTGATAGGGGAACAGGATGACGGGTGGCTCATACTCCGGAATCTTGTCCGCTTCCACGACGATACGGCTGCCGCTTTCGGGTTCCTTCGGAGCCGACTTCGCCCCGCCTTCGGTCTTTGAGAACCAGCGATTGCCTCCGGGATGTCCCTGAAACGAACCGGGACGCAGCCATTTCAGGCTACTTGTGCCATTCCACGGGCCCTGATTGTCTGTGTAGAAGACGTCGCCTTCGGCGTTAAAGGCGATGCCACCGGGCGAGCGAATTCCGCTGCACGTCGGAATCATTTTTCCGTTCGGATCGATCCGGACCGCCCAGCCTCGCCATGGGCAGTCGCTGCCAAACGAACCCGTCAGACACAGCACGACCCACATGTTCCCGTCCTTGTCGAACGGTGAACCAAAGGCATACTCGTGATAGTCACCGTTGATGCCCCAGTTGTCGCTGAAGGTTTCGATTTCATCAGCCAGACCATCATCATCCGTATCACGCAGCCGAGTCACTTCTCCACGCTGAGTGGCGTAGAGCCAGCCGTCTTTGAACGTCAGCCCCAGCACTTCATGAAGGCCCTGAGCAAACAATTCGTAGGTGGCTTTGGTCGGATCTTCGTCCAAAGGATTCGTGACGCGATAGATGTCACCGCGGCGAGTTGAAACAGCCAATGTACCATCGGGGAGCGGTTCAATTGCGCCAGCTTCCAGCACGATCCCTTTTGGAATCGTGAAGCGAGCTAATGGGAAATAGTCGTCCTCGGTGGGGACAGTTGTCTGAGCAACAACAATGGCCTGCAGGAAGACAGCAGCAAGGCAGGTAAACAGGAACTGTTTCATGGTGAAAACCTGAGCGCGGTGGGCGGTGGCGATACTTGTAGGAAACTGAAATACCAGAGCAAGAGAGTTACCAGGTCATGATGATCCGGACAGTCGCTGTTTCGCCAGCGTTGACCGTCATCGGGATTAACAGCTCCCGGCGATTATTGATGGTCCGCACGACCGGCTCTTTGCCCTCAATCTGAAAGCGAACGCCATCGACGATGACGGCGCCATCACTCTCTTCAGCGTTTTGGCCGCTGGCGATTCGCAGCCACGCATTTTCCAGTTTGTTTTCGGGCGAGATGGCAACGGTTCTTTGCAGCCCGTTATCCGGACTGGTCTCGAACGGAAGGATCGTGTCGGTCACAGTTGCTTCATTCCAGCGGTACTTGAAAGTCGGGACGCCCTCTTTGTTCAAAGAGTAGCCTTTGAATGAGAAGCCGTTGTCACGCGGATTTCCATCCGGCCAGGGGCCATCCAGCGATACCAGCGAAGCCAGCGGCGGCCCGGCGGGAAGTGTCATCACGTGGTCGCCCAGTGGGACTTGATTGCCGGGGCCACGATCAACCCAGTGCTTTGATGCGTCAATAAAGGCACCGTGCCAGATCAATCGCGGCGTCATGTGTTCCGCGTCCCAGGCAAAATGAGCCTTCGCAGCGAATCCCACCGCGATGCCTCGAGGAGACAGGCCTTCCAGAAAGTTGCGATAGATAATCGGACGATCGCCAGGCATGAGTTCGATCGCTTCCCGCTGCAGTCCGCTGGGCACCTTGGCGTTCGTGCCATCCAGAAGATATGTCCAGATGGCTTCAATCTGCACATCCGAATCACCATTCAGAATATGCGGTACGACCGAGCGTCCCTTGGGCCAGGCAGCCGGCATTCGAGTGCCACTGCGATACTTCTGTGGATCCAGCAGATACCGATGAAACCACTCCCGACGCAGGCGGCGAGTCATCGTTGTCATATCCAAAGACTGAATACCGGTCGCGGCATACTGATCGAACGTGTGGCACTTAATGCAGGACAAAGCCTGATCGCCAATCATCAGCCGCGCATCGGCTTTGATCCGATGCTCTGCCTCAGGAAACGTGACAGGCCTGTCTTCGCCGAGAGCATCAGTCGAAGCAAATAAGGTGACCAGCGAGCCCGTTTGGCCGGCTCCGAACCTGGGCATACGAGTGGCCATGTAAGGCCGATCCTTGGCCCCTTCGTTTAGAATCGTTTTCAGCCAGTTCTCATTCAGCTTATCCCCCGCGCCATCCAGGGATGGGGGAATTCGTCCTTCGTCGCCCATCTCGGGAATGCGTCCCACAAACAAGTGATTCATCGGCTCAGAAACACCTCCCAGCGAACCTCGGGTGTGGCAGGCATAGCAATTCAGCGTCAGCAACGTGTCATGAATGGCTTTGCTGGCCAGAGCAGGATCGTTTGATGATTTGCCAGCGTCGGGTGATAGCCGAGCGGCCTCCAGAGCGGCTGTGATATCGGTTCTCTGCTGTTCCGTGAGAGCAAACGCCGGAATGTTGTCCGCTGGCTTTTCCGCGAGGCAGCCACCGGATGTTCTCATGGCTGTAAACACAGGAGCTTTCCCGGTCCAGGCCAATTTCTTATCTCCATCGCCATGCTGATGGCAGGCCGCACAGCCCAGAGACTGAAACGTCTGTCGACCTTTCTCGACCAGCTCCGGAGAAGCGGCCGGCACGGCAGCGGTTTCCGCGGCGCGAGGTTCTATTGTCAGAGTGACCAGTCCTGCGAGAGGCTGTCGAGGCAACTCCGGGCCTTCAATTTCGACCGCCAGTTCTTCCTGTCCGTGGTACTCGAAATACTCCACCACGAGTTCATACGCACCCGCTTTATATTCGGCCTCCCCGTCGCGAAAT
>CAMAXD010000559.1 GCA_945861975.1 Candidatus Kuenenia stuttgartensis | reverse complement strand
GCTTTGCTCCTGAACCTGGTTCTGGTTGCAGTGGCCTGCGTTGACCTGCTGATCAGCCCCAGCCCTAACGATGTCGCTATCCATCGGGAGATTTCTGAAGTCCTGAGTGTCGGTGCCTCCAATCCAGCGACTTTGACTGTTCGCAATCGCACCGGACTGACTCTGGCGCTGACTCTGCATGATGATCCGGGACCACTTTGCGAAGTCGATCGACTGCCGCAATCGGTGACAGTCGGCCCTGGAAAAGAAGAGACGATTCACTATTCAGTAAAGCCCAGCCGTCGCGGGGCATCGGAAATGCCAGCGGTACACCTGCGGTTTCCAACTCGACTGGGATTGTGGACGCGTCATCAGATTCGCCCCCTTCCCACAGCCATTCGCATCTATCCGGACATTCGAGCTGTCTATCGCTATGAGCTGATGGCTCGCCAGAATCGTCTGTCCGAAATCGGCGTGCGCATGGTGCGTATGCCGGGGCAGGGCCGAGAATTCGAACGACTGCGAGAATTCCGTTACGGCGACGAAATCCGCCAGATTGACTGGAAGGCGACCGCCCGACAACGACAACTCATCAGCCGAGAATTCAATGTTGAACGCAATCAGAATATTGTGATCATGGTCGACTGCGGTCGCTTTATGAGAAACGAAACGGATGGCATCTCCTATCTCGACCGCGCGCTGAACTCCGCCATCATGCTTAGCTACATTGCGTTGGGGCAGGGGGATAACGTTTCTCTGCTGGCATTCTCCAACAAGATCGAACGATTCATCCGTCCGGTGCGAGGCAAACCGGGGATTCAATCGATCCTGAGATCCACCTACGACATTCAGGCATCGCAGAACGTCTCCGACTACAGCCTTGCGCTGGAGTATCTGACAACGGTCCAGCGAAAACGTGCTCTGATTGTTCTGATTACCTTTGTGACTGATGAACTGCAGTTGCGCGTGATTGGCGAGAGTCTTAAACTGCGATCACTGCCCTACCTGCCTCTGTGTGTCCTGCTGCAGGACGTCGGTTTGCGCCAAATGGCGGATAGAATTCCCGAGTCTGATCTGGATGCCTATCACACGGCCGCAGCAGCTCAGGTTTTAACTGGCCAGTCACACGAAGCCGCTTCACTTCGCGAAGCCGGCATCATGCTGATCGACACACCTCCGGATCTGCTAACCGAGAGATTGATCAACGAGTATCTGAGCATCAAGGCTCGCAATCTGATGTGAAGCCATGCGCACTTCATTTCGCGCGGAGCCCGTTTTTTCCGGCCGTTCGCCTGAGGACCAGTCCCGAAATGAATTTCCTGCATCACAACCCGACGCGTAAGCGAGGGATCGGTGTCACGCCCACAACTTGTCTTTCAAATTTGCAATTTCCAATCTCCAATAATCAATAATCATTTCCCCTCGCCTCAAGTGGCCCCCCGGCGAGCGGTAGAGCGTCAGCTATCCGTGTCTCTGCGATTTTTCGCGATGGTGAAGTCATAGAAAACAGACAGGAAAGGACACGGAGGGCTGACGCCCAACCGCTCGCCTGGCCATCCATTTTGAAATCTCAAATCTCAAAATTCCAATAATCATTCCCTTCACCCGGCTAAAGCCGATCCAGCGGACTTTTCACCCCCAACGGTCCCTTCTGCAACACATGAGTATAAATCATCGTCGTACTCACATCAGCATGCCCCAACAACTCCTGCACCGTGCGAATATCCGACCCGGCCTCCAGCAGATGAGTCGCGAAGCTATGGCGCAATGTATGCGGAGTCACTCGTTTCGTCAGGCCCGCCAACTTTGTCGCTCGACTCAAAGCGTGCTGAAACACAGACTCATGCATGTGATGTCGGTGGACAGTGCCGTCATGAGGATCCTTCGACAGCTTTGACGCCGGAAAAACAAACTGCCATTCCAATTGCGCGGCGGCATTCGGAGCCTTGCGAGCCATCGCGTAAGGCAGCCAAACGGAACCGAAGCCTTCGGACACATCCTGAGAATGAGTTTGCGCAACCAATTCCAGTTGCAGCCTCAAAGCTGGGATTGCTGCGTCCGGAAGCAACGTCACTCGATCCTTCGCCCCCTTGCCATCTCGAATAACCAGCTGTCGCCGATCGAGATCCACGTCTTTCACTCGCAGTCGTAAACCTTCATAGTGACGAAGCCCGCCACCGTAGAGAAGTTGACCAAACAACAACGGCACTCCACGCATGTGCCGCAACACAGTCGTGACCTCTGTCTGTGACAAAACGACCGGCACTCGTTCAGGCTTCTTCGCTCGTTCTGAATCGAGATAGGAGAATTCGCGTTGCAATACATCGCGAAACAAGAACAGCAGCGCGTTGAACGCCTGATTCTGAGTACTGGCCGCGACCTTTCCACGCACAGCAAGATCGCTCAGAAATTCTTTCAGTTCCAGCTCCGTCACACCGGATGAAATCTTTTCCCAACCGCCGACGAATTGAGCAAACCGACAGGCCCAACCGGTATAAGACCGCTCGCTGCGAGCAGCGTAGTGCCGTCGACGCATCTGCTTCCGCATCGCCTGCAGCAGGGGCGGCTCATTGGGATCGATTTGTCCCACCAGCATTTTGTCATCATTCACCTCGATGTGGCTTGAGTCGGATTTTTGAATGTGGTTCCGAGGAGATCGCTCAGACGAATCCTCGCGAGCCGCCAGTTCCTCGAGTTTTGTACGGAACGGGGAAAGATCCGGCTCAGAGGTTCCGCTCACAGATTTTTGATAGAACTCCAGCGACCGGACCAATTGCAATCGAGTGAAAGCTTTTTTCCCTGAGTCGCGAAGTGATCGCAAAAGCTGAAGTAAGGGTTCCACTCGAATTTCGATCGTGACAGCATCGAGCTGCCCGGTCCATTTTGCATATCGTTCGAACCAACGAGGAAACCACTTCGTTTCTGACTCCTTCAACCCTGCTGATTCAACCGCCGCCGCAAACTTCCGAACCGACATTGAACACTCCAGGGGAAAGACAAACTTGACACCCTTACGCCAAAGGAATATCATGATCGCCCGGAACAACAAGTCAATATTGGAATACTCCAGAAAAGCGCGTTCTATTCGACAATGACCTGAACCACAGGTTGATTGCCGTTCAATATCTGGTTATCACGCGCAATTGAGTGTTAATAAAAAGTT
>CAMAXD010000558.1 GCA_945861975.1 Candidatus Kuenenia stuttgartensis | reverse complement strand
CTGCGTCCACTGAGAACACTATTGACTGTCCTCAGCATCGCCGGTGGAGTCGCCTCTGTTGTCGCCGTGTTGCAGGCGATCGCAGCGACACGCGTGCAGTTGGATGCGATGCAGGAAATGCTGGGGGAGCGAGAGTCTCTGGAGATTGTGACCAACGATAAGTCCGCTTTTCCGCTTAATGATCTGCCGGAACTGAGTCAGTTGGCAGGGGTGCAGAAAACGATTCCGATCTTTCGAGTCTTCACTAAGATTCTCCTGGGAAACGAAGAAGCACGTGGCATCGCCCTTGGTGCGAATCTTGAAGACTATCTGGGAGGCAAAGAGTTTATGCTGGTCTCCGGACAGGTTCCGAAGACAGCGAACGAAGTGTGTCTTGAGGAAAGCGTTGCGGAGCATCTACACGCGAAAGTGGGTGATGAGATCAGGATCGGCGCTCGTGGACTTCCCTGGCTGCTGTCGAAGCAGGTGACTGGAATCCTGAAGTTCGAAAAGATGGCCGCTGTGGAAGAGACGGCATCGATCTTCATGCCCATTGCCGATGCGGCCAGGCTCGGTAAGGCTCCTGGGAAAGCGACTTCGCTGCGGGTTCTGTTGAAGCCGGAGACTGATGCTGACGAACTTGCGGACGTGATTCAAAGAACTCTGCAGCCTCCGCTGGTCTTGAATAAGCCCGCTTCGGCGGCCGATATGACACGCCCGACGGAAGCCATTATCAACATCGGCTTGAATGTTGCGGCTTTGTTGTCAGTCGTGGCGGCAGTCTTCATTGTCATCAACACTTTTCAGATTTCAGTCACTGAACGACGTAAACAGACAGCTCTGATCCGAATTGTGGGAGCCACGACCAAGCAGGTCGGAGCGTCGATGTATCGTGAAGCGTTTGTGCTGGGCAGCATCGGCACATTGGCGGGAATCATCTTCGGCGTGCTTGGCAGCGCGGCGATATCAAATGGAATGGATGGCATCTATGGATTCGATCGTCAGCTGACGATTCCAATCCAGCCTCTGGCAATCATTGCCGGACTGATCTTTGGTCCGATCGTGACATTGATTGCGGTTTGGTATCCGACTCGTATGGCGTGTGAACAAAGGCCGCTGGCCGTTCTGAAATCCAACTCGGCACCGCATCGCGAGTTTCCTGTTCGACGCACGATGCTGTGGGGGTCAATACTGCTGGTAACAGCTCTGGCCATGTTTGCCTGCTCGGCCAGGAAGATGATGCCGGATGTGACTTCGATCCTGGGCATTGCTTTGGTGCAGATTGCGGGTGTCGTCTTTCTGCCGGGGCTGATCAGACCCATTGCCGCGGCTCTCTATTTTTTTATCGGTAAAGCGTACCCGGTAGAAGCCCAGCTTGGACATCGCCAACTGCTGGACAATTTTGGCAGGACCTCGTTGACGATCTCGGTCATGTTTATTGTGTCGGGGACCAGTATCAGTGTGGGCAACACCACTTTGGCGATCACTCAGGATGTCCAGTCGTGGCTGGATCGAACACTCACCGCCAACTATCTGCTGCGAGCCAGCAAGCCGCGTGTGGACATGTCCGAAGCTGAACCTCTGTCGCCAGAGCTGGCAGCAGAAGTTCGTGCGATTCCGGGAGTGGAATCCATCGACCCCGTGGCTTTTTCACTCGCCTCAATCGACGGTATTTCTGCGACATTAATGTCCCGTGATTTGACGGGGCTGGAGCCACTGCCAGTGGATCTTGTTGAGGGGCAGTATTCCGGGCTGAGGGCGAAGATGATGGCAGGGGAAGCCGTGGTTGGCAGCGTTCTTGCGCAGCGGCTTGGGGTGCAGTCGGGCGGAAAAATTCGTCTGGAGATCGGAGGGATCAGCCATGTTCTGCCCGTAGCCGGTGTCGTGCGAGAATACACCGCCGGTGGGTTGATGGTGATTATGGATGCAACGGCTGCGGCCGAGCTGTTTCCGGTGCAGCCCGCACAGATTTTCGGCATCAAAGCGAGTGCCTCGGCGACCAACGCTACCGGAGAACAGTTGCAGGAATTCTCCCGCAAGCATGGCTTGATCTATCAGTCGTATGCTGATCTCAAAGAGTTGGTTCAGTCGCTGATTCTGGGGCTGACGGATCGCTTGTGGATGATTCTGATTCTGGCGTTGGTCATAGCCGGCTTTGCCATCGTCAATACGTTGACCATGAATGTGATCGAGCAAACTCGTTATCTGGGACTGCTTCGAGTTGTCGGGATGACTCGCACGCAGGTCATCCGCATGTTTCTGTTTCAGGCGTTTGTGCTCGGCAGCCTTGCTTTGTTGCCCGGGGCCATCATCGGAGTTGTGATGGCCTGGCTAATCACTGTTTCCTATGCGGGCGTGATCGAGCATGGTGTGAAGTTCGCCATCAACTTCCCGCTACTGGGTCTTTACCTGACGGCAGGAGTCCTGCTTTCCGTGCTCTCCGCGGTCCTGCCTGCCATCCGAGCCGGACGTTTAAAACCCCTGGACGCGATTCATCAGGAATAGGTCCAGGCACGCGGCCGACAGAATGTACTCATCTCGCTGTGCGAAGTGCCGCACTCCTTGCGCGGCATTTCAGCAGTACATTGGTAAGTTCGATTCTTCCGCTTGACTAATAAGTCTCCGCAGACTTCGTATCGCCAATCTTCTCCAGAACAGCCTTCATTCCTGTCAGATTCTGCTGCAGACTTTCTTCTGCGTCGAGTTGTTCGCGGTGGTCAATGATTCCGATTGGTCCTGTGTAGCCTGAGTTTCGAATCATCTCGATCATCTCCACATCGTGTTGACCCTGTCCGATCGGAAGAATTTTGGGTTGTGCGTTGTCGTTCATGCCATTCAGATTGAGACACAGTAACCATGGTTTTAACAAAGTCAGTTGCTCAGCGAAGTCTGCAATGTGTTCGTGACCATGATGCAGGTTGTAAACAATCCCAACATGGTCGGCCTTGTGATTCTTCCGCAGATACTCGCAGACTGCGATCATATTTCGAGGCTCACCGCTCCAGCCGCCATGGTTGTAAAGAGCCAGCTTGAGGTTGTATTTCCGAGTCTTCTCGACGAGCGGCAATAAGCCCTCTGAGGCGGCCTTGATCTTCTCCTCTTCGGTTCCTTCCTGAGGAGCACCAAACATCATCCAGATTTGTGGATGGATTCCGTGCTTTGCAATCAGCGGTTCAAACG
>CAMAXD010000557.1 GCA_945861975.1 Candidatus Kuenenia stuttgartensis | reverse complement strand
GCAGAAGGGCTGACCCACCTTCTTTGCCTCCGGTGCATTCTTTGGCGACACGGTGTGTCGCGGAAAGTCAACATCACCATGCTGTGTCAGCCGCTCCCGGAGCGTAGTCCAGTCTTCTGAAGAATTCGTTAACGAACTTTTTTCCGCATCCGGCCCGGTAAATCGATCAATGGGAACGCATAGGCTGGCCAATCAATTTCTCCGTATTAATGGTCGCATGAATTTACGTACGAGTGTTGATTTGGTGACTGGCCGCTCCTATGGTTACCGGAAAATCCCATATAGCCTCCACGTGTCGGGTGCGTGCTGCGTGCCAGGTCTCAATTTGGCAAGCCACGGCGTACTTGTTACTCTCGAGGAACGGTTGACCTCGTTTGCTGCCAACATCAGGCTATTCTCCTGAGAGAGTGCTTCACCGATGCAGATCGGTCTGCAAAGCGTTGTTTGTTCCCACTCACTGATATCACTGATATACCTGCTTCGAACCGTTGAGCAGTTTGCCCACGATCCGTCATGTAGAGGAAGGCAAGGAATGGTTCTCATAAACCAGGAAACAACTCCGTCGGAGACTCTGTCCCCAGCGGCCGAGAACGCCCTCGCGTCGGCGGTATCTTCGCTGCCCAATGGGATCAAAGTCCAGAAGAAGTTTTCTTTGCCAGCGATTGGTTTGTGTCTGGTATCGCGACCTGACAAGTCATTGATCTATGCCGGTCTATCTGACTTTTCGATCGTGCGTGTCGACATGGCCGCAGAGAAAATGGAACCAGCATTGATCGGCAGCAATGGTCACTCCGGCAATGGTCACTCCAGCTATGTCATGGGACTGGTTCGATGCGGAGATACGCTGGTGTCCGGTGGCTACGACTGCTCTTTGATCTGGTGGAATGCCGATACGGGTGAAACGATTCGGCGAGTCAGCGATGCGCATGCTCGCTGGATCAGAATGCTGGCTGTCAGTCCCGATCAGAGTCGCATCGCCAGTGTGGGCGACGACATGAAAACAAAGTTGTGGGATGCGGCAACGGGAGAATGTCTGGCGACCTGGGGAGATTATGAAACCAGGACTCCGCATGGTTTCCCTTCCATGTTGTATGCCACAGCGTATTCGCCGGATGGCAAATGGCTGGCGACCGGTGATCGAACCGGACGAGTTCTTGTCCGTGACGTCAGCAATGGCCAGATTGCTGCGATGCTGGAAACCCCCGTGATGTACACGTGGGATCCAACAGCTCGCCGCCATTCGATCGGTGGAGTTCGCTCCCTGGCATTCTCAAACGACTCAACACAATTGGCGGTCGGAGGCATGGGGAAGGTCGGCAACATCGATCATCTGGAAGGCGCGGCTCGCATCGAAGTCTTCAACTGGCAAACGAAAGAGCGACGTCTGGAAATTGAAGACAATAAGCACAAGGGGCTCGTGGAGTCTCTGCACTTCGGTCCGGGTGATGCGTGGCTGGTTTCGGCCGGTGGTGACAACAGTGGCTTTGTGAGTGTCTGGAATATGACTGACGGCAAGGTGCTCGCTCAGGATCGTGCTCCGATGCATATTCATGATTTCGAGCTCACCGCAGATGGCCGATCAATCATCGCGGTTGGTCATCAGGAAGGTGCCGTGATTGATTTGTTTCAGACTTCGTAGCACATCGCCATTAGTCGAATAGCAAATTTGAGCTGTTTTCCGCACGGTATGAATTGAGGCTGTTTCTTCGTGGGAGACCTTTCGAAGTTAGCCTGAATCGTGGTCGCCCAGAGTCTCTGTTGGTTGGACTCGTGAAGACCGACTTGAGGCACTCGGCCTTTCCGATAGCCAAGGGATCCGGATCAGTCACCACGTTTAGTCGGGCGGATGGATTCGTCACGATTATCAGGAGGAACCCGATTAACAGGATGAACACTATGATTTTGGTGTGCCGACTGCTCGTCGGAACCGTCCAGAGGTATGTGCCTTTGTTGAGCGGTTGCGAGAGAAGGCAACCCGGGAGAATCTGGCAGAGTTAAGGTTGCGGGGCGCCGTGAAGTCTCCACAGGCTTCTCTTTGACTAAATCGCCAGCCAATCATTGTTCACCGTTAAGGCTGTCCGTCTAATCCTCAACCTGCAAAAACTGCTGTTCCACAAAAAACGGTTTCTCACATAGACTCTGCGCGTCAGAGGACGGCGGGATCGCGGGCGATATGTGAATTCCGTCGGGGGCCAGGGAGTGTCTGCCTGCTGACACACCGAATCGGAACAGGACCACTTGGGAAAGGAACCCGCCATGCGAACTCCGGAATTTGGCCGCGCGATAGTGACCGCGCTGCTCACTGTGACCATTGCTTCATCCGCGATGGCTCAAACAAGTCGCATTAGCCGCACGGAAGCCGATTTCAATGATTTGAATCGACGACTGCCAGCCGGAGAGATTGGAAGTCTTCAGGATCTTCGATCGCGTCCCACCGTTCCGCCCGCCAGATCGGTTGACTATAACAAAGTCGACAAGCGTGCGCTCGCAAACCTGATGAAGGAAACCGTCGACGAAGCCGGTCGATTGTATGCCTCTTTGGATGCGGACTACCGACGAAATCTGAGTCTGCGACCAATGCTGTCGGACCTTCAGAAGCTCCGAGGACTCGCGAATCTGGTCAGCCAGGATCTCACGGCCGGCGTTGCCCTGGAAAACATTGTTGCAGACTTTCGTCAGATTGATGCCGATTGGCGTCTGTTGTCCCATCGGCTTGCACAGGCCACCGGATTGAGCAGCACCACGCTGCAGAGCATTGACCGAATCGATCGCCTTGACCAGCAGGTTGGGAAGCTGTTCCAGGTTGAGCCATCGTTGGACCGTCGAGCTCTCCAGCAGCAGCTTGGGATCCTCGATAGTTCGCTGTACAACATGAGCGATGAACTCCGCCGTGACCTGAATGCCTCGACCAAAGTTTCCATGATGGTCAGCGATACTCGCAAGTTGCAGCAGCAGGTCGCACGCATTGATGAACTTGTCATCGATAACTATCCTTACGAACGAATCGTCAGCGAATATAACCGATTCGAGCGTGCCTGGGCTGTGATGCTGGATCAGGTTGCGACGGTCAGCAATCCATACATCGAACGATCTGTTCGCCGCATTATTGATGCGGATAACCTGATTCATGAACTGCTGTGGATTGAAAACACCACCAGCCGCGCACAGTTGAA
>CAMAXD010000556.1 GCA_945861975.1 Candidatus Kuenenia stuttgartensis | reverse complement strand
TGCGGAATAATCACCGTCCAGTCTTGCGAACCAGACTTCTTCGCCACTGTCGGCTTTGAGACTGCGAACGATTCCCTGATCGCTGACGAAATAGAGACGTCCTCCCAGAGCAATCAGCGACGGCTTCTGCGGAATCTGTCGATCCGATGTCCAGCGAATGTGGCTGCCCGTAACGTCTCCCTCGCCTGTGAATTTGACCGCTACAAGTCGAGACTGCATGTAGCTGGTCGCTATGTAAACCGTGTCTTCTGAAATTACCGGACGCGGAACCGTCGAGAAGCCCAGCTTGCCGTAAGACGCTTTCCAGATTTCTTTTCCATCGCGAGCATCGTAGCCATAAACCCAGTTGGCCGCCGAGGAAATCACCAGTGGTCGATCGTTGATCTCCAATATCAATGGCGTGCCATAAGCTTTCTGCAGTTCCGGAGTCTTGTCCATCTCACCCGAGCGTTTGGTCTGCCAGACAACTTTCCCCGTTGCTGCATCCAATGCGACGATGGACTGAGTGTCCGTGCCGTCCAGATGAATGATGACTCGATCCTGCCAGACGGCGGGAGAACTTCCTGGACCATTCTGATGTTCCAACTTCAGGGTGTCATTCCTCCACAGTACTGCGCCCGACTTACGATCGATGCAAGCCGTTCCATAGGTACCGAAATGGAAGAAGACACGATCGCCAGCAATCACAGGGGTTGGCGAAGCGTAGCTGTTCAAAGCATGCTTCGGTTCCGGATTGGGAATCGTGAATAACACCACCTGACGTATAATCTCACCGGATGCGCGATCAATCTGAACAGCGTGCAGAGTCAACTCGCCGACGATCTGCAGCCCATTCGAATTCTTCAGCGTCGACAATCTCTTCTGCTGTTCTTCAGGGGAAAGTTCTGCCGTGATCGCAGTGGTGAACCAAATCTGATCGCCGGAAATCACGGGCGACGAATGCCCTTCACCGGCAATGTCTGTTTTCCATTTGACGTTCTCAGACTCGCTCCATGTGAGCGGCAGCCCCGTCGTATCGGCATGCCCCTGTCCGCCTGGACCACGAAACTGAGGCCATTCATCTTCACCCAGAACCATCAGCCCGGAAGCGGAAAAAAACACAGCCGCAAGTGAAACTGCAAGGGCGAAGTTCTTCATCATAGTTCCTCAGTGGGTTCCCTGGACTGGATGCCGGGAGTTCTGTTGCCCCGAGCATAATCCCCCTCGTCTATCGGAACATATTTCCAACAGACACACAACCCAACCTGGAGCCACGGAAAAAACGCAGGGGCACAGCAACAGAAATAAAGGCGGGACAGAAGAATAGGAGCTTCCAGTCCGGAAGAAAAGTCAGCGTCCTGAATGCGCAGACGTCCCTGTTCCCGAAAAATGCTGTGGCCGCGGGATCGTCGAGCCAACGGATAAGCCCGTTTTCGG
The DNA here is from genome assembly GCA_945861975.1 of Candidatus Kuenenia stuttgartensis. Lineage (GTDB taxonomy): Bacteria > Planctomycetota > Planctomycetia > Planctomycetales > Planctomycetaceae > SXXK01. Next base: position 1,771 of record CAMAXD010000556.1, on the reverse strand, counting down.
CCCCGTTAAAAATAATCGCCATGAGTCGCATACGCTACTATTACGACCCATGCCGCCCATCCGTAACCAGAGACTACAATAAGCTGGTCAGCAGCAGCCGAAGCTTGCGCATTTCGCGGAGGCGATCTTCGCCTTCCATGGTTCTCGGCAGCAGATCGACGCTCAAGCTGCGTAGGTATCCATGCTGTCGCAACATCGCGACAATCCGATTGTAGTCGACATCGCCAAGCCCACCCAGAACCTGAATCTCGGTTGGGGATGTGTCTCGCAACTGCAGGTGCAGCACATGGGGGTACACGATATCGTGCTCCAGATAACCCCCGGGCCGACAAATGTAGTAGCTTGGATCAAGCGTGATGCCCATCCCCTTAACGGACTGACACAGCTCGACAGCCGTATGAGGATCCTCAGTCAGAGTCCCCGACTTCGTCACGATCGACAAACGAATTCCAGCCTGATGACACAATGTGTTGCGTTCACGGAGCCGGTCAATTTCTGTATTAAATGGAGTCCCCTTGGGAGACGCCAGGATAGTAAGCTGAGCAACTCGCAGGAGCTTCGCAAAGCGAATGATGCCGGAAAAAGTCGGCATATCGACTTCGCTCTCAAGAAAGATCGCCGCAGGGCTCAGGCGGCTGGCTTCCTTGAGCAACCCCGCTGAAGTTTCCGGATCGATTGCCACCTTCGATGGCTTCAGTTGATCGTAATCTTCGTTCAGCCAAATCTCGACTTTGTCGAATCCCAGTTCCTGAATCTGCAGGCAGGCTGCCGGGAACGCCAAATCCCAGAGACTTCGCGTTGATGCGGCAATATGCACTTGAATGCTCCCTCTCTCGTCACAAACACTGAATTCGCTAACATTTACAGCGATGGTCCCGAGTTCTCTCAGACCTGAATTCCTAGCTCGGACTGTATTCCGGACCTCCCGATTTGGCAAGACCACACACCCTTCCTGTCTCAACGCTGGAGGATTTGTAGGGATTTGACACGATTCTCCGGTTGAACTGCCGATAACGGTTAGCAGGGATGATTCTCATTCAGGAGACCCGAGCCCAGATGGCTCCGCGTGTTTCCCGAACTGAGTTCCCTTTGACTCCTCTGCACGGAACGGAGAGGAGTGGTTTTGGGGAAAACCAGGGAGTGAATTCGATGCATAGTAAATTGGCTGTATTGCTTTCGGGGGCGATTGGATTATTTGTCACCGGATGCGCTTCCACGACTCCGGTCATGCGTGGCCAGAGTCCTCATGAAGTCAGGAGCAACGGAGCCGTCATGGCTGACGGCTGCCCGATGTGCCAGTCGTCAACTGGTCCAAATGGGCAGATGATTCATGCTTCAAACTGTGACTCATGCCCTCCCTCTCAGCGAGGGTGCCAGGCTGGATGCAATTTGCCATTCCATCCAGTGCATCGCAACTTCCACACTTATCAGGTTCCGTCAAATCTGTCGCGACCGCCAGAGAATTCTGCTCCGGCAATGTACCAGTATCCGTACTATACACTTCGTGGCCCAACGGACTTCTTCATGGAATAAGCGATTCACCGTCGCACGATTCCTGAATGTATCGAATCACAACAGGCCGCTCGAATTTCGAGTCGGCCTGTTCGCGTTGGTGGGAAGTCGATCGTAGCCCGGCAGTGGCTTGTTGATTTGGTGGTTGTAACGGCAAGCCGAAGGAGGCTGCGGGAAAAGGTGTATGCGATTTTTGGTAAATTATTCACAATAGGAGCCTAAATTTGCAGGCAACGACTCAGTCGGAAAGGACTCCGAT
>CAMAXD010000555.1 GCA_945861975.1 Candidatus Kuenenia stuttgartensis | reverse complement strand
CGGGAATTGCTCGATCTGGCAAAGCACCACTTCGGGCCTGAAGGCAATGGTGCCAACCATCACACCGATGGTCAACCTGCTGATGATGTGGGTGGAGCTTTGCACCCGTCGAAAAGCGAACCCGATGACCTTTCAAGCTGGAGCGAATTCCACGCTGAAGTTGAAAAACTGGCGGACGATGAAAAGGAAGTTGTCAATCTTGTCTATTACGACGGTTTGACTCAGGAAGAAGCGGCGAAAGTATTGGGCGTTTCTTTCAGAACACTCAAACGCAGATGGCAAGCGGCCAAACTAAAACTATACGAGGCATTGAAAAGTGACGGACAAGGATGACGAACTTCTGGCTGACCTCCTGCTGCGGTGGGAGGAATTGCGTGAGCAGGGCCAGGATGTTTCTGCCTTGGAACTGTGCCAGGGGTGTCCGCATCTGGCTGACGAACTTGGACACCGCATCACGGCGATGAAGGCAACGTCGTGGCTGGACACGCCCATAGACGATTTCGCAACTGATTTTACAGCAGCCACAGATACGCCAACTCTTGCACCTCAGGAATCTCGCACCTTAGTGGATCGGTATCGGCTGGACGATCTGATCGCCGAGGGTGGATTCGCTCAAGTCTGGCGTGCCTACGATTTGGAGCTTCACCGCTCCGTCGCCGTCAAAGTCCCCAAGCCCAGCCGTTTGGATTCGGCAGATGCGTTCATGGCCGAGGCCCGCCGTGTCGCCCGGCTCAAACATCCTGGGATCGTGCCAGTGCATGACGTGGTGCGAGAAAAAGGAACATGCTTTATCGTGTCAGAATTCGTGGAGGGCGGTAATCTCGTCGCTCGAAGGCCGCTGGAACCACGGCAGGCAATCCGGTGGGCTATCGACATAGCAGAGGCCCTGGAATATGCCCATGCCAGCGGCATTATTCATCGGGACATCAAACCCGCCAACATTTTGATCGACCATCACGGACGAGCGCTGGTCGCTGACTTCGGCATCGCACGGTCAACAATCAAGACGGGTGAAACCACACCATCCATTGGCACTTTGCGGTATATGTCGCCGGAGCAGCTTGAAAGCAAAGAAGTAGATGCTCGCAGCGACATTTACAGTCTGGGTATCGTTCTGTATGAACTTCTGACAGGGAAGTTGCCATATTCATCCACTGACCCGAACGTGTTGCGGCGGGAGATTGTCACCGGAGCGAAGGTTGGCCCGGAGAATATGCCAGCCGAACTGCGCCGGATATGCCTCAAGGCCCTGGAGCGTGACCCAGCAGCCCGGTACACCACGGCGGCAGAGTTGGCGGCTGATCTTCGTATGAGTTTGGTGAAGACATCAACTCGTTGGATGGTCTTCAGTGCAGTTGGGGCTGTGTTCTTTTTGGCGGTTGTCGGACTGGCTCTATGGTCGCCGAAGAAGGAACCGGCACCTGAACGGACTCCGATAAAAGCTGCGGTAATAATCGACGAAAGCTGGTTCACGCATGTCGGCGCACTTCCCGCCCAGGAGCAGGTGCAAGCAGTTTCAGAAAAGCTGAAGGAACTCAACGATGGCTTCAACGGCGATGTGAAAGAAACTATTGAAGATGGTGTCGTTGTCGGCTTGGAGTTGTTGACGGACAATGTGACGGACATCTCGCCGCTGAAGGCACTGACGGAATTGAAGTCTCTCGTCTGCGAGGGGACGTACACCACAAGATCAAATGGCCGACTGGCTGATCTTTCGCCATTGAAGGTCTTGAAGCTCACCAAGCTGTTCATCAACTACAACGAACTCCTTTCCGATCTGTCGCCGCTTGAAGGGATGCCGCTTACCTCTTTCCACTGTGGCCGGACAAATGTGGCCGATCTTTCGCCATTGAAGGACATGCCCCTGACATTCCTGATTTGCTCCTTCAACAACGTGACGAATCTATCGCCTCTCAAGGGCATGAAACTGACCGAGTTCTACTGCGATCACACTCGAATCGCAGACCTTGGGCCGGTGGCGGGTATGCCACTTGAAAAAGTCCGTTGCCACGACACGCTCGTATCGAGTCTTGCACCGCTTCAAGGTTCGCCACTCAAGACCCTCGAATGCCATCGCTCTGAAGTCGCCGATCTGACGCCGCTCAAGGGCATGAATCAACTTTACGGCTTGAATGTGCTGTCCACCAAAGTCACGGACTTCTCACCGTTGAAGGAGATGACTGGACTCAAGCTGCTCTGGTGCGACTTCGTGGAGAATCGAGATGCAGCCCACCTGCGTTCGGTGAAGTCACTGGAGCAGATCAATGGCAACCCCGCAGCCGCTTTCCGGCAAGAACTCGATAACAAGCGGTCGGATATGAAACCGGCCACGGTCGAAGAGGCGTTACTGCCTGCAAGCGATGGGAAAGAATGACGAAGCTGCTGCGGACTTTGAAAAGGCAAAGGGCTTGGGGAATGCTCCATGAATCGCCGAGTCTGTTTGATACTGTTGCTGGGATTGGGTGGAACCGCTGAATCGGCGACGAAGCTCAAGAAGTTTGCCTTCAAAATCAAAACGAAGGACGGCAACATCGTCGGCAATGTGCGGATCGAGGCGCATGATGTGGATGCCGCCAAGGTCAAACTGTTCAAGCGGTATCCGAGCTGCACGGTATTGCGGGTTAATGAGAAATGAGAGAGCGGTGTCGATGTGACGAACCGTTAGTCGATTTCGATAAAGGCAAGGACGTATAAAAGCTGGATTTCTTCGGATCGTTCTTCGACCGGGCGAAACGGCATTCCATCTTTCAGTTCGTAGCGTTCGGCACGAGTGAACCAGACGGACAAGCCTCCGTTGTTGGTTGCCGCCCCTTTCTTTGGGATGGCAACTTCCGGTTTCGCTCGCACGCCGAGCGATCCCTTCCGGCCCGTTTTTCGCCAGCCATTGTTCTCCATGATGATTCGCACGACGAGGCCAATCGCCTGACGGAAGCGGGTCGTTTGTTCTGGTAAGGAAGGTTTTGGAGGTAGTTGATTCTGTGAAAAACAGATGAATGCAACAATTGCATTGCCAGTTTCCAGCGAACTCGAATAACTGGAATCACATCGAGTGCCGCCCTGAACAAAAGAACGAAGAAGACGATCACTACAAAAAGCAAGAACCATTGTGCAGGCGTCCGTGGCTGTTTCGGCGTTTGCATCGGCGGGACCGATGGTGGTTCAAATGGATTCATCTCAGTTACCCTTGA
>CAMAXD010000554.1 GCA_945861975.1 Candidatus Kuenenia stuttgartensis | reverse complement strand
TGCGGTACTGTGGCTGCTCCATCATTTGCCTCCTGAGCAGTCACGTTGCCGACCATCAAAGAGGCCGAACTGAGCATCGCCAGAATCGCTGCGATTTCACGCAACGCAAAGCTACGTTCGGGAGGAGATTCCTGATGCATAACGACACTTTTCCGGCGTGCTGTTGACTTGTTTCGTAATGCGAACTGAAGCCAGCATTGTTGCTGAGATTCCCAATCCAATGCAGGCTAAAGCCAGCACTACAGGATCACCCGCGACTCAATCAACAACCCGCTGCCGGGCTGCTGCTGTCGCCGAAGTCTATCGATCTGAATTGCGTGTGCCAGCGGCGGCTCAAAAGTGAGCTTTTTCCAGACGAAGTTGGACGTTGCTCCGAATCATTGTCTGTGTTTTCGAACAGAAGCGAACGAAGCTCCAGCACCTGAGTACTCCTTCGATTCAGTTTTTGACTTCTGTTCAGACGATGTCACAAAGTCATTTTGGGAGAGAGTCTTCGCCTTGCACAGCACGGCTGATTTCTGAGGCAAAGCCTATCAGCGAGACTGTCGAGAAATGCTGACAAGTGTTGGCGAAGCTTTGCTGTTGTCGGTCTTCTTACGATCCGCGCGGGGATAGGGAGCGCACAGCCCAGACTCCGGAGCGGTGAGCTTCAGTACCGAGGAATCATTCTGAGAAGATGGTCGGCTGCCAGAATCCACGGCCCACTGCAATCCGAAGAAGGGAACTCCGGAATTGCTGTCCATATGCATGAAGGAGCGATCGTACGCGCAGCCGCAAAGCGGCAGGCAGACCAGGCAAACGATGAACAAACCTGAGGAATATTTCAACATCAGCGAGAACCGAGCAACAGGGAACGAAAACTCAGCAGCAATCGCACTAAACGGCGTGCGTCGTTTAATAAACTCGGCATACCAGGACCTGTGTGATAGCAGCCGATTTCAAAAAGGGACATGTGGAATTCAACAGTGACTCGATTCACAGACTTCGCTTCCCCGGCAAAAGGTAATAATATGCCGGAAGTCCACGACTGCGACCTGTCATGGCGGCAAGAACTGCCGATTGGCATCGTCAATGCTTCCCTCGAAAGGTTTCCCATGCGTTTGCCTCAGCTGTTCTGTTCTTCCATCTTTGCGATTGTCCTCACCGCCGCTGAAGTGCGTGCGGAAGACTGGACGCAGTTTTTGGGAACACACCGCAATGGAATATCGAGTGAAAAAAATCTGATCAGGGAGTGGCCATCCGACGGACCAAAAATCATCTGGCGAACACCGCTTGGGGTGAGCATGTCCAGCGTGATTGTCAGCAGCGGTCAGGCCTTCACGTTGTTTCAGGATGAGTCCGATCTCTACGCAGTGGCGTTGAACGCAGCAACTGGTAAAGAAGTCTGGCGGACAAAGTTTGCCGCCGCCTATGAAAATGCGATGGGAAATGGCCCTCGAGCCACTCCCACTGTCGCTGATGGCAAACTGTTCGTCTTCACAGGAGAGGGCGTACTTGCCGCATTCAATATTAAAGATGGCAAAGAACTCTGGAAGGTCAATGTGCCATCATCTTTGAAAGGTGAAGCCTCGGAATATGGAATGTCCTGTTCGCCACTTATCGTTGGCAACATGGTTGTTGTTCACACAGGAAACGCTGACGCTGCGGTTGGGGCCTTCGATACAAAGTCCGGCAAGAACTTGTGGAAGTCTGCGACAGGAAAAGCCGGTTACTCTTCTCCCATATTCGTAACTTTGGCCGGCAAAGAGCAGATCGTGACCCTGACAGCAGACGCAGCGTTTGGGCTTGAGGCGGCTGACGGCAACGTGCTCTGGAAGTTCCCTTTTCCGACTGAATACGACTGCAACACCGCCTGTCCAGTACAGTTGGGCGAGTCTGAAGTGTTGATCTCTGCCGGAGAAAACCATGGGGCTGCCGTGCTGCAGATCACAGCCAATGGACAAAAGCTTTCTGCCGAAGAAGTCTGGTCGTCTTATGGCAAGGATAGCCAGCTTCGAGCCGAATGGCAGACACCGGTGATTCATGACGGGCATCTCTATGGACTCGACAACAGCGGCAGTGCGGGACCGATCACGAATCTGGTCTGCATTCGCCTGAAGGATCATGAAACCGTCTGGCAAAAGGCACGATTCGGCAAGAGCAACCTGATCCTCGCGGATGGCAAATTGTTCCTGACGACGATGAGCGGCGAAGTCGTCATCGTGGAAGCATCACCCAAGGCCTTCAAAGAACTCGGTCGAGCTACCATCATGGAAACAACTCGCCAAGCTCCTTCTCTCTCGAACGGATTTTTGTTTGTGCGAGACGACAAGGAAGTCCTCTGCATTGACGCTCGGGCGAAGTAGGCCGACTCATCCCAGAGTAAACAGGGTTACCAGCCGGAACGCGTTAGCTTCCGGTTTTTTGCCTTACGCTGAGCAGTTCATCGAGCCCGCATCAATCCCGTCGAAACCTGTACTGTCCAACAAGAAAGAAGAACAGACTGAATCCGAGCAGAACGCCGCAGGAAAGCCCGATGACATTCAGCGACGGTGAATCCTTCGTCAGCACTTCGCTGTACGCATCCAAAGCCCAGGCGTGAGGCGTCATGAGGCTGATCTTCTGGCTCAGCGGTGGCATCCAGGCTCGCGGCACTAAACAACCGCTGATGCCAGCACTCGAAAGCAGAATCAGGTTGCCAAACGAAGAAACTTGTGACTCGGTCTTCGCCAGCGTGGAAAACATCAGTCCTAGTGACGTGGCTGCGGCCGAAGTACACAGCATGATCGGGATCAGCAGCCATGGCTGAGGTCCCCAGGACATGCCAAACAGCAGCTTTCCGGAGATCATCAGGATCGAAGTCTGCACCAGTGACAACACCATGAATGGCAGAGTCTTCCCGATCAGAATCGACGTTGCTGAAATGGGAGAAATTCGCAGTCGCCGGAGCGTGCCCATGTCACGCTCATCAAGGAACGATCGTCCCATGATGTTGACCAGAAAGAACACGAATAACACGGTGTAACTGGGGATGAAGAACTGGTAAACGCGATTGCCAGTATCGGTGGATGCGGATTTTGCTTCGGCCGTATTCTCCCACGGCTCCGGGATATTCTTTGCTCGATTTGCTGCTCCGCGAAACATCGGGACCTTCTCCGCGATAATGGGCAGCAGGGCTTTCTGCATCGAAAGCTTGATCAGCATCTTCGCCAAGCCTTCCATCATCGG
>CAMAXD010000553.1 GCA_945861975.1 Candidatus Kuenenia stuttgartensis | reverse complement strand
AACACGGCTTGATATTTAAACGTTGGCATACAGATCACATTCCGATGTTGCGATAAAGCTCAGTCACCGGCCAAAACACCATGATCGCGTAAGTCAGCACACTGCCTCCGCCAATCACAACAAACAGCATCACCGGCATCAACAGCTTCAACCATGCCAGATTGCGATCCAGACGAGTTCTATAGAACTCGGCAACCGATCTGAGTCGATGCACCATTCTGGCTTCATCATGTTCGACCTGCTGTAAACACACGCTCAACAGAGACGGCAGACGGTATCGCGACGAGACAGGCTTGCTCGCCTCCTGAGCCATCGAGCCTCCCGCTTCAATCTTCTTCGCGATGTCGCGACAAGCCATTTCAAGCCGATAATTCCCGGTCGCTCCACCGGCCAGTTTCAGAGAATCCTGCAATGGCAGTCCGCGTTCAGTCAGCAGCGACAGCATTCTCGACAACGTATAGCTCTGCAGATCACGTACGAGTGCATACACGCCGGGCAACAACAAGAGCAGTCGCTCCGGCCCCTTGAACGCCATCGCCGCCGCTCGCCCGGATGCCGACCAGATCAACAGCAGCACCAGTCCCGCCAGAGGAATCAACAGAGTCCACCACGGCATATCACGATTCCACTCCAGCAGTTTCCAGAGCAGCCAATGAGTTTTCACGTCCCAGTAGACGAACGTGTCGAGAAACATCTGCAGCGTATGTTGAAGAATCACGACAACCAGCACACAGGCCATCGCGACAATGGTAAGCGGATAAGCGGCGGCCTGCAGAAGTCGACCGCGAAGGCTGACGACATCCGTGGCGAAGTCACCCATCATCTCCACCGTCAGCCCCAGATCCCCGGAACGGACTCCGGCTCCAACGGCCGAGGCAAGCATTCGCCCCGCACCGGCCGATTCTTTCCGAACAAGCTCTTCCAGTGACTGCCCCTGATTCAGCCCATCAGAGATCGACTGAGTCAACTGTTGCAGACGACGCCCACGACCTCGACCAGCATCAGCCAGCGTTTCCTCCAGCGGCATCCCCGCGCGGACGAGATGTCGAACCTCTTCCGAGAGATGCTGAATATCCTCAAGCGTCAATGCAGCTGTCATTTAAGCGATCCCAACACTCTTAATACCTCTTCATGACTGGTCAATCCTGCCGCGATGGCCTTGACCGCAGCCTGCTGCAGTGTCTCCATTCCCGCTGATTCCGCCAGTGTGGCCAACTGCCGTGCGTCGGTTCTCTGCAGAATCCCTCGTGCGATTTCAGGAAGATCCGGATCCAGCATTTCCGCCAGAACCATCCGCCCCGAATATCCTGTCGAACCACAGTGACCGCAAGTGCTGCCGGGAGTCTCTGCCAGTCTGAATTTGTCTGTCCCTTCCGGAACTTTCCCACTTTTCTCATCGAGTCCCGCTTCAGTTCGCGACGGAGACCCACAATGCTCACAACAGCGACGCAGCAATCTCTGACAGATCACACTCCGCAAACCACTTCGCAGCAGGTACGGTTCGATCTGCATGTCCAGCAATCGAGTCAACGCTTCGGCGGCACTGCCGGCATGAAAGGTCGTCAGCACCAAATGCCCCGTCAATGCTGCCTGAAACGCAGCTTCGGCGGTCTGAGGATCTCGAATTTCCCCCACCAGAATCACGTCCGGATCCTGTCGCATTAGTGATCTTAATCCAGTCGCCAGATCAAAACCGGCGGACGGCCGCACCTGAGACTGAGTCGCCCCGTCAACCGCAACTTCGATCGGATCCTCGAGCGTCATAATGCAGCGAGAACTACCTGACTGAGCAATGATTTCCCGCAGACATGCATACACCGTCGTCGTCTTGCCACTCCCCGATGGGCCAGTCAGCAGAATCACGCCGGCGGTTGCTCCCAGATGTTCCAGGAGTCGAGATCGCACGATGTCCGGCAACCCCAGTTGTTCCAGCCGCTGCAACTGGTCGTTCTCCGCAAACATGCGAATCGCAGCTTTTTCACCGTGCAAAGTGGGGAATGTCGTGACGCGGACTTCCGTCGGACTGTATTCCCGAGCCACTCGTCCTTCCTGCGGCACATCCGTTCGATAGGTCAACAAACCGCTGATCACTTTGAGTCGGGCGATGATACGAGTCGCCAGCTCGCGATCAAATCCGGCGACGGCATGCAGCACGCCGTCAACTCGCCATTGCATCATCAGAGCCGACTCGGAAGGCACCAAATGCACATCGCTGGCCCGACCTTTTCGAGCTTCACTAAGAATCAGCCGCACGATGTTCGGCACATAGTCGTCCGAAGTCGCTGAAAGGCCGCCAAAGGCAGCGATGAAAGAAGAAGAAATTGAGGATTGAGACATGGTTGTCCAAAAAATCAGAGCGATCAAACGATGCCGTCCAGCATACTGTTCCGTCCTGGAACCGTACGTTGAACATTCCTGTCCAATAAAACTGCGACGGACGAGAATGCCCATTCTACTTCAAAAGGAAGACTTGTGCGCGCCTTATTCACGTCCATTCGCGGTCCGAAACAACTGCTTTGCAGCGTAAACGCCGCTCATCCGTCCTTCTGAATGGACTGCGTCAAGGAATCCTGAACGAAGTGAGCCATGGCTGCGGCACTGAGATCTCCTCAGCTTTCCATCTTGTCTGATAACTTCGGAAGTTTCTCGCTCAATAATTCGAGTTCACCACTGTGCGTCCGCTCTTCAAGGACACAATTCCTCACTGTCGACCTTCCTCTGCGGGCGAACGATTTCTTGAGGCAGAACATAACCACCATCAAGCCTCTCAAAAGAATTCGTGGGCCAGCATTCGCACGCATTGAATTCAATGACTAAACTGAGTCAGTAGAAAATGCGGAACCTCGTTCCAAACCTTGATGACTGTGATAATTTTTCAGAGGAACAAGTCCTTGGCCAAGAATGTCTTTGGTGAAGATCTGGCAGTCTGTTCGGCTGATCCGCTGACTGGTTTTTTCCGCACCGGAAAATGCGAAACCTGCGGCGACGATCACGGCATGCACACCGTCTGCGCTGTGATGACCACCGATTTCCTGCAGTTCTCAAAACGCGCCGGAAACGATTTGTCGACACCAGTGCCCGAGTATCGCTTTCCAGGACTTAAAGATGGCGATCGCTGGTGCCTGTGTTTACCACGCTGGCTGGAAGCACTCGACGCCGGCATGGCCCCAAAACTCGCCCTGCGATCCACACACATCTCAGCGATCGAACA
>CAMAXD010000552.1 GCA_945861975.1 Candidatus Kuenenia stuttgartensis | reverse complement strand
CGACAGCTGGATTCGTGCCTTCGGATCATCTCTCGATGGAGAGACACTTTACAGCGGAGGATACGACGGTCGGTTGATGTACTGGCCAGCGTCTGCGGAGAAGCCGGAGCCGTCGCAAGTTATTGAAGCGCATCAGGGCTGGATTCGCGAGATCGCGGTGAGCCCCGATGGAAAGTCGATCGCAACCTGCGGCAATGATCACCTGGTCAAAGTCTGGGATGCTGCCTCGGGAACACTCATCCGAGAATTTCCCGGTCACACGTCGCACGTTTACAACCTGATCTATTCTCCGGATTCCGGCTGGTTGTATTCGTGCGATCTGAGGGGCGTCGTTAACGCGTGGGCAGTCGATTCGGACACGCCCCGGACGCTGGTCACTGTTGAGCAGCTTCATGGATATGACACGACTTTCCGAGCGGACATCGGAGGAGCCCGCAGTATTGCACTGCGAGGCGATGGCGGTCAGATCGCTCTGGGAGGAATCACAAAAGTCTCGAATGCCTTCGCGGGCGTGGGTGAAATCGTCGTTGCCCTTGTGAATCCTGCTGATGGAAAACTGGATCTGGTGCTGCAATCCAAAGACAAAATCACAGGGACCACCTGGGGACTGGCCTGGCATCCGGATGGCTTCTGGGTTGGTCTTTCCGGGGGAGGTGGCGGTGGCTGGCTCTATTTCTGGCGAGGCGACTCGGCGCAGGAATTCTTCCGTCTGCAACTGCAGAACGATGGCCGCGGAATGAGTTTATCACCGGACGGCAAACAGGTTGCGGTGGCCCATGCAGACAATCACCTCCGGACTTACTCGCTGGTGTGAAGTGGACTTCTCATGATCCTTTCGCTTGTGGGCGTGACCGCCGCTACCACGATTGTCCTTGATCACCGGGTGGATTGGGAACGAGAAGACTTGTTCCATCTGCCGTTGGACATGTTCCCCAGTTTCTGCTGCTACAATCTCAGCCGCCAGACCTCGAGAAGCACGCCACCATCATTAACGCGAATGTCGTGGACTTAAGGCGAGCAGTGGATGTGAATCCCCTGATATGAGTGCAATAAACACAAGGGATCAGGGCACTGACTTACCCCGCTCGCCTGACGAATTTCCTTAAATCTACGCCATTGGCCATTAACGCCACCGCGTTGAGCGAATTCTTGACACTGATCCCATTGTTCGAAACACACACTGGGCTATGAGTTACGCCAATCTCCCAGCGTCAGTCCGGAGATCCACGCATAGTGGGCCGTGTTTCCCGTCACGAGGACTCGGCCCGTCTCCAGTGCAGTGGCGGCGATGATCAGGTCAGCATCACCACAAGGCAGTCCGCCACGACGGGCGCTCGCCCAAAGATCTTCCGTACGCTCCAAAATGCTGTCGGTGACTGGAATGATCAGCGAGCGCTCGCAAAACTCCCTGAATCGTGTCGACTGATTTATCGCACTCTTCTCCTTGAAGCCTCGGGAGATTTCAAACCGAGTGAACGCCGAGAAGGCGAATCTGCCATGCGATCGAAGGTACGCTGCTGCCTTCGTAATGACCTGCGAATTACGCTGCTTCAGGACCTCTGAAAGCATGTCGGTGTCGAGGAGTGCGTTTTCCATCAGATCACTCGACAGGACGGGTCAGATTGCACCGAGTAATCGATTGCTGGATCTTCTCGACTTCATGGTCCGATAGACCTTCGTAAACGTGGCACCATGCAGGCAGGGATTCCGTGAGTTGAGACTCCTGCTCGGGCGGCCGCACGACCTCCAGATCGCGCACCTGCAGGATGAGTTGCTCGTTCCCGCGCAGACTGTGCCCCAGGAGCAGTTCCGCAGCAGATCGCTCATTGGCTGGTAGTTCGCCGACTTGAAGTGTGATGGTCTCCATGACCGACAGTTTATCACGACTGGGATCGTCCGGCGATGGGATTTTGCTGATTTCCATGCATACCGTGCTTACCCCAGAATTGGATCGTTGGCGAGAAATCAAAAGCTCTGCCATCCTGACCTGGCGATGCCGTCGAAACCAAACCACCTAATGCTGGAAAGCCGCGATAACTAAGTGTCTTTCTCGATTCGAGGTGCTAACTCAGAGCGTAACTCAGGCCACAACTTCAGCGACTATTATTGTCTTTTGACACTGCGATCGAGTCAGTAGCCGCGCCAATGCTGATGACTTAGTCGTTCGAAGACGTGTTTTGTTACACCAGCGTGGCCGGTCCATTCAACTTCAGGATGGCGGTCGTGACTGCAACTCCCAGAGCACCGGAGAGGCATAGCACAAGGCCGAGATCCTTGAGATCCCCGGCAATGAACAACCAGGCCGCAAGTCCGGAGATCGCAAGGATCAGGAACAGCCGCAGGCAGAATACCAGCGAGTGACCTCGTCGAGCAGGTCCGATGAGCAGCAGGATGCCGATCACGCAAACGACCAGCCAGATCAGTCCGAAGCCTTTGTGGACTGATTCCGATGAGCGAACGTCCAGAGCCAGGGCCGGATTGCCATCAACTCGCAGGAAGTCAATTCGCTGTCCATCTGTCGGGATTTCGAATTGCAACGACAACAGACCTGTGGGTGTGGCAACCTGAGCCGGCGCGTTCATTTCGAAAGCCTGCTGCGTTGCATCATTCGGAGCGACATAGGGAATCTGGGATGGATCGGACGGTGGTTGAGCCGGGGCCGGAGCATGTTCCTCCCTCTTAATGCTTTCCATTACATTTCGCTTCTCGGATGGCAAAGCTGACGCCTCGGACTCACTCATTGCCTCTTGTGCTCCCGATCGACGCTGCATCAACTTCGAACGCAGGTTCGATTGTTGTCCCTCTGATTCAGAGGCCTCTTTGCCGGATGCTGGTTTCTCGCCCAGTGCGTCGTCTTTCATCATTCGCTTGCGAGCGTTGCTTCGAGACGGCATTGGCTTACTTTCACCAGACTTGCTCTCACCAGACTTCTTTTCACTCTTATCTGCCTGATCTTTCAGAGATTTCCCGGCTTCTTCAACAGTGATTCCAAAGCGGAATTCATTCTCCAAAGCGGCAACTCCTGACTGATCTGCTCGATTTAACTGGAGCCCCTGCTGCTGTGCTCCGCTGGTATTCAATAGGCCCCCTGGTGTTGGGCAGTTTAAGACCATCAATTTGTTACACGTTGCGTTGTTGACGAAGTTTTGCGCCGCATCCTGCTCAAACAGGAAACCGTTACCGATGATGACCTGGCCAAGTTCGAGCTGGGGCACAC
>CAMAXD010000551.1 GCA_945861975.1 Candidatus Kuenenia stuttgartensis | reverse complement strand
GACGCGATGTCCGCGATGAGTTCCCATATTGTGAATGACCTGTTGACTCAAACGCCGGTTTCAATCACCTATTGCGATCGAACCGAATGCCTCCGCGCCTGTATTAGCGATCCGACGGGACAGCCTACGGGCCTTTGGATTGGTGGCTTTCTGAATAACGTAATGGCAGTTTGCCTCGACAGTGTCGTGTATGAGCAGTCTTACCATAAGATCCCGTCGCAGTCATTCGACGTGATCAAGACGGTCTGGGGCGATTGGAAGTCCCAACACCCTGAAAGGTCGGTCGTCGTTGGGAACCTCGAGGCCGGTTATCTGCCCGCACCAGCTGCGACTCAAGGGGATTCAGGCATTAAAGAAATGTGAAAGTCACATCCTCGGAATGACCTGCGGGGTGCAGGTTGACAGCAACTACTGCCGGAAACTTCTCTTATGTCGCACAGCCAACCAGACACGGAGAAAGAGAAGTCGCCCACGGCATCCTCTTTACCAGTCAGTCAAGTGTCTATCACCATGACCGAAAGAAAACCTCGATTTCATGTTCGTTGGTCGATTCTGGCGGCCGCTCTAGGATTTCTGGTTTACCAGCATGATGTCTTTTGGCCCCCGGTATTTCACGGGCTGGCCAATCGTGCCCTGAACCATCACCAACCTGAAGCGGCGTTAGGATGGCTGGAGATCGCCGAATGGTTCGGTTCGCAGAGAGCTGATACGGCATTAATCCGAGTACGGGCGTCAAGGCAGATTGGCGATCCGACAATGATCATCAATTCGATGCGTGAGGCGGAGAAACGAGGGGCTGACAGTCTGCAACTGCAGCGCGAGAGAATCCTCTGCGCTGCGCAATCGGGACAAATGAGTATTGCGGGGCGCCATCTGGCCTCGTTGCTGACTGACCCGGACTATGACAACAAAGACGTATGCCGAGCCTATATTGCAGGATTCCTGCGTGTACAGAAACTGAATGAAGCCAGTCAACTCATTGAAAATCTGATCTTGGATTCCCCTGACGATCCTTGGCCCTGGATCGTGAAAGGCCGAATTTCTTTGCTCCGTTCTGACTTGTCGACAGCGGAATCAAGTTTTCGAGAAGCCTGTCGACGAGACTCCGCTAACATGGAAGCCGTCGTGTTTCTTGCTGAGGTGCTGAAGGATTCTCGACAGATTGATGAAGCCATTGCGAATTTCAGAAAGGCGATGTCAGATCCGAAGCAGCTTCTGAGGGCCGCGATCGGACTCAGTCAATGTCTTACGTCCTCCGGACATCCTGAAGAAGCGATCAAGCTTTTGAAGGAAACGGTTGCGGTGTATCCGGAAGATGCAAACATTCTGCTTGAGCTTGGGCGTTCACAGTTTGAAGACGGCGACTATTTAGCTGCCAGCGTGACTCTCGAAAAGGCGGTTTCGTTGCATCCCTGGAGCGACGAGGGGCATTATCTCCTTGCACAGTGTCTTCAAGCCTCTGATCGGCAGGAAGAGGCTAAGCCCCATTTCGATTTTGTAAAGTCTGCCAGACAAGCTCACTCTGAATTGAATGGACTGCAGGATCGTCTTTCAAAATCTCCAACCGATGACAAGCTGCTATTGAGGATTGGGGTGTTACTGTCTCAGTTTGGAGATCCGCAGGAGGCGGTCGAGGTTCTGCGTTCAGCGATTGATATCAATCCAGAGAACGAGGACGCTCGTAACTTGCTGGATGAGCTTCTCCGAAAGTGAGAGGCAAATGGCCGGGCCCGATCCGATCGTGTGGCATTTCCGGGAGTGACTGCTGGCCCTAAGCCATCCACCGCTGTTGATGATTCTGAGGGCACGGCGAAAAGCCCGGCAGAGCCCTGATAAAAAAATGACGGGCACAAAATCAACGCCATCAGCCGCTTTTTTAGCAACTGAGCCGGAGTGCTCGTGCCCGTTCTGTTCAACGTTTCCAAATGTTCAAGACCGCCTCGACATCAAACCAGCCGCCCTGAACCCATCCCTCAATCTACCAGTTTGATTGGTATCTTGTTGTTGGTAGCGGAAATTGGTTCTTTTAGCGGGGTCGTTTCCCGTTTGGAATACTTTTCTGGTACGAGGGATTTGGGACCTGTTGCTACCGCGGCCCCGCCCCCGCTTTTCATTCTCTGTTGTGACATTGCTGCCAGTGCGGTCGGATCCGGAGGTCCAGAGCTGGGAGTTGCAGTCACTGCCGAAGCAGATCCGCCTTCCATTTTGGAGACCGTAATGATGTTTTCGCCTGCCATGGTTCCATCACCAGGTTCGAACATGCTCAGGGAGAACTTTCCTTCGGCGTCAGTAATGTCAGAAGCGGCTCGAGGTGCGCCTGCCGCAAAAAATGAGATTTCAGCACCGGCCACCGGAGCGTCATTGTACATGACTGTTCCGGTGACAGGAACAAGTTCAGGATGCGCTGAGCCGCGACCACACCCGAGAAAAAGGGAAGCCGAAAAGAGACAACAGCCCAATGAATATAATCGACGGTGCATGTCAAATCCTCATGTTTGAACGACGCTCTTGTTGCGTTCTGGTATCTAAAAAAACAGGAAGCCGCCAGTGTAACACAAGCGGCTCCCGTACGTAATACTTTGAGTTCTAACTAGTGCAGGTTAGAAATCGCCGATTGTCTGACCATCGCGTCGGTCACCCAAACGCTGATAGGTCACATAGTCGATGTTTTCACTGATGAAACGGACAGATCCATCACACAGGGCAAATTGAGCTCCACCGACATGCACTGACTTAAAGCCCTGGCTTGTACCCCAGTTATTCAGCTTTGTGCAAGCGTTCACGGTTTTCGGAGGCGGATCGCCATAGCACTCCTGTGGGTAATTAATCGGTCCGGTCGTGGCAACCCATGGAGCGTTAAAATGGAACCACCCATTGACGGTATGGTCGCTGCAATTTGGACGAATTTCGCCCATTGCAATGGTGTTTGTCGTTCCGTCTGTTATGTCGCGAAAATTGGCAGACCAGTTCACACGGGAAATGATGCCTGATACCCGTGAAGAATCAAACGTGTTGCCGTGACCTTCGGTCGGGATTCCCACCACGTTGGTCAGGGATTGTGTACATCCGCTGCCTGAGGGCATTTCCTGGTTGCCCATGCTCATCGCGTAGTTGGTCTTGTTACTGTGCCCAATGTGGCCCGATGGCTCTGAAGGACACTGATACCCTGAGATGGTGTACTTCCGGTAAAGCTTCCCACTGGGGTCGACTTGCGCTTCAA
>CAMAXD010000550.1 GCA_945861975.1 Candidatus Kuenenia stuttgartensis | reverse complement strand
TGTGGGTTTCAGATCCGCAGTCAGCTGAACTCGGACTCGAAAGTCTCCGTCATCTGGATATTGATCAACCATCTTGACGAGGAATTCCTGACGTCGTCCCAGGCGATTGGATCGTTCTGCATCGCCCAGCCAATTATCGATACTGACGGCTGTGAACGTATGATGGATCGCAGGTGGCTGATCGCCCTGAACAATGACTCGATCCAGTGCTCGACGCGCCGTGGACAGATAGTACTCAAGCTGCAAAGAGGACATCTGCAGCGAGTTGCCGTTGTTGCGGAAACCGTCGGCCGACATGGCATCAGGCGGCAGGTCGCGAGCATAGTCCATTTCCAGTCCGAGAAGATCCTGCATCGTGTTTTGATACTCAACTCGATTCAGTCGTCGCAGAACGACGCGACCATCGGTCTTCTGACGTTCAGCCAAAGCGACTTTGATGGACTTTGACACCCAGTTGGTGAGTGTCGATAGCTGCTGAGCAGACAACTGAGGCTCGTCTTTGGGCGGCATTTCGCCGGCTTGAAGAACATTCAGCACTTCATGCCACGTTTCAGTCGCCGCTCGATCTTCGATCAGATTGATTGAAAGGTTGTCGAGACGAATTTTCGCTTCTTGAACTTCGGGTCCATGGCAGCGGATGCAATGAACCTGCAGGACCGGAAGAACATCTCGTTCAAACTGAATCTCATCCGCCAACAGGGAACGACTTGCCAGGCTGCAGCAAACAACAACAGTGAAGATGAGATGCCTGGCATGCATGGGATGGAATCGGATTTGAAAGGCAGGGTGAAGCCTACGCAGGCGTCTTTGATGTTTGGCTGGAGCCTGATCATAATCGGATTCCCAACCATCAGCCACACGGAATCCTCAGGAAATACCTCAATAGGCAGCTCCTCGTTGGCAAACGTGAGGAAACGCCAGACCGGATCTTTCCTGTTCAAGAATAGAGATCAGCAGATGTCAGCCGGCCGGTATGCGTTTCTTACGGCCTTTTGCCATCGTTTCCTTCTGCAGCCAGGGGCAACTATGTTGCGACTCGATGTTTTTTCAACAAGCATCAACGGTCTTCGCGGCGCGGCCGTGGTCAAACAGGTCTCGGCCAACTGGGTTTTCTTGAAGGTTTGGCAACCCCAGGATGCCGCACTCACGTCAACTTCACCCGTTTGCTTCTTGCTTCACAACCTCGACAGGCACGATGGCGTTTCCCCCGTCGGGGCCAAAGTGGTTACTCCGCAAGTTGAGTTGAACAAGGCTCATCAAATGCGAAGATTCCGCCAGTGCCGCGATACCTTCGGCAGCGACACGATTTTCTCCCATCACAAGTCGAGTGAGCCCGGCCAAATGGGGCGACGCACCAATCGCGCGGGCGGTGTCTGATCCCAGGCCGCAATGCCAGAGATGGAGACCCGTAAGATTGGCCACGTTCGGCGAGGCGACCAGTTTCGCCAGCGTCTTCGAGGTCACCTTCATGTTGACGCGAAACAAAGGAAATAATTTTACAAGATTGCGTGCACCGCGCAACCAGTCGTCAATCTGGCAGGAAATCTCGGGGAATCCGCGATAAAACGTCGGGGCACGATGCCGAGCCCACGCTGGAAGCTCGGCATTCCACGCCTCGGCATACTTTTTCAGCAGAAGTTTTTCGCGTTGTTTCAGTCCGATCCAAGCTGGGTCAGTCGGCTGCATACCAGCCAGAATTATCTGATTTCGGATGAACTCTCAACGCGGATCCTTTCGCTCGATAAGCCACTCGGAGTAGGCCAGTCGTGGAGCGTCGTCGTCGGGGTTGCGAGCAATCTCTTCAAGAAACTCTGTGGCGGTTTTCATTGTGGTTGTCTCGCCAGAAGAGGCAAGCGTCTGATACCTACATCCAGTAGGTCATCGGACATGCTCATTGAGCAAAAAAGCATAGCAAAATTTCCGGGTCGGTCGACGCTCAAGTCTGCATTGATCGACGGGACCAGAAGTTTCATGTTCGCGTCTGCCGTCATTGCCGGCGATACGGAAATGTTTTCAGTCCGAGCCGGTGAGCTTCAGAACTCGGTTAAGTCGACAATACTGGTTGAGGTGCTGCAGGTTCCAAGGACAGTGCTTGCGCTTATTTTGTTGAGCTGAGTTGGACTTCGAACTGGTGAGGTGTGAGATATCCGAGGCTCGAGTGGATGCGTTCAAAGTTGTAGTAGCGGATGAACTCCGCGAGCTCATGTTTGGCTTCGTGGCTGTTTTGGTATTCGGTCATTTGCAATTCGTTCTTGATTGTTCCAAAGCAGGATTCGGCAAACGCGTTGTCGTAGCAGTTATCAGCGCGACTCATGCTCGACCGTATTCCGGCACTTTCAAGAATCTGTTTGTACTCCTTGCTGACGTACTGACCACCGCGGTCGGTGTGGTGGAATAGACGCGGCCAGGTGCTCGCGTTTTGATCGCCATTCGCAGAGCTGCGACAACCAGCGCGTCAGTCATGTCTGTTCCCAGACTCCAGCCTACGATCTTTCTGGAACAGCGATCCATCAGTGTCGCCAGATAGCGGAACGCACCTCCGCTTATAGGAATATAGGTGATGTCTCCAACCCAAAGTTGGTCGATGTCCGTTGGCAACGATGACTCCAAAAGCAGGTTTGGACTGTAACCTCTGCGATGACGGCTGTCGGTTGTCTTCGGCTTGAAAGACTTTGGCTGAATCGCACGTAATCCTTGTGTTTTAATGAGTTCAGTCGCTCTTCGCGGACTACAGCAGATGACCCTGCTTCTGAATCTCAATTGCACTGCGACGAGCTCTGTAACGCTGCTTGTGGTGTCGAAAGATCTGACGCACCGCAGGAAGCAGAGCTTGCTCAGCAGCTTCACGACTCGAGACGTCAGACGTTCGCCACTGATAGTAGGCTCCCCGAGTCACGTTCAGGGTTTCACAGATCTGAGCCATGGGCCACAGCCGTTCTCGCGAAAGACTTCGCGAACGCCGGTCGGTTTGAGATGGCAAAAAACATGGAGTGTCCCGTGGTGAGGCTGCTTGTCGGGAAATGCGATCCATTCAGTGAAGAAACATGAATTCGTTGCTGGCCAGGATCGCATGCGCGAGTTGCTCCCAGCGGTTCAACTGATCGGCAGGCTCAGATTCCATCGAGGTCTGGAGGAATTCCATCGCGACTGTGATCTCCTCGTCAGAGGGCTGCCGCGCATAGGCCAGTTGCCATCCGAGTCGGATGCGATCGAGATCATTCGAGGCCTCGCTACTGAGACGTTTCGCAAACTCACGG
>CAMAXD010000549.1 GCA_945861975.1 Candidatus Kuenenia stuttgartensis | reverse complement strand
TTTGTTTTGTTTGCTCCGTGGGCTGGCTGGGCGGCCGACCGATTCAGCAAACGTTCCTCCATTATCTGGCTTAAGATTATTGAGATTGCCTTAATGGGATTCGGGGTATGGGCCATTCATATCGCCAACGTTCCGTCAATGTTCTCGATTCTGTTTCTGATCGGTGCTCAGGCCGCCTTCATCGGCACGTCCAAGCTGGGCATCATTCCGGAATTGGTGAAGAAGTCTGACATTTCAGTGGCGAACGGGCTCTCCGGCGTTGCGACTCTGGTGGCCGTCATCGTGGGAACTATCGGCGGGTATGCTTTAGCTGAGCTGACTCAGCTGGATCATAATCGTGGTTTGATTCTTTCAGCAGTGGCGTTGATTGGTTGTGCGGTACTGGGAACAGTTTCTGCGATGCTGATGACGAAAGTTCCCGTCGCAAATCCGCTTGTTCGCTTCCAGTGGAATCTGGTGTCAGATTCCTGGCGTGACATCAAGCTGGTGATGAAGGATCGAGCAATCCTGCGTGTTACGTTGGGAATCGTTTTTTTCTGGTCGCTCGCGTCACTCGCGCAGATGAACATCGATGTGTTCGTCAATCAGGAGTTAGCAGACAACGTTGCCAAAGCGAATCCCGGTCCTTTTATGGGCATGCTTGTGATTGGTGTGGGCATCGGAAGTCTCCTCGCCGGCTGGTGGTCGAATGGGCGAGTCGAGCTGGGCATGGTTCCGTTTGGCGCGCTGCTGATGGGCCTGGCCTGCATCCTGCTGTACTTCACCAGTGATTCGCCGATCATGGCCGGGGCGATGCTGATGGTGATCGGACTTGGCGGCGGACTCTTCAATGTGCCTCTGATTGCCTATCTTCAGGAACGCAGTCCGCATGACAAGCTCGGAGCAATTCTCGCGGCCTGTCAGCAGATGACTGCGATTGGCATGCTGGGAGTCGCAGGCGTGTTTTGGCTGATGCAAACTCCGATGCACATGTCTTCGCCTCAGATCTTTCTGATTTCCGGACTCGGGATTATTCCGATCGTGGTCTATGCGGTCTGGATTCTTCCGCAGGCCACAATTCGCTTCTTTGTGTGGCTCCTGAGTCGATCGGTTTACCGAGTTCGCACCTATGGCATCGAGAACATACCCGAACAAGGCCCTGCGCTGCTGGTCGCCAATCATGTGACGTGGATCGATGGTGTCCTGATTCTGCTGGCCAGCTCACGCCCGATTCGCATGCTGGCCTACGCGGACTATATTCAGGGGCCAGTGATTCAGAAGCTGTCGAAGCTGTTTGGGATTATTCCCATTCGCAGCGGCGATGGCCCTCGCGCCCTGATTCAGTCGCTGAATACGGCCACGGAAGCTTTGCGACAGGGGCAGTTGGTCTGCATCTTCGCCGAAGGCCGGATTTCTCGGATCGGTCAACTGCTGAAGTTCGAACGCGGGATGCTGAAGATTCTGAAAGATACAGATGCCCCTGTCGTTCCCGTTTGCCTTGATGAGTTGTGGGGAAGTATCTTCAGCTATGAAGGCGGCCGATTCCTGTGGAAGAAACCCAAGTACTGGCCTTATCCGGTTTCAATTTCCTTTGGTCGCGCAATTCCCCATGTCGACAACGTTGATGTCGTACGCACTGCCGTATTGGAACTCAGTGCTCAGTCGGTGTTACTGAGAAAGGAACGCAGCATGATCCCGGCCCGAAGATTTATTCGACAGTGTCGACTCGCGTGGAACCGCAGCAAAGTCGCGGATTCCGCTGGCACACAACTGACGGGCGGGCATCTGCTGATCGGGGCTTTGCTGTTTCGGAAGCTACTGGTTTCGAAAGTTCTCCGCAGCGACACTCAGTATGTCGGCATACTTGTTCCACCATCGGTCGGAGGCGTGCTGGCCAACACGGGACTGACGTTGGCCAACAAGGTAACGGTCAATCTGAACTACACGCTGACCGAAGACCTCGTGAATTTCTGCATCCGTGAAGCGGGCATCAAACAGGTTCTCACCAGCCGCGCGTTTATGGAAAAACGCCCGATGAAGCTGGATGCGGAAGTCATCTTCCTTGAAGACCTTAAGAAGCAGATTACAGGCTTCGATCGAGCCGTCGCGTTTGCCTTAGCCAAGCTGATGCCGGCGGGACTGCTGTCGAAAATGTACGGTTTGGATCGAGTCAAAGCGGATGACCCGATGACCGTAATCTTCACCTCAGGTTCGACCGGCGAACCCAAGGGAGTGGTCCTTTCTCAGCACAATATCGGCTCGAATATTGATGCCGTGAATGAGCTGATGCGACTGACCAGCGCGGATGTGTTGCTGGGTGTTCTGCCGTTCTTTCATTCGTTTGGCTTCACGGTGACGATGTGGCTGCCGCTGTGTGCCGATCCGGCGGCGGTTTACCACTTCAATCCGCTGGACGCGCGCGTTGTCGGATCGTTGGCTGAAAAGTTTAAGTGCACAATTCTTGCCGCAACTCCGACGTTCCTGCGTTCGTATTTGAAACGCTGCACCATTGAAGAAATGAAGTCGATGAATCTGGTCATCGTCGGCGCTGAAAAGATGCCGGATGATCTTCGCGATGCGTTCAAAGAGAAATTTGGTTTCGAACCTACCGAAGGTTACGGTACGACTGAAATGTCTCCGGTGGCTTCGTTCAATATTCCGGACTCACGCTTACCAGTCGATGCCAAAAAGGACTCTGGAACTCGACATGGTACGGTTGGTCGAGTCATCCCGGGCAGTGCTGCGGCTGTGTTTAATCCGGATACGGGTGCCAAACTCGGCTCGAATCAGGAAGGCCTGCTGAAGATCAAAGGCCCGAACATCATGCTGGGCTATCTGAATCAGCCAAAGAAAACGGCTGAGCTGATCGTGGACGGCTGGTACAATAGCGGCGATATGGCCATGATCGACGACGATGGATTTATTCGCATCACGGGCCGCATGAGCCGCTTCTCCAAGATCGGTGGCGAAATGGTGCCTCATATTCTGGTCGAGCAGGAGATCGCAAGAATCCTGGAAGAAGACATGTCGGATGAACCAGAGATCGCCTGCGCGGTGACGGCCGTGCCGGATGAAAAGAAGGGCGAACGCCTGATCGTGCTCCATAAGCCAATGAAGAAACCCGTTCGCGAAGTGCTGGATCGACTTCAGGCCGCAGGCTTGCCAAACCTGTTTATCCCATCCTCAGACAGCTTCATTCAGGTCGAACAGATTCCTCTGCTGGGAACCGGAAAACTGGACCTGCGCGGCATCAAGGACGTCGCGCTGGCGAAGTGTGGGAAGTAA
>CAMAXD010000548.1 GCA_945861975.1 Candidatus Kuenenia stuttgartensis | reverse complement strand
CAGCCACGTGCGACACGTTCAATGATGGAGCTTTTCCCAAAGATCACTGCTGCCGGATTCTCAGGTTACGTCGAAACGTAACGCGATTTCCTGCAGCAGACTCCGAAGATACTGCTCCTCAGTCCTTTCGTCTTCACTCCCAGAGGCATCACCCTCTGATCATCGTGAACGGGTCATGACTGCCAGCCATGCGGGGCGGAAGTTCCGCCAGCCGATTCGAGCTACCGCTCGGAACCAGATGGGGCGCTCCCGTTGGTCACTCACCGAACCGTAAAATTACGGCACAGCTTCGACCACTGCTTCCCTGTTTGGTCCTTCAACCGAACCACCGTCTCGCTCCCGCGAGATTCTACTCAGACCACTCTCCCCCTCTGCGGTGTTTGAATCACGTGGTCGACAGGACCACGCACCGAGACCGCGAATCCCGGCTACCACAGAGGCTCCAGCGTTAGTTCCTGAACTTCTTCTACTGGTTCACGTCGTTGGAAGGTTTTACCCTTCAGACCGTTCTGGTGTGTTCAGGTCTCCCGACCTGTCACAGTTTCCCGTATGGGCACGGCCCGTAACTCGGATTCGAGCTCACGCTCGGATGACAATAGTCGCTCTCGATGGTCGCTTGCCGAATGACAAACAACGCATGCGAAGCGACAGTCAATATCCCCAGTCACAAGGCACAGCCCGCGGATTTCCCCCTACGAAGACAGAAGATTGGGGTAACCACGGCTGACAATCCGTCAGCACTCAGAACGGCGTTCCACGGTTTGGCACCGTCTCCCAGTAAAATCACTGACAAGCCCTCCCATACCTGTTGAGGTTGGGCCTTTCATGGTTGAGCTCTTCACGGTCGGATGTTTAATCCGATCCCCGAGGGTGTCAGCCCCGGTGTGGTCTGTCGCCAGACTCACAGCTCCCCACGTCAGCACGGTTGAACGAACTCGCCATAATGGCAAGCCCATGAGCCCCCGTGACGGGATTTGGCAATCCATTGCCACACCCGCTTCGTTCAGGACGGCTCAGAGTCCACGGCATCGATCTCGACACCGGACCACTGAGCATGTCCGCCTCGCCCGAATTCAAAATGAAAAGAACAAATAGGATAGAACGCTGGGATTCGTCCAATACGTTTGCAACTCACAAACTGAGTGAGTCGCACGATCGGTTTTAGGCCAACGAGCCTCCTTTGAACTGGGCGAGCACGTTTCCATGCACCCAGCTCGAAGAGCGGCAGTAAAGAAAGGAAGCGATCCTTTCATTTCTTAGGCTGATTGATGAGACCAGCTTTACCAAAACCTGCCCACTCCATCATTGAACGTCAGCATGTTGTCCTTAGCCGATGCGTATTCGCAATCGGTTTGCCGGACAACGGCATTTTGCCAGAGCTTGACGACCGGCAAATCTCACGATTCGCCTACAGGTTGCTTGTGCCACAGTTCAGAAAAAAAGTCACTGGAGGGTGTCCGATCTCGAACACAAATCTTGACCCAGGCTCTGGACAATTGACTCAATTCCGTGATATCTGGTCGGGAATGAAATTTGGTCACTCGCAACAGTTTGGTAGCGAACAACGTGAGCAGTGACTGAGTTTCCGAGCGGAAGCTCGTACCGGGTCAAGGGATGTCATCCCTTGCGGGAATTGCACAACAACAAAAGGAGTCAACAATGGATGAAGCAAAAAAGAAACCTACAACCGCCCCTGTAAAAACCATCCGCCACGGAGCAATCGCTGCATCGATCTGGAAGCGCCAAGCCACCAGCGGCTTTGAATACTTCGACTTCACCGTCAGTCGCTCATGGAAAACATCGGCCACCGGCAAAGAGGGCTACTCCACCAGCTTCTTCGCTCGCAACGCCGATGACCTTCACGCTGTAATTCAGGAAGCCGCCAACTGGATGGAAAGCCAGCAAGCCAGCTTGCAGGAAAACAATGACTTCAAAAATCAGACTATTTTGCAGAAGGCAGTTTAGTTCCGCCGAATCGCGGGAAACGCGCCCGGCCCCAGTTATCGCACAATCGCACATTGCGAATGTGCGTCGCTGGCTGCAGTTACTGAAGGCATTGACTTAATTTACTGCAGGTGCCGGCGGTGGCGGTGTAGGACCTAGGCCAGTGGTGTCACCTGTCGGACTTTCCGCTTGCCCGGTTCTTCCGCCTTCTGACGTTCGAAGAAATTCTGCAATGTCCTCGCCATGTGGCACTGTGATTACTCGTTCTTCCGTAGATGTTACCGTCTCCAAACGAACGTTTTCTTGACCGTCGCTGCCGACGACGCGACGTAGCTCAGGTTTCATTGTCTCAACTTGGTACCGAATCACTCGGGACCCATCAGCATTTGTACTCTCGACAATGTACTGGCTAGTTTCAGAAGTGGACTGATTCGGCGTTTCAATCTCGACCGGATCAATAGGAACATACGCTGACTGGGATTCCACACACCCCGAAACAGCCAGCCCCAGGAATGCAATAACAACGATTTGCGAGCGCATCATAGGAATCTCCTCAGATCAAACGTGAACGATGTTAGAGACCGCCGCATCGCCATTTGGTTGATTTGGACGAACTCATGCAAGAATTTGAGTTCCCTCAACACTGTCGACTGCGTGTCACTGAGTAGACGTTGCGTTGTTGTGCAGTCTGCGCAGATCGAGGTTGATTTGCTGCATTTGAGCCGACACGAGTCTGAAGATGCCCCTGACACGCTGGTCCTTCGGCATTCAAAGCGAAAAAGATCCGGCATTCGAGGAGCTGCTTGCTCCATCGATGGAAAAGAAAAGGACAACACGGCAGCGGCGACTTCACAACGGTGGCACGGTATCGAAAAAATATCGCCACCTGCCGAATTACAGACCGCCATAGTTGCGAATTCTGAAGAGACGAAAAATTATCTAGTTTCGACGCCTCAGGCGATGTGACCGGAGCAGTTTACGGCGGGCGTGAAACGGCCTCGGTCGGTCTTACCGGAGAGAGTTGGGACGTCAACCTCAAGAATTCGTGGTTCTGTGACAGAGCATTGCGCGAGCGTCGTTTCTCACACCGAGCGTGACCACCAAGGCTCTGGATGACAGAATTCAATGCCGCAGTGCTCGATATACCGGATCAGATTGCACTTTGGTCTGAAGACGATGGCTATTAGTCGGCTCATGTGTATCTCAACTCTATGTGCTTCAGAGCTACCGAGCCCGCTTTCTTTCTCTGAAAGACAAAAAGCTGCAGTTTTTCGCGTACCTGCTCTGGTTGTGACCTACAATTACTTCTATGCGAGCCATGATTTCCACAGC
>CAMAXD010000547.1 GCA_945861975.1 Candidatus Kuenenia stuttgartensis | reverse complement strand
AGTAATGTTGTGTGCATGCCATGTAACGTTCGTCGCCTTCTGTTCAGCCATCCTTCGTGTGACTCCAGCAAAATCTCGTGTGACTTGTTTGAAATGCCCGATCCCAAATCCATTTTCAGGTCGGCAGTGCCAACTCACGTGCATCCTTTAGCGACCCGCCTTCGGACTTTTCTTGAATGCCGCCGGACTCTTCCGGTCAGCACGTTCGCGTGAGCCGCGGATCATAGGGAAGCAGGTCATAGCCGCAAACCGTCTCACGACTCCCGGTTCATTCTGGCTAACTTTTCCCACAAGGTAAGTGGTCGCATGTTCATTATTTCTCCGGATCTATGCAATGCTGCATAGTATGGGATGACTGCGTAGTAAAGAATTTGCGTCCGGCCAAGATTTGACCGGTCCGCAAGAATCCACAAGCCGGCTGCTGAATCAATGGTTCAACAACAAATGAAGTGCGCGGCATAGAAGTTCAGTGATTATCCGATGAGAGTGAACGTGGCGACATGTAACGCATAGAGTTTGGCGATGAAGTACTCATGATTGCGGCATCCATAGGCCATTGTCAGCAGGACCCGAATACCGGATTGGAGATCGGCTTGTAAATCGGACCCACTTCGGCGCGGAAAACGGACCCACCTGGGAAGCGATTTCACCACGGGGAGCTGCGTGGTATTTGGGCACTCGATGGTTTGACGCTCAGCAATGGGCTGCTGGCGGGAGATCGCAGAAGGAGTAAAAGAGGACTCAGCGTTGCGTCCTCTTTCGCTTTCGTCCTTTCGCTTTCGTCACTCCGTTGCGTTTCGTGCTTGTGTTCGTGTTCCGTTTTACGCAAAGTCGAGCCCGCGCATGGTGCCGGTGCTGGTGGCGAACTTGTCGATGGGGAGTCCCATGCGCTGCAGCATGCTCAGGTAGAGATTGGGCAGCGGATAGTTCTTCTTGTTGTCGAACGCCAGGTGGCCGGCGTGTTTGAAGCCGCCGCCCAGCAGCAGCATCGGGAGATTCTTGTTGTCATGGCTCGCGGCGTTACCCATCGGGGCTCCGTAAAGAACCATTGTACGATCAAGCAATGGCTCGCCGCCTTCCTGAATTGCGTTGAGGCCGGTCAGAAATTCTGACAGCACTTTGAACTGAGCACTCTCGATGATGAAGAGTTGATCGAGTGCCTCTTTGCGACCGCCGTGGTGTGTGATGCTGTGTGTTTCATCCTTCACTCCCGGCAAGTCGGCGACGACGCTGAACGTATTGACGAACAAGCTCACTACGCGTGTGCTGTCGGATTCAAAACCCAGCTTGGCGACATCCAGCATCAGGCGAATTTTATCGATCATTTTTTTGTTCTCGGTGATGTCAGTCGGTGCCGGCTCTGAGGGAATCGGTTTCGGCTTACGCTCCCATTCCTGGCCCAGTTCCAGTTGTCGTTCGAGGTCGCGGACGGCTGAATAGTATTGATCGAGCCGCGCCTGATCGGCGGCTCCCACGCTTTTGGCCAAACGCCGCGCATCATCCGAAACGAAGTCGAGCGAGCTGCGTCCGCGTCCCAAGTCAGCAATGCGGGCCTCGACTTCTGACGAATTTCCTTGCAAGAACATCTTCGCGTAGAGCGTGGCCGGGCTTTTCTCGGCAGGGACCTTCACGCCGCTGCGAGAAAACGCCATGCCCTGAGTACTCTCGGCATTAACGTCCAGCACGAACGAGGAGAAGCGAGTGATTGGCCCGAGTTGTTCGGCAGCAAACTGGTCAAGCGAGATCGAGTTTTTAAAACCTGCACCTCCCGGATGAGGAGCCGCCGACAGGAATGATCGCTCAGCTTCATGCGCACCGTCGACATCAGGATGTGAAACGCCGCTAAGCACCGTCATCTTCGACTTGAAGTCTTTCAGGTGATCGAGGTACGCGGTGAGTTCAAAGTCGGAGCCCGTTGCCGTCGGAAAGAAGTTCTGCGACAGGATGCCCATGTTGGTCTGGATGGCGATCATCCGACGAGGCGGATTCAGTGAGACTTCGGCAGCACAGGCATTGCCGCGAAAAGCCGGCACCATCGCGTCGAGCATCGGCAGAGACAATGCGACGCCAGCACCTCGGAGCAATGTTCGGCGGGAGAGCGACATGGGCGGGGCCTTGTTGGGTCGTTTGGTTTAAGTCGGGACGTGGCTGAAAAGCATGAGACTTATGGTCATGATGGGATTCATGGTAACGATGTTGTTTCGGACGCCATGTCAATGGCTTTCATTGTTCCCATAAATCTCATCGTTTCCATCACCAGCGATCACTTATTCAGGAACAATGGACTCTGAATGATCTGATGCAGCAGCTCTTTGAGATCAGGATTTGTGCCGCCGGCTCGATTCAGGATTTCTTCGACCGCCGGACGATCGGTGAAACTCACAGGAGCACCGGTTGCGTACATAACGAATTGATTCGCGAGATTGCGTGAGACGACTGGCAACTCGCTGTTGAGCAACGCCTGGTACTCGCGCAACGCTGTGAACCTGCGACCGTCAGTGAGTTCGCCACTCGCATCCACGGGTTGACCGTCGCGGAAGTTAACGTGATTGCGGAATTCCTCTTCGGGAGTCAGATACGAATGGAAGATCCTTTTGAAGTCTGGTGCGTTCTTGCCCTCGGTCGCTCGATAGAAGTCGCGCCAGCCGCCAATCACATCGTAGCTCTCCAGGGCGAAACCCGGTGGGTCAAAGCTCGCATGGCAACCTGCGCAGGCCGTGTCTTCACGGTGCTTTGCCAGCTGCTCGCGAATCGTCGTTGCTCCTTTGACATCCGGTTCAATCGCGGGAATGTCCGGCGGAGGGGCTTGTGGCGGCTGGCCGAGGATCTTCTTCATCACCCAAGCGCCGCGCTTAACGGGACTTGTTGTTGAGCCGTTCGCGGTGACTTTGCAGACCGCGGCCATTGTCAGAAATCCACCGCGAGTGTTGCTGGCCTGGTCGAAATCCACGCGGCGAAAGCGAGTCCCGTCGACGCCGGGGATACCATAATGTTCGGCCAGACGCTGGCTCACAATATTAATGGGTGTGGACAGCAGGTGAGACACTGGCAGTCCGTTGTGGATCGCGAACTTGAAGAACTCGCGGGGCTCTCGACGCATCGCGTCTTCGAGATACGGCTGGAATTCGGGGTAAAGCTGTTTATCGGGGCTAGTCAGATCGAAGTCGCGCAGATCGAGCCATTGTTCGGGGAAGTCCTGGTAGAATCGATCGGCTTTCGGATCTCCGAGCATCCGGTCCCCTGCAGATCGCAGACCCTGTGGATCATTCAGTATTCCGGC
>CAMAXD010000546.1 GCA_945861975.1 Candidatus Kuenenia stuttgartensis | reverse complement strand
TCGGTGCGCTGGTTTTCTGTTGACCAAGAATGATATGACGCACGATTTTGAGATCTCGTTCATGGATGAATGCTGCAAACTCAGAAAAACTCCATTCCCGCACGTGGCAAGGATGCCCGGACGTAATTTGCTCTGGCCCATACAGGCGTTCTCGGTCGGGTGTTGAAATCAACGAAAACCCGTCTTTTTTCGTATGCCTCTTAATGAAGGCAATGCAGGCGTTTGGATCGACGAGATGTTCGACGACGTCCGCACACACGACGATGTCAAATTTTTTCTGCAGGTCGAGGTTTGCTGTCTCCAAGTCGACGGAATGAAACTCTGCCGACGGCAAGTAGCGAGACGCGACCTCCTTAACACTTTGTTGATCGACTAAGGTAATCTCATTACGCGTCACATCAGAGAACAGACTGTGTTTCCGCGCCGGTCCGCATCCGACGTCTAGAATCGAGGCCACCCCTTTTACACGCGCCGCTAACTTATAAGCAATACGATACACATCGTATTGGTAAGAGAGGGAGGCAGCGAGGCGTTCTGGCGTCCAGTAACTACCCATCTCCTCTTTCTCGAGGGTGGCAGATTCACTTCGAGAAATGTAGTCGGGCCGTAAGCACCAGTTCCCATCGAGTTTATTCTTCTGACGGTTGTGCTGTATACTCATGTAGTGCTTTCCTTGCTGAATCCGGGGTCTCGCGACCATTTTCCGGCAACGTAGATTAATCCAGCTGACGCGGTTTGCTCAGTAATTGCGTGCTGTCGAGTAATGACTGAGAAGAGGCAAGCCTGCCCGATGCGATCAAGTCTTTCGCCGCGAGCATTGACAATCACTGCTTCAATAAAATAAGCCCCCGCGAGAATCAAGCAATCTTCCGCGTAGAAGCTAATGCATGACGTTCCTTCTGGGTTTTCCCAAGACTCTGATTGCCCTACTGAACCAATGTTGCAGATCAATGTGTTGGATTGTGAGTAGATCATGAAGCGAACGCGAATGTCTCTCAGCGGCTCCCCGAACGCGCATTCAGCATGCACGCTAAACTTTTGGCCCGTTTCAATTTCAGTGGACGGCATGTTGGTGTGATCAGCAACATAGACTCGACTGAATCTTGCCTGCCCGGTTCCTTCTCGCTGTAAGTCTGGCAAGCTCGCCAACTTCGGCATGATTTTTTGACGCTCAAGGTGATATAGGTGGATAGCCTCTTTTGGATCCGTCAGTTTCAGGATTTTTCCAGCCGACATTACAGCGATCGAGTCGCATAAGCGTTCAAGCTGGTATGGATTGTGCGACACAATAATGAACGAGGTCCCTTGTCGGCGGAGTTCGTAAATGCGGTCGTAGCACTTCTTCTGGAACGCATTGTCGCCCACCGCAAGCACTTCATCAACCAGCATAAGATCCGGATTCGCCTGAGCAGCGATAGCAAATCCAAGCCGGACTTGCATCCCAGAACTGTACGTCCTCACAGGCGCATCTATCGCATCACCGATCTCAGAGAATGAGATGATTTGGTTCATTTCGCCTATGGTTGCAGAACGGCTACGGCCCAAGATCAGGCTGTTTACCATAAGATTCTCGCGGCCGGTCAAGACAGGGTTAAAGCCCGCTCCCAGAGCGATCAATGCACTCACATTTCCTTGTATTCGGATGTATCCAACGTCCGGCTTGATCAAGCCATTTAACATCTTTAGCAGAGTCGTCTTCCCTGCCCCATTGTGACCAATCAGGCCGAGACATTCGCCCCTTCTTAACTCAAAACTGATCCCTTGGTTAGCCCAGAATTCGCCTGAACGTAGTTCCGGGTTGGCGGATAATGTGTGATCTTCCGCAACAGAAGACGAACGACGATATATGAGTTCCGAGAGGCTATCTTTGACTCCGTACCAAAGACTCTTCTTCAGATCGCGGCAGAACTTCTTGCCCACATTCTCGCAGCGAATTAACACGTCATCACTCATAGCTACATCCCCATCCGTTCAATGAGGTGTGGCAGGACAACTCGAAAAATCACAATGGCAACAAACAGCATGATCGCGGCCACCAAAGTGGTGATCACAAACGGCGTGAGATAATTGCTGTGACCTAAGGTCAACCAATCCCGGGTGACCATCACGATCGACGTGATCGGGTTCCATTCGATGATTGTGGCAGCTAAACCGCTCTTTGGGGGCGGATAGACAACCGGTGTCAGATACATGCCAAATCCCAACATGGTGCCCACAAGCCGGCTGACATCCGAATACAGTGACCCCAGTGGTATCATCAAGAAACCGATCGCAGCTCCTACCAGTACAGCCGCAGCCAGCCCCACCGGAAACAGCCAGAAGGTACTGGCTGGAACAACCTTCAAGACAATAAACACAGGGACCAACACGATCATTCGGATCAACGTCTCAAAGACAATCTTGCTCATCCCGGCCAGAATAAATGCCTCGGGCGGCACCTTCAATTTCATGAACACTGCCTGCCCAGCCTGAAATGACGCCAAAGGCTGATTGATGGCTGACGTGAACACTCCCCAGACCATTGTCCCCAGCATCACATAGGCCGCGTAAGGTATCGGTGTGGCAGCTACCTGAATCGCTTTGGTCGAGTCCAGAAACATCCAGATAATCGTGGTGGAAAGCACCGGTACGAATAGCCAGATGTATCCGAAGTAACTCTGTCGGTACTGCGCCTTCAAATCTCGCGTGAACAAGATCCAGGTCAGTTCGCGACATCGCCAGATGTCACTGAAGATCTCCTTCACCAGCTTGCCGGGATGGGCGAGCGGAGATTCGGGAGAATAGATGACGACAGGGAGATCGGGGGAGGACATGGGGTGCTTGGTGCTTGGTGCTTGGTGCTTGGTCAAAATCGCTGGTTGAAAAAGCAGGTGCTTAGTGCTTAGTTGAAGAAGACAGGTTAAATCGCAGGGTGCTTGGTCAAAACACCGGTGCTTGGTGCTTGGTTGAAAAAGCAGGTTGCATCGCAGTGTGCTTGGTGCTTCGTTGAACCGCAGGGGAACGCAGGGCAACGCAGGTCGAATCGCTGGTGCTTGGCTTACTGCCTACTGCCTCAGGGGTCAGCGCGGACTTCGTTCCTGTCGGTGTCGGCCACGTACGGAAATGTCATCGATGATAAGTTTTTTTTTGCTGCGAAGTGTCCCTACCGTACTCTGCAAATACGGATGAAGTCAGCGATTGAGTGCCATATCCACGCGGTTTTCGCGGGACTGGTGAAACTGGATGATGTGTGCGGATTGGGATGGCAGCAATGGATGTTTGTGGTGCTTGGTCTAAAAAACTGGTGCTTGGT
>CAMAXD010000545.1 GCA_945861975.1 Candidatus Kuenenia stuttgartensis | reverse complement strand
GCCGAGATGGGTTTGTCGGAACCCGCGGCGAAAAACAGCACTTTGCCAACGAAGCCTGGAGTTTTGGAACCATCCGGCTCTTCCTCTGAGGAGAAGGTCCACATCGTCAAAATTCTTTGTACTGGAGCCGACTTCTCAGCCTTCTTCAGCAGCGGCATACGTTCCTTGAGCATTGTGCACCCGCAGAGCATGCAAGCACCAAGCATGAGCCACAGGAGATGTCTTCGGCCTGAGCGATTCAGAGCCTTCGTGGTCGGATATTTGAGATCTCGCTTAACGTCAACGGGGTCTTCTGGTTCGAAAGCGGACGGTGACGCAGCGTTCAGGAAGATCATCGTGAGGATCCTCCGCGTGAAGACTTCGTGCCGGATCCTGAT
Source organism: Candidatus Kuenenia stuttgartensis (assembly GCA_945861975.1). Classification (GTDB taxonomy): domain Bacteria; phylum Planctomycetota; class Planctomycetia; order Planctomycetales; family Planctomycetaceae; genus SXXK01. Next base: position 2,931 of record CAMAXD010000545.1, on the reverse strand, counting down.
GACATTCGCGGAGGAACAAACTCCGGTGACGACTGATAGTACTCAATTTCGGCCGAGCCCGAGCGGCTCGGTGCATAGGCGTCCTGATTGCCTGAAGTTTCTGTCGGCGGCATATCACCGGTCGACATTCCACCCGATGAGGAGGGGAAGGAATGTCCGGTGGTGACTCGTGGTGGGGGCGTCAGGAACTGATCAATGGCGGCCGAGCGATCCATGACGGGCGCATTTTCTTCTTTCGATTTCCCCCATTTGCGGAAGGTCGGGAAGTACCAGTCATTCATCGGTTTGAAACCGGGTGCAGGAGGCTGAGCGTCGTTAAAGAGAATCTCCGGATCGGACAGCATTTCAGGAGGGCAGTTCATCACATTCGGAAGTGACATCACGTCGATTTTTGATTGTTCAATTTCTCGCTGAGAAATGCGCCGCGCATCATCGTCGTTATAGATGATCTCGGGAGTCAAAAAGATCAGCAGCTCTTTGCGGCGTTGGGTGTAGTATTCGTAACGAAAGAACGGACCCACGATCGGCCAGTCTCCGATGATCGGAATCTTCCGCACCGACTCCACTTCGCCCGATGTGATCATGCCGGCGAGTATCACTGTCTGACCGCTGGTGATGTTGACGGTGGCAATGGCTTCGGTAATGTCCTTGATTGGCGCTTCAATCACGTTGCCGTTGGTCGCGTCCGTGAAGATCGGAGTCCCGGAACCAGGGCCGGAACGGAATTCACTTTTCTCTGCCTTCACGTCCATGAAGATCACTCCGGTGTCTGAAATCTTGGGAGTCACTTCCAGAATGATTCCGGCCTTATCCTGGCGGACAACCGGGTTGGCTGTTCCAGTAGGGCCCAAAGACACGCCGTCCACAACAGGCACCTGGGCACCCATCTGGATTGAAGCTTTGCGATTGTGAACCGTGCGAATTGTGGGTCGGCTCAGAATATTGACTTTGCGATTCGCCTTGAGTGCTCTCAGGAGTACGCTGAGCGATTCGTTGCCAGCGGCGAGCACAAGACCACCATAACCTTCTTCCGGGTTCATACGGCCCACACTGAGATGGGACAGCGCCTGTCCCGCCAAGCGGTTGGGGCCGGCGGCCGTATTGTTTCCCATCGGGGCATTATTGAAATTGAATCCCGGATTGGTCGTTTGATTTATGATTCTCTGTGTCGTGGTCACGATTCCGGTGGCCGGGTCAGCGACGGAGTCGGTCACTGTCAACACATCGTCCACCACGCTGCGTTGAAACAACAGACTGTCCTGCAGACCCAGTTCAACGCCGAACTCGTCGATATCAGAAAGTTCAACTTCGACCAGCATCGCCTGAATATGGACCTGAGCCGGAAGGCGATCGAGATCAGAGACAAGGTCACGAATCTTTTGCAGCGCCGTTTCTCGTCCCTTAATGATGATGCAGTTGGTTTCCACCACGGAAACCACAGGAGCCCCGTTTCCGGCCGTACTACCGCCACCACTGGTGCCATTGGCAGCCACAGCGACGGCATTGCCCATCATTTGCTGGAGTGATTTGACAACATCTTCCGCCTTCGTGTTCTTGAGCGTAATCACTTCGCTGCGAATACTGGCGGTTTCGATATCTCCGGTTTTGATCAGTCCGAGAACCTCCTGCAGCCGTTCTCGCAGATCAGTCACCACCATGCGATTTGCGGACGCGACAGGAATGATCTTTCCAAGTTTGGTCATCAGAGGCTGAAGCTCGGTCGCCAGATCTGCGGCTGACGCTTCATTAATCGCGACTTCGACAGACACCAGTTCAAATCGTCCTCGGTTTTCCAGCTCCTCCTCCGTCAGTCGCTCGACCAGATGCGTGGGCACTTCCTCGACGGAAACCAAAAGCATCAGCTGACCGTGACGCAGCAGAATAAACCCTTCACGGATCAGGAATCCGTTGACGATGTCAATCGCTTCCGCCACGCTGTGGCCAGCAGGATCCGTGTACGTGAACACACCGGCGGGATTGGCCTTCATTTCCAGTGCATAGCCAGCCTCTTCGGCCAGTTTCTGCAGGACCAGAGACCACGGAGCACCCGCAAAATTGAAGACGATTCGAGCCGAGTCAGCCGCCGCACCATCTCCCGAAAAATTCTGCGATGTGGCTGCACCTGGCTGAATGATTGAGGATGCTCCTGCAGCCGGAAAAGCAGGCTGAGAAATCACAGAACCTGAAAACACGGCAGCCGGAGGCTCCGGGACATCCGGTGGTGCCTGAGTCTGCCACGAGGCGGGATTCACAGCTCGACTTCGCGACCCGTAGCTGCGATCGCGTGGGGTTAATTTTCGGTCGCCAAACAGTGGCTCCGCGCGCTCTGCTGCTGCGTCCGCAGCGTTTTTATCCAGTATTGCTTCGAAATCTTCATCCGAGATGCCGTCTGATAACGGATTGAAGTCCGTTCGGGATCCGTCCTCAGTGCGATTGCGATCCGCTCTGCTCAGACCTCCGACATGTCCACGAGAAGAACGAGGATGATCCCAGAAGGATTCTGTGTAATCATCAGGCTCAGCGGGAGACGACGGCCCGGCACTATCTGCAACCCACGCACTGCCAAAACGTACCTTTTCCAACGGCAGGACCAGTACGGCGATAACCCCCGACAGAAAGCACGTCGCGATCAGAAAATGCTGAGAAGAGTTGCCTCTTTCAGTATCTCTTTTCTTGCGTCGCTTTATTGGTGGGTCAGATGACATGTCTTGGCCGTTGATGGTTTTCCTGGTCGCGATGCCGCGAATCCAGACACAACCTGTTGCAGCAGGAAGCCCAGAGCGCGTTCGGTGAGTAACCCTGAGAATCTATGGCAACTTGATTTCACCCAACAACACGGACCGTCATTGAATCTTCAGTCTGCGATGGCAATCTTTTGTCGGGACGACGAGATTCGGCATATGTCACCGTTCAAAGCGTTCTTCGCGTGAT
>CAMAXD010000544.1 GCA_945861975.1 Candidatus Kuenenia stuttgartensis | reverse complement strand
GACTCGAAAGCCGCAATTCAGAATGTGATACCACATATTGAACTCTGCCGTGCGATCACTGTTCATCGTTGCAATGAAGTCGACCGCCGGAACTAGTTTGTCATCAGGCCCCGGAACAGTATGAGCCGCATTCATAATGAACTCGTTCGCGCCGATGCCATCAAAGGCGGGGATGTTGTAAGTTGGCAGACCATTCGGCCCGTCCAGGCCGTCGGTATTGGGGATACGATCGACGAATCGAGTCAACCCGCTTCCGGAATGCGCCGAACCACAGACGGCTCCCTGTCGCTTGGCCCAGCGAAGAGTATTCAAACCCAGTGTGGGCCAGTGCTCCTTGGAATCACCGCCGGGAGGAATCTGTTCCTGCAGACGCAGCAAGTTGAGATGTCCGGACGCATGAGAGCCGAATCCTGAAACTTCCACATCGTACCGAATCAGGTAAGGGTACTTTGAGTTTGAATCGAGTTCTCCAGTGAAGAATCGCTTTTGAAAATCAAAACACGGGCCCCAAGTCAGACAGCACCCCACCTTCAGATCTTCACCCATACAGTGCCGAAGCATATCCGGAGGAGCAACGCCCTGTGTAGGGCTTTCATAGTGCGCGCAGCCAGCGGCGTGAATATGATGATCCCCGGACCAGTAGCCTCGGCGCGAAGGATCGATCCACCGCTGGACTCGATATTCAAGAGTGACAGGTTTCCCATTCACAATCAGATTCTGCGTCTCCGGAACCGATTCGGGGCCGCGCGAACACACAACGGTGTAATTCCCCGTCGGCAGCCGGACCGTCTCCCCATCGGCTCGATAAATCTGACGCTGAAAGAAGAAATCCGGAGCAAGTCGCTTGGTCTGCGGCGGATACACTCGTCCTGCAGCATCCGTGATTTCAAAGCAGCCCATCGCGGGACGATCAGCATCATCGACCACGCGAAAGGTCACTTCCGTCGAAGGCTGAGTCGCAAACGCAAATGACTCACCGCCCCAGTCACTGCCTCCATTCGCATAAGCCAGTTCGATCCAGTCAATCCGCCAGTTGCATGGCTTGCCATTGGGGTCGATGCGGACTCCAGTCACATGGCCGTCGTCGGTAAATGGAATCTCATACAGCATCTCGCGCCCGGGTTCGACATTGAACGCAATCACGTGGCCGGGACCAGGCTGCGGCCGTTCTTCTGACCACCAGAACATCTGCCCGACACCTGCCTCTTCCGCACGCGCCCAAAAACGCAGAACCAGATTGCCGGGCTGCGCGACTTTCTTCAGATTCGTGCCAAAGAATGGATCTTCACCAGTACCTTCCACCAGCAATGAACCCTCCTGAGCCTTCAGCGTTGATTGATTCATCGCTTCCCATCCTGCGGCATCCTGATCGAATCGCCAGTCCGCGATAATCGAACTGGATCGACTGACACTGACACCGCCCGGCTGAGGAGCGGAAAACTCAATGCGAGCCGTCTGGTCGCCGGCATCGCGCGAGTACACTTCCACGATGCGATACTCCAGAGGCAGGCCGGTCAGCGTCGGCGTCATCGGCTGCCCGTCGAACATCGATAAGCCCAGCCACCGCGAGGCCACGTCTTCCTGGGGCGAGTGCGGCAGCGGCTTTGCGTTGGGGCTGTCGATGCGAAGTCGAACACGAATTTCCGGCTCATTGATGACCTTGATCAGAAATCTCTGCCATCCCTGTTCAATCAATTCAGCACTGGCCTCGCGACGAACAACGACCGGTGCTGCATCTTTTCTGAGCGATACCGCCGCCAGACAATGTGGGTCAAGCAATTCCTGAACTCGAGTTGTCAGCGAGTCCTCATCAGCATTTTCGACGAGTTGTGTTAATTGCGTCTCGGTCTCTTTCGGCAATGGCATGCCAATATGATTCAGCGTGTCGCGAAGTCGCTGCAGTTGAGCTAGCAAGGGCTGTCGCTCAATATCGACTGCCATGGGCCACGATTCATCAGCCTGAGTGATGGCAGAAGAAACAATCAACAGCAGAAGTAAGAGCATTCGTAACAAGATCATAGTCAAACCAGTTCTTTGAGACTTGATGATTGCCATCATTGTTGGCTTACATTTATCGGCCGCAGCGATTTGATGTTCTGTTGAATTGATTTGTAGTGCCGACTTCAGTCGGCATTGCGGTTTAGACTCACAAGGGAGTGCCGGCTAAAGCCAGCACTACAAACGAGTCGACCACAAAAACAACCGGACGCTATCGCGTACCGGCTGAGAGTCCAGGATGTTCCACCTTCAGCAGCACATCCGTTGTCGCACGGAAACCAAGATCCTGCGTTCCCTGGCCCACATCGGCTTCGAAACGCACTTCGCGGCGGCCCGCAAGATCGCTCCGCAGTTCCAGCAGCTTCCATTCAGTTTCCTCGCCGGAAAGGACCGACGACGAAACCAGGTTCTCCATCAGCCTAACATCACACCATTCTGCCGACTGCCGGTCCCCGTTGGACTGATCAAAGGCGCGAATTCTCAACGGTGCCTGAATTCTCGCCTCGTTGTGAATCTCAATCAGGAATCGCTGAGTCCTGTGCTGAACAAGCGATTCAGGCAACGTGACCGGAGCGAGTTTGACTCGGGATTCCGGATTGATTTGCACCTTCAGAATCGTCAGTGGTGCAGCAGCATTTCGCAGGTTCCCCGTATGCACCGACTGCCTGACGGCATTCACGAAAGGATCATCATGACTAAGCGGCGACACAAACGATGCCTGCATCAGCAGGAGATCTCGCTGTTCATCAATTATCGCCATGCCCTGCTGCGGAGGCTGCGATCGGATCGCCATCAGTCGTTCATAGCGACGAATGGATTCACCTGCATACGCCAAAGCCTCATTGCGCTGAGTTGCGTTTCCGAACAGCCCCTTCGTCTGGATGTCGCGAATGTGCAGCCGCATGCGATCGATCCACTCATGAGCTGCCTGATCGCGAAACACCGAACGCCCATCAACGTGAACGTAGACCGCGCTGGTATGCGCGATATCCGCATGCCAGATCGCGTTCCACTGATTGTTCCGCGAACACCTCGCCACAATCCAGCGACTTTCGCCGGCGGGCATCGTGACGGTCAGATCTGCTTCCTTCTCATGAGTCTCGATCTCCTTGAGAACCGCACCATTGGAGAGTATCTGAAGTCGCCCCAGCGGATAGCGTGACTTCGCCGTCACTTGAATCTGAAGCGGTTCATTGGCTGTCGTCGTCAGGACGTCACCGATATCTCTGTTGTTCACGGTCAGAGTCATCAGCGGACCGGACGTTGTAAACGTACGACCTCGGCGAATTCCATCAATCCATTTTTCGTACGCGAA
>CAMAXD010000543.1 GCA_945861975.1 Candidatus Kuenenia stuttgartensis | reverse complement strand
GTGAAAGGTTCGGATGCGAAAGCCTCACAGTCGACCGAAAACAGGACTCCTTGGTCCAGTTTCCCGAGTTTGGCGACTAAAGGCGGCAACCTGCGTTCAATCTGCGTCCTGTGCGAATCGTCACGCGGCACCGTGCGAAATGCGGTCGTAGCACAACTTCAGGGATCTGCAGGGCGTCAGCCTCTTAATGCTGTCCGCTAATTCGGGGCATTCTGAAGGCTACGGCATTCATAACATCTGTCCGACTCTTCACGTAATCGTCATTGAGCCGGCGCCTCCGGCGGGGCGTTAAACGCTCTGCCCTCTGCCACCTCAAAAGTCCGTCCTCTTCAGCGTCTCATCATCCACTCGCGCCACTACCAACGACACGTTGTGACCGCCAAAGCCGAAGCTGTTATTGATACAGTACTTGACCTGCTTTTTAATCGCCTTATTTGGGATGTAATTCAAGTCGCAGCCCGGATCCGGAGTCGTATAGTTGATGGTCGGAGGCAGAATGCCTGAGTTCATCGCCAGCACGCAGGCCGACATCTCGATCGCGCAGGCTGCTCCGATCATGTGACCGAGCATGCTCTTGGTTGAGCTGATATGCAGTTTGTAAGCATCCTCGCCAAACACAGACTTTAACGCGACCGTTTCCATCGAATCGTTGAAAACCGTGCTGGTGCCATGGGCATTCACATACGTGTCATCGGCAATGTCCTCAGGATTCAGGCCAGCCTTCTGCAGAGCCGCCTTAATAGCCTTCACGGCCTGACGTCCTTCCGGATCAGGCTGCACCAGATGGTACGAATCACTGGTTGAACGACCTGACAAAACTTCCGCCCACGCCTTGCCGCCACGCTTTCGCAAATGCTCTTCCGTTTCGAAAATCAAAACGGACGCACCTTCAGCCATAACAAATCCGCCACGGTCCGCATCGAATGGACGCATGGATTCTTTTGGGCGATCATTCATCGACTTGTTCATCGCCTTCATGTTGACGAAGGACGAAATTCCCAGCCGAGTCAACGAAGCTTCGGTTCCGCCGGTGATCACAAAATCGGCATCCCCGCGACGAAGATATTCCATCGCGTCAATCATCGAGTGGCCCGAAGACGAACACGCGCTGCTGGTTGTGTAGCAGGTTCCGCGAGCCCCGAAGGCCAAACTGATATTTCCCGGCGGAGCATTGGGCATCAGCATCGGTATTGTGAACGGGCTGACTCTCGACGGTCCCTTGGTCAACATGCGTTCCATCTGGAACTCATACGTCTCCAGACCTGCAAGGCCAGCGCCAATGATAACGGCAGCGTTATCGCCGAGATCTTTTGTCGGCAGCCCCGCATCTTCCAGGGCTTCATGAGCCGCATGAACCGCAAACTGACTGGCTCGATCCATTTTCCGAGTCGAAACCAGATCGTTAACGTTGATGCGAGCTTCATTCAGATCGCGAACTTCGCCACCAATGTTGACTTCGAGATCCGTGGTGTCGTGCAAAGCCAGACGGTCAATACCGCACTGGCTGTTGATGAGATTGTTCCAGAACGTTCGTCGGTCGTTACCAAGGCAACTGACAACGCCGATCCCCGAAATAAAAATACGCTGCATGAGGATGATCCGAAATCCTGTATCTGCTCTTTGACAGTAAGTTCCCGACTGGTTGCCGCATTGGCGATCCAGAGTTCAGCCGGGCTGTCATCGCGCATCCCGCGCTTGTTCGCGTACTACAGCAAACGCTGGCGGGACTTCAACCCCACCGAATCATTCGACTTCGGAATCTGCAGGAAATGACTGGCTTTCGGAAAATTCAGAGTTCTCTCCGGCCAGCCTCCGGCAATCGATAAAACAAGCAAACCGGAACCATCAACAGCGCTAAAGACGCAAACACGGCCCATTGATGGCGAGCATCCCCGTTCGGACCAGCGATTTCTCGCAGTACCATCCCGGCAACACCGACAAACGCGGCCGACAGCAAAATCCCGATCCATGTGACCAAATTCTGCACGCCCAGCAATCGCCCCTTAAACTCTGGCGGCGGCGCCTGCTGCAAAAATACCTGTATCGGTACGACGAACATTCCGGCAGAAACGCCCAGAAACACCATGCTGAAGCGAAGACTCCACTCCAGTATGTCGGCCGACAACAGACTCACCAGAATCGCCTGATCTTTCACCTCGGTATTGACTGCAGTTCCGGCGAGCCCGCTGCCCAGAAACGCAATCAGCGACAACGAAATCAACAGCAGCCAGGAACCAATCAGCACCCATCGCCGGCCGCTCTGACCTTTTCCAAGGAACCCCGCGATAATACAGCCCGCCATGATTCCAAAACCAATCCCGGCCACCATCAGGCTGGTTCGAGTGTCGCTGAGTTTCAATGTTGCTTTTCCCAGAGTATTCACAGACATCTGAGTTACCCCGCCCAGAAACCAGAAAATCGCGGCAATCAGAATTGCCAGCAGCAGCCCTCGGTCACGGCGAATCAACTGAGCGATCTCACGTGGCAGAAACAGGTCTTCAATTTTTAAAGTCAGATTCGGCTGGGCGATCGGAGTGCGAGGAATAAACATCGAAGCCGCCGTACCCACGACGGCAATCCCAATCGCGATCATACTGCCAATCCACATGGATCTCTGAATCTGATCCAGAGCAATCCCGGCTCCGGCCGTGCCGAAGATGATCGCCAGAAACGTCGTCATCTGCACTGCCCCATTGACGGGCAACAGTTGTTCTTCGCGAAACAGCTCCGGCAATACTCCATACTTCGACGGAGCAAAAATCGCACTATGAGCCCCCATTAACAGGAGTACTCCGATCAGACTCAATAACTGTGCGTCCGCAGACAGCCCGTCGATCAGCAGTACCATCAGTCCGACGCCCATGATGCCCACTTCTGCGATCTTGCAACCGACGATGACGCGTTGCTTGGCACATCGATCGGACAAAAAACCACCGAGACCCGACAATAAGATGAACGGGATCGCAAACGCCGCCAGTGCCAGCGGCTGACGATCTGGAACACTTTCGCCCCTTGCTTTGGCGACCTGGCTCACGCACGTCAGCAGAACCATCTGCTTGAAGTAGTTGTCGTTGAACGCCCCGAGAAACTGAGTGAGCAGAAAGCTCCAGAACGCCACGGACAGCATGGATCTTGGAGAATCCGATCGAACAACAGCGGTTGCATCGGAAATCGGGCCGGAAGAACTCATTGGGCATCCCTGCAATGAAGGTCAAGAACGATGACAACTCTAGCAGCCCGTTTCCCCCTTCGCCAGCGGAAGTTCCATCCGCCCTTCATAAAATAAAAAGTGCCATGCACTTGATTGAGAGGCGGGATCGGTTATGATGAGAATATCTGAGTCCTGGCTGCGGGTCATTGCGTTTCA
>CAMAXD010000542.1 GCA_945861975.1 Candidatus Kuenenia stuttgartensis | reverse complement strand
AATTTATGTCGAATCTGCTCCGTTCAGTTATCAGACAAGTACGCAGCAGATTCCCGCAGCTTATAACTTCCCTTTTCTATTGCGTTACGGTCTCACTGATGATGTGGAAATACGGCTGGCAGGTAATGGTCTGACATCGATGGACGATTTCCCTGGCAGCACTACGGGGTTTGCACCGTTCATCCTCGACACAAAGGTGCATCTCTGGGATGAGCAGATGGACGTGTTTATTCCTGCGGCTGCTCTGGAAGTCTATCTGCAGACGAATTGGGGTTCGAAAGAGTTTCGTAGTGGAGTACAGCCTTCGCTGAACCTGAACCTCGATTTCCCGTTGACAGATGTCACAAACATCGAGATGACACTGGGCTATACCGGCGTGCAGGCTGATGTGGAAGTGAATCAGTTCTCATACCAATGGGCAATTGAACAACAGCTGACGGATCCGCTGCAGTTGTTCGTTCATGGATATTATCTGGCACCGGTGGGCTCGCTGGATTTCAGCAATGTGATTGGTGCAGGCGGGTTTTATCAGCTTTCTGAGCAAACGCACTGTTCACATCGTTCAATGCGGCTCACCTCGTTTAATGCGGCGACCGATCACAACTCACCACCATTCTCCACTCAGTTCGGAATTGCGTTCGCATTCTGATTCAGAGGGAAGACAAACCAGTGCTGCACTTGCGGTACACGCTTGTGGGCCCCACTTGTTCAGGCACGAATCGAGTGTCGAGTCTGTAAAGGCTTTCTGCTGCTCCGACAATCAGTAGACCACCAGGAGTCAGAAGATCGTAAAACTGCTGGCAAATTTGCTGTCGAATGTCCGCGTCAAAGTAAATCAGCACATTCCGACAGAAGATCACTTCAAATTGACCGACGACATTCAGCCGGTCGATCAGGTTCAGTTGTCGAAATTCGATGAGACGACGAAGTTCCTCAGAAGCGATCCCTGAGTTTTCGGTCTGGCTGAAATACCGATTGCGTTGCTCGGCGGACAATCCGCGATCAAGCATGTGATTGGGGAAGCATCCCTTTCGTGCCATTGCCAGAGACTTTCGGGACACATCAGTCGCAAGGATTGGGAAGTTTTCTCCCCGCAAATCCAGAGCCCGGTTTCCCGCGACAAACTCGTGGACGGCCATCGCCAGGCTGTATGGTTCCTGTCCGGTCGAGCATCCTGCGGACCAGATCCTGGCCTGCGGTAACGGATAGCCGGACGCTCGTCGCTCACGAATCGTTTGTGCAAGCACTGGCAGTATTCTGCGGCGAAATTCTTCGAAGGGATGCCCATCACGGAAAAAAGACGTTTCCCCAGTGGTCAGTGCTTCCACAAGTTCATCTCGCATCGACAACGCCGTTTTCTGTTGAATACGGCTGAGATACTCGGTGAAACTGCCACCCCCATGGGCTGCCACAATATGCTCCAGCCGTGCTCGAACCAGATAGGTTTTATCATCACCGAGCACAAGGCCGCACAGATCACGCATCAGGATCTGTACTTCTCGAAATTGCTGAGCCGAGATCTCCATTCCATCACCTCCTGATGCCAAGATGTGAAAGTATGGCACTGCCAATTTCGTCGACAGGGAGAACTTCATCGGCGGCCCCGGCAGCCAGGGTGCTGCCAGGCATCCCCCAAACGACGCTTGTCGCTTCATCCTGAATGATGACATGTGCCCCGGCACGTTTCATGACGACACAGCCTTTTGCTCCGTCGTTCCCCATGCCGGTCAGCACAACACCGAGAACATGTCCGCTACAGGCCAGTGCTGCAGATCGAAAGAGGACATCGACAGCAGGTCGACAGCCATTCTCGGGAGGTGTATCGCTGAGTTTCATTACGAGCCGTGAGTTGGTTGAATGCAGCACAAGATGACGCCCTCCCGGAGCAACATAGAGATGCTTTGGCTGCGCGATCATGCCATCCTGAGCCTCCACCACGGCACTGCCGCATCGCCGAGCGAGACTGGTGGAAAAATATCCCGTGAAATCCGGTGGTAAATGCTGAACAAGAAACATGGGTACAGGACAATAAGGGGCTAATGAGGGCAGCAATCTTGCGAGTGCTTCCGGACCACCTGTCGACGCGCCAATAACGACCGCAGAAAAACGACTTTTGCGAGGAACCGATGCGGCAACCTGCACAGCAGCGGCAACCTTCGGAGCTGCATTTCGGCTGCCCCGACTGGACCGATACGCTGCCAGTTTTGTTGCGAGTTGTTCCCGCAATGCAGCGAGGTTGGCCTGTTGATTGGGACCCTCGGGTTTCGTCAGAAAATCGAAGGCTCCTTCCTGGAGGCCCTCAATTGTGACCGCAGCACCACGCTTGGTATGTGAACTGACGAGCAGCACACCAATCGTTTTTTTTTGATCCGCAGCGAGGGCTCGCAGTGCTCTGAGAGTTGCGAGTCCTCCGAGACCCGGCATTTCGATATCCAGCGTCACAAAATCCGGAAGCGATTGCTTCGCGAACTCCAGAGCCTTTTCTCCACTCCACACCGACCCAACGACCTTCAGGTCGCTGAAGTCGGCCAGTGCCTCCTCGAGAACACCACGAAAAATCCGCGAGTCGTCAACAATCAGCACTCGCATCAGTTCGGATGTCATGCGTTGTTCACTTCTTCAGCATTCACTTTGAACTTTCCGACCAGCTTTCGTAATTCCCTGCTGATGCGATCGAGATGTTCAGCGGAATCATGAACTTTCGTAGCAGACTTGTTGGTGGAAATAGACGAGTCACGCACGCCATGAATGCTTGAAGAAATCCCACCGGCTGCCTTCGCTGCCTCGCCCACATTGCGAGACACATCAGTCGCACCCCGTGCCGCCTCAGAAACATTACGGGACATATCGCCAGCCGCTTTGGCAACTTCGGCAATCGAACGCGCAATGTCACTGACGCCTTTGTTCGCTTCTCCAACATTCTGAGAAATCATAGTGGCTGACCGAGTTTGTTTCTCGACCGACAACGAAATTCGAACAGAAGAAGAGTTGATATCTTTGATGATCTGCGACACATTCTGAATGACCTGAACAGCCTGTCGAGTATCTTTTTGTACTCCTTCGATCTTGCGGGCGATGTCTTCGGCGGCCTTGGCACTTTGATTGGCCAGTTCCTTAATCTCGTGTGCCACCACTGCAAAGCCCTTACCAGCTTCGCCTGCGGATGTCGCCTCAATGGTAGCGTTCAACGCCAGCAGATTGGTCTGCAGTGCAATCATCTTGATCGTTTCAGTGACTTTACTGATCTCTGCACCCGACTGGTTGAGCAATACCATCGTCTGAGTGGCCGAATCGGCCATCCGGCTGGCTTCCCCGGCGACACGTGAACCTTCTCGAACGTCACTGAGTACATCGTTGAATGAATCAGAGATTTCTCCGACTGCGGT
>CAMAXD010000541.1 GCA_945861975.1 Candidatus Kuenenia stuttgartensis | reverse complement strand
CGCTGAAGCGGCCTGCGAGATCACAGCAGATTCCACTGGAGCAGATTTCTCCTCACCAGCTTTTTGTGGAGTCGTTGTTGTATTGGCCGTTGGGGTCAAAGCAATCGTCGTTAGGTCGCGAGACTGCAGGTCGGCTTTAGCCACTGGCTTATTCAGATACAGCCTTAACGTGACCGTGGAACCTTCCGTCACCGTGATTCGCATCACATCTTCGATTGTTTCCTGAGGTCGTCCTGCCCAGGCCGGCGGAGTAATCACCGCATCAACCTGCTCCAACTTCGGACGCACGTAGGTTCGAACATTGAAGGCCGGAGAAATCAACGGCGTCGCGGACTGACTTTCTGCTTCGGAGTAGAGTACTCGATAAGTACCGTCGCTGGTGATCTCTTCCATGCGCGCCGCGAAGACACCAGCGTCCACGGTCTCCGACATCGTCAACTGTCGGCTGACCTTTTGAGCATCGGTAAACTCCAGGACCGATGTCGCAGGGCTGACTCCTGGGAAACGAGCGACAACGGTCAGGGCCGATCCCAGTTCAATCTCGGTATTGCCCGGTTCAATCACCAGTTCCGTCACTGGCGTCGCGAGAGCTTCGGCCTTGCTTTCCGCACGTTCAGCGATCGACGAAGGCTTCAAGAGATCTCGACCATATCGACTGGCGGCCGTCACGCTGGAAACCATCAACACGAACGACAGGAAACTGAGCACTGTCCAGGCAGTCATCTGACGCCCCGGAACTACTCCTGACCAATCTCGATGCCTCGCCAGCTTGTCGGCCTCCTGAATGGCCATCGCAGCCAGGACAGAAGGGCGACGTCCCGCTTTATCGGCGACCTGCACAGCAGTGATAACGGCGTCGTTGACTTCAGGGTCCGTCTTCTCGATCAATCGAGCCGCCTCGGTCCGCGTTGGATTCTTCACCAGCAACCGCGCAAGCAGAATTCCGATGAGCGTTGTCCCAAGCACCACGGGGAACTCAACTCCCAGATATCCGACCTGAGGCGGCAACCACATGGTGACGACAATGGCCGGTACCAACAGCATCAGCCAGAGCCCCGTCTGTCGACGAAGAATCCGCAGCTTCTGCAGCCGCGCTATGATTGAGCTGAGACTGCGTTCCAGGACTGTTCCGGTCATTATCAAACTCCCAACTTCGTTCCGCAGGCGTGGGCCTCATAATTGTCGCCGCAAAAGCCCTCCGGTTGCAAGGCGGAGATGTGGCGAATAACGGTCAATCCGCGATTCGCTGCGGAGCAGCGGCGTAGCTCTCGTTCATCTTCGTCCCGGGTTCATTGAGATTGCGCCCACGTCCAGCGTACTCGGCCGCTCCAAAGCGTATTGCATGATGACGACTACGACTTGACCTATGAACAACGGAGGCCAAATGGCGATGTCCGCCGATTTCCAATCCGCAAGTGATTTTGCACCCGATTCATCGATCGATACGATTCTGCTCCACACTACGCTCAATCCCGCCGTGAGGTTTCCCAATGACGCGACCTGCCACCTTCATCGCTCTGATGGCTTTAACGCTGAGCTCAGCTGCGTTTACAAATGCCGACGGCATTCAGGACAACATCCCTGAAAACGTCCGACGTGTTCCGGAATTGGGAGTGCCAGTGCCGGAGGATCGAGCGGCCTCGATGCGAACATCGCTGGGCCAGCTTCAGGAAAAGATCGCTGCGATCAACGCGGGCAAAGATACTTCCGCGAAGTCATTGCTGCCCGATGTGATGATCTTCGAACGAGCCGTCCGGTGTGCTCTGGACTATCAAGAATTCTTCGACGTCAAAGACCTCGATAAAGCCGATGCGTTGCTGGCAGAAGGCATCAAGCGGGCCGATCAGTTGCTGGCTGGTAAGCCCGAATGGATGACTCAAAAGGGTCTTGTCGTGCGAGGCTACATCAGCCGCATCGACAACACGGTGCAGCCTTATGGCCTGGTGATTCCACCGACCTATGCCATCGATCACAGCGTGCCAACTCGCTGCGACATCTGGTTTCACGGGCGAGGCGAAAAGCTGAGCGAAGTGAATTTCCTGTGGGATCGCATGAAGAACCCCGGTGAGTTTACTCCGGATCACACGATCATGCTGCATCCTTACGGCCGCTATTGCAACGCGTTCAAATTCGCGGGCGAAGTCGACGTGCTGGAAGCTCTGGAGGATGTTCAGAAGCATTACCGAATCGACGAAGACCGCATCAGCGTTCGAGGTTTCTCCATGGGCGGCGCCGCCTGCTGGCAGTTCGCGACTCATTACGCAGATCGCTGGTTCGCGGCGAATCCAGGTGCTGGATTTTCGGAGACACCTCAGTTCCTGAAAGTGTTTCAGAAAGAAGAGCTGAAGCCCATGCCTTGGGAACAGACTCTCTGGAATCTCTACGACTGCGACAAATGGGCTCTGAACCTGACGCACTGCCCAACGATCGCGTACAGCGGCGAGAACGATTCACAGAAGCAGGCGGCGGATGTGATGGAGACGGCTCTGGCCGAACATGGGATCAAACTGAGGCATGTCATCGGGAAGGGGATGGGACACAAGTTTGATGCAGATTCGAAGAGGATTGTGTCTCGAGCACTCGAGCAACTCGCAGTCACGGGACGAAATCCGATTCCGCGGAAGATCAACTTTGTGACACACACTCTGGCGTACAACCGTATGCACTGGCTAACGATCGACGCGTTGAGTTCCCACTGGAAGCCGGCATCTGTTCGTGCGGACCTTGTTCACGTGGGTCCTTTGCCGCCAGAGCCAGGTGCATCAGGTGGCTGGCAACCAGCCCGAATGCGCCTGAGTTTAGTGGTCAGTAACATCGACTCATTGACAGTCGATTTTCCCGCCGGGACTTTTGCGCAAACGGAGTTACCTCAACACGGCACAGCACTGGGGGAACAAGCGTCTCAAAACGGAATTGATGTGGATGTGTTCGAAGAACCCGGTACCAGCGGCGGAATCTGGAAACAGAAGCCTTCATTCTCCAATCGACAAATCCCACCGCCAGCGTCAGATGGATCGTGGACTTTCAAGCTTATCAGAAACCCTGATAGCACCTCGGATTCAAGTGACCCAGCAAGTGTGACACTTAGCAAACGTCACAACCTTCAAGGCCCTATCGACGACGCCTTCATGGATTCCTTCATCTTCGTTCGCCCCACCGGAACGGCCGCCAATGAAGCCGTCGGCAAGTGGGCGGAGGCCGAGCTGACTCGAGCCATCGAACACTGGCGGCGACATTTCCGCGGCGACGCGCGAGTTGTCAACGACGTGGATCTGACGGATGAGATGATCCAGTCATCCAATATCGTGCTCTGGGGCGATCCAAAGTCGAACAGCGTGCTGGCTAAGATTGCTGACAAGCTGCCGATCCAATGGACGGCTGACAAAGTCAC
>CAMAXD010000540.1 GCA_945861975.1 Candidatus Kuenenia stuttgartensis | reverse complement strand
TTGCTCTGCTTTAGATAGGACGTCGGATTCGCAACGTGATCGTCTTCAGGATTCCTCGTCGCCAGCGTCTTATAGAATTCGGCAAGTGGCTTTCCCGGCCGATACGAAAACGCCGGACCTCGATGTTTCATCGCGTTACTGTGGCAATTCGCACACAGGTCCATCTTAAGATCTCGGCTCAATGCTGATGGCTGTAAGATATGCATCGGCTCGGATACTTCGGGATGTCGTTCGTGAAAATCGACATGTTCCTTCCCGGGGCCGTGACACACTTCGCAGGTGACTCCGGCAATCAGAGTTTCCGGGCGATATTGGTCCGGGGTTCCCGGAATATGTTCCAGCCATGTATTGTGGCATTCGATACAACGAGGATTCGTAGGCCGTGAGAAATCGCCCATGCCGAGACGATCGAAACCACTTGCGCCCCATTCGTGACCTGGATGAAGCCAGCTTATGGGCAATTCGGACAGTCTGTCTCCCTTCCACGAAAAATAGACCTCGTCAGTCTCCGCTCCATAGCCATACATCAGCGAAATAGGTGACCGAGTCTCACGCACTCCGCCCGGTGTTTTGTGCAGGGCGACCTGCAGAAACTGATCACCTTCTTTCAGCATGTGAAATGATACGGGGCTGTTATGCGGTGTATACGCGGCCCGCCCTGTCAGGAACTCGGATGGCATTGTTTCATCCGAGGCCGTAACACACGCGAGATAGTGCCGACTGCTGTGAAATTCATGAAGTCGACTCGCGTGGCAAGCAGCACATTTCTCCGGCCCGAGATATCCGGCCGTGTTTTTCGAGGAAGCAAAGACAGTACGGTCTGCCGCAGGCGGCTCAGCCGTTGGCTGGCCACGATCGATCTGGCCCCGATCGATTTGCGACGGCACATGCAGCAGCCATCCTGTGAACACGGCAATGAATGCCAACAGCAGGAGAACAGCCAGCAGCCGAATACTGATTCGCTTCGGACGAATTCTCTGGACCGGATGTTCTGTGTTGGGATCGTCGAGTTTCATGTTGTCAGGAACGCTCAAACAATTCAGGAGATGTGTCACACTTCGGGGAATTCTCGCCGGTTGAACCCGACTCGCAGATTCCATGCGAGTGAAGTTGACGACGGGCTCAGAAGAAGCTGAAACTGATGGGCGGTCAGACTTTCCCCTCCCTCCCTCACTGTCCACGATACCGATCGTCTTGTCGGATCACAAGGTAATGTCCACATCTCCCTGAGGCATTCGGCACCAATTCGACAACCGCTACTTGTGGCAAAAGTTTCGGGGCTGGGACTTCCGCCGATCAGATTTCATCAAGTAAATGTCTTCGTATACACTGACATTCATTGATACTTGGGGTTATAGGATCGTATTGTTCAAAAAAGGTTTTCCGCATGACGGAATCGCGTCTGAAAGATCGAAGAGTTGACGCGACGATGAACGCGAATGGTGGTAACGCTGCCGGGATCACTCTCCGTACCGCAACCGTTTGCGTTTTATTCATCGCCTGCGTCGGCTGTCAGGATGACACGCCGAACAATTCCACTGGCAATGCTCGCAATATCGAAGCCGTTGCGTCGCCGGACAGCAAGGTTGTCGTTTCGGCCGAAGTCGATATCGCCCAGGAGGTGAAGGTCTTCTGTGGTGCTTGTCATGCTGTGCCTGTCCCCGACAGTTTCCCGAAGGACGCGTGGTATGACGAGGTCAAACGTGGTTTCAATTTTTACTATGATTCGGGGCGCAAAGATCTGACACCGCCACGTCAGGCCTCTGTGGTTTCGTGGTACCAGCAACGAGCACCCGAGCAGCTTGCGGAGCCTGAACAGACCGACTCGCAAAGTTCGCCACTGGAATTCAAGTTCCGAGCGATTGACGTCCCCATAAACTCAACTGAAGCAGCGGCTGTGTCGGTCGTGCGGCTGGCTGACGCAAAGTTGCCATTGTCGCGTGTTTGGGTCAGTGACATGCGGCGGGGAGTCGTCATCGACTGTGATCTCAATGATCCGAAAAACGCGAATGTCATTCGACTTGGCTCGAATCCGGCAGGCACATGTGACGTCGATCTCGATCAGAACGGTATCGCGGATCTTGTCGTGGCAGACCTTGGCAGCTTTCTGCCAGAGGATCACAGCAAAGGGCGAGTTCTCTGGCTCCCGGACGTTGACAGCAATAGCTCAGCGCCAGCACCACGCATCATTCTGGATTCCATCGGCCGAGTCGCCGACGTCCAGCCGGCAGATCTGGACAATGATGGCGATCAGGATTTGGTCGTCGCTGAGTTCGGCTGGCACAAAACGGGCGGCATACATGCAGTGTTCAATGAAATCGATAATACCGGTGAACGCACTTTCCGCGATCTTCGACTGGACTCAAGACCAGGCACGATTCATGTTTCGGTGTTGGATCTGGACGGTGACGGCAGGCAGGATTTTGTCGCGTTGATCAGTCAGGAACACGAAGTGATTGAAGCGTTCCTGAATCGAGAAACCGGGTTCGAAAACATGCGACTTTACGCTGCACCGGACCCTTCCTATGGGTCCAGCGGGATTCAACTCAACGATATTGACGGCGATGGTGATGCGGACATTTTGTACACAGTCGGAGATACGTTTGATTCGTACCTGATCAAACCTTATCACGGTATCTGGTTGCTGCGGAATGATGGCCAGATGCATTTCGCAGCACAGCACATTGCTGCGATGCCGGGAGTCCTGCGGGCGGTATTGTCCGATCTCGATGGCGACGGCGACCAGGATGTTGTTGCCGCAGCACTCCTGCCCGAGAAATCAGTGCGTGGGAAAACGAAGTCCAATCTTCAGGCACTGATTTGGCTGGAACAAACGGCCGACGGTCAGTTTACTCGCCACGTCATTCAGCGAGGGCTTCCGATCTATGGGTCACTGGCTGTGGGAGATTTTGATGGAGATTCAGATCCGGACATTGTCACAGGCTGCTTCCATGCGGAAACAGCCAATCCGGCGTCGCTGTTGCATGTGTTCGAGAATATGCGGCCGGGGAACTGAACGCAGAAGTTGTTGAACGAGCTGAAATACCGCATCGGCGTTTCCCGGCAAGCGGTGGGTATTCGCAGCGAATGCCCCCCGTATTTCGAGATTCAACGAATGCCATCGTCCGTGAGCGGCATGCCCTGCCTGATGATGTACTGCCGATCGGCTTCCACATTCCGGAATTCGTCAATTGTTCCATCCGACCACCGAACCTGTAGTAGTTCAGCCGCCGTGGCGGACCCGAGACTGAGAATCAGATTTCGATCGTTGCTGCAATAATAGCCGTTGCCTCCCAGAACTTCGGTGATTCTCTCGTTGCCGCCAACCGTCCAGCGGACCGTTGCATTGATCGCACTGCGGTTGCAGGAGACGCCGATCAGGCGGACGACT
>CAMAXD010000539.1 GCA_945861975.1 Candidatus Kuenenia stuttgartensis | reverse complement strand
GCGACGGTTAAACCGACGACCGTCGCGATGATACTGACGGCCGTTGAAATTCCTGCTGCGGCGGGAGACCAGGCATAGATGATTCCAATGGCCGCCAGACATCCGATCAGAACACCGCCCAGGTCAATGTTGCTCCAGTTGGAAGTATTGCCGCTGGCTTTCTCTTCTTCCCACTTCGCCGATTCCGGAACAAACAGGCGAATGAAGAAAATCAGGAACGCCGGGAATGCTCCGCTGATCATCAGGAATCGCCAGGCGGAGTTCTGCAGCAGTTCGGTGGTGGTGGCCTGCGGAACTCCGATGGCCAGCAACACGGACTCGACACTGCCGATGACCTGCGTCAGTCCAATGCTCAGCAACGCCACTAACAAAAAGCCAACGTTTGAGGCGGCTCCAATCAGGCCGGCAATGAAGGCGCGTGATTTCCCCGGCCAGATTTCATTGACCAGAGCAACGCCCAGCGACCATTCGCCGCCCATGCCCAATGATGCAATAAATCTCAGCACGGCGATGTGCCAGGCTTCTGTGGCGAACCCGCAGAGTCCGGTGAATAAAGCATAAGTCAGAATACTGAGCGACATCGCTCGCACGCGACCAATCTTGTCGCCCAGCCAGCCGAACAGGACTCCGCCGCTGGCCGCTCCGACCAGAAACACCGCCATGATGACGCCAAACCAGCGATCCGACTGCGCTTGGTCAGTCAGAAGATCTTTCAACGCGGGTTTGCCAATCAGCGGGAAGAGTCCCATTTCGAAGCCGTCAAACATCCAGCCCAGCAGAGCGGCGGCAAGCGTGGCATACTGAGATCCCTTGCTTGCGGCTGGCTTGTTTTCATTCGTCATCGAAAATGGTCTCCAGGAAAGTTCTTCAGGAGGACTGGGCGGAAACAATTCGTCTCCGCCGGGAACAGAGTCTGGTTATCGTGTCTAGTGCTCTGTCAACCTTTAAAGTTGGGGTTGAATTGTATTTGTACGACGGACTTCCAGTCCGTCGGCAGTAACCTTTGTCGACGGACTGGAAGTCCGTCGTACCCGAAAATTGAGCCTTGACAGAGCACTAGTTTGAACATCACCTAACGCTCTGTCAGAGCAAAAAAACAGGTTGCGTTCGGGAGATTCCTATTCACGGAGGGCTGACGCCCTGACGCCCTGACGCTCGCCTGAACGCCTGAACGCCTGAACGCCGGGATCTACACGCTGAACCCGGTCATGTAAGGAACCTTCTTTGCGTGCTCTGCAACCTGATCAGCAGCACTCAACAAGAGTCCGAGATAATCCCATTGTCCGGTGACGAGTGCATCGCGAGCACTTCCGGGCATGCTGACGGAGAAAGTGACTCCGGCGGCACTCACGGTTAATGCTTCAAGATCGACGGCGACTTCAAGTTTGGGATTGGCTTCAATCGCGGCGGCCAGCTGATCCAGATCCGCGCGAGCTGCCTTAACGGCCGGAATGCCCAGCGAACCACAGTTGCCGAAGAAGATCTCCGCGAACGATTCCGCAATGATGGCCTTGATGCCCCAGCGCATCAGGGACTGCGGAGCGTGTTCGCGAGACGACCCGCAGCCAAAATTTCGCCCGGCAACCAGAATGCCCGCGCCCTGAAACTGAGGCTTATCAAATGGATGATTAGCATCCTGCTGGCGGTCGTCTTCGAAAGCGTGTTCGCCCAGACCATCGAACGTCACACAGCGAAGAAAGCGGGCAGGAATAATGCGGTCGGTGTCAATGTCGTCCAGCAGAAGTGGGATTGCGGTGGACTTTACAGATTTGATTTCGTTCATAGCTTGAGTCGTCTGGTGATGATTCCGGAACAGAGGAGACCTGAAAACAGCGTTCCCAGTGTAATTAGAGGTTCCACCAGAGGGAAATCACGGCCATGGAGAACGTTAACTAAAGGGAAATTCTCAGCCCGATTGTGCCGGCACGCCCCGAGCAGGAAGCTTCAATCTGCGGTGAGGATTGCTTCAGCAGCTGAACTCTCGAATCCTCATCATTGAAATCGCCGTTGCATTCTGGCGGGACGATAGTAAAATATCGCTCGAATTGCAGGGGCATGTTGCCGTTGCAAGGAAAGTGTTTCAGGTGTTCGCGGGCGGTTCCGGACTTATCGACGTTCATGTCGCAGTCAGAATCGCGGGTGCGAATGAAAAGGGAAGACGGTGACCAGTTCTGCTGGGAATCCGTCGCGGTCCCGCCGCTGTAATCGAGGACTGACTCTGCCGAATGTCACTGTGAAAAGGGCTGAATGCTCAGGTTCATGGGAAGACGCAGAGTTCGGGATGATTCGAAAGCCAGAAGACCTGCCTGAAAACGCTACGGACAAACACTTCGCGGAAGAGTGTTGTCGGTATGAACAAACCCCTGCGAACTCTGGTTCGGTGTGGCGTTGTTTAAGTTCAGCGTTGGTCGGTTTGCACGGCGTCTACTCCATCCCTCGGATGGCGGGCTTTTGCTGTGCACGAACCCCAGGGCTGCACCTCGATATACGCGCGAGCCACAGTGGTTGGATAGTGTTCAGCCGCTAACTCCCTGAAGCGAGCTTTTTCAGGTGGAGTGAATTTCGATGGCTGATTTGCTGGCCCCTCGACGGCGACACAGACAACTTCGCGGCTTTACGCTGATTGAACTGCTGGTCGTGATTGCAATCATAGCCGTATTGATTGGGCTGCTATTGCCCGCCGTGCAGCAGGCGCGGGAGGCAGCTCGCCGAACGCAGTGCCGCAATAGCCTCAAGCAGCTCGTGCTGGCCATGCACAACTATGCCGATCTGTTCCAGGAACAGTTCGTGCCCTATGTGGTCGAGAACCGCCAACGAATGAACTATTTACAAACGTTTTCGGGTGGACAAGGGAAAGCCCAGTTCTGGTTTGGCACTGTGGACTATGATCAGCCGGATCCCAAACAGCAGCTTGATTTTTCCGCGGGGCCCTTGAGTCCCTTCATGGAAACGAACTACGAATCGTTTCAATGCCCGAACTTCGGTGCGAGTCAGATGGATGTCGTGCGATTCGGTCGTCCAGCCACCGGGTTCGGATACAATGGACATTATCTTTCACGGCCAGCTGGCGTCGAATGGTTGCCTCCGACCTATGCGGCTCAATTCAGCCCGCAGCCCTTGTGCCGCAGATTTAGAGATGTTCCCGAATCAGGACGGACTGCCGTTTTCTCTGACAGTGCAGCGGTCAAGTTGGTGGGATTCTCACCGATGACTTTCAGCTTCGAAGAAAACTGGCTGCTGGATCCGCCAAGTCAGAATTTTCCGACGGTTCACTTTCGCCATCTCGATTCAGCCAACGTCGCATTTCTGGATGGTCATGTGGAAAGTTTTTCGTACGCCGTCCATGTCGACGTTCCGGGAGACAATTTTCTCTCAACCGAACAGGTTCAGTTGAT
>CAMAXD010000538.1 GCA_945861975.1 Candidatus Kuenenia stuttgartensis | reverse complement strand
CCGGCTTGGTGACTCGCCCGTATCAGGTGAAGCACGTGATCCAGTTGTTGGATCCGGGTGAAGACGGACTGCGACGCGGTGGGAATGCACGCAGTTAAAACGCATCACTTTATGAGCGGTACGGCGCTAGCCGCAGGTGTTTGTTTTTTGTGTAATTCACCAGTGACTACCCTGGCAGGGTGTTGATTGAGTGTTGTCTTGGGCGTTTTCGTTTAACGGCGAGCCGCAGGCGTAGGCGAAATCGAGCAACGACGCCCGCGGCTTGCCGTTAAAAGACTCAATCAACAGACGGCAGCAACAGACGGCTATCGCCATTCCGCTTTCTTTCTCCATCTGACAGGATGAATCCCAATGCCGAATGCACCATTGCTGACTGTTCTAATGGCAATCATCATCAGCATTGCTCCGTACATCAGCATTGCTCCGTATCTGCTGGCAAGCCGAACGATGGGCTCCAATGAGATTGAGGGTGGCTTCGAAATCCAGCAACAGGACTCCAAACTCGTCATCAGTTATGGCTCAAAGCTCGTCACCGAGTTTGTCTTTAGAGACGAAAAGATCCTGCGACCATATTTCGCGAACGTACATCTTCCATGTGGTCTCAAGGTAACTCGCAATCATCCACCGAATCCGGCCGTGGACGCCGTCGACCATGACACCATGCATCCCGGTATTTGGCTGGGGTTTGGCGATATCAATCAGGAAGACTTTTGGCGCAACAAAGGTCGGATTGAACACCTTCGCTTTTCCACAGAGCCGGTTGTCAGGAATGGTGTGTTGCATTTTGCTGAAGAGAATCGATTGCTGAAGGCCAGTGGGAAGAAATTGGCCGAACTGCATTCCGACTATCAACTGCGTCGACGCCACGGGGGATTTCTGTTGACGTGGGATGCGGAACTTCGAGCCTCGGAAGAGGATCTTGTTTTCGGCGATCAGGAAGAAATGGGCTTGGGGGCTCGACTCTCAACATCACTGACAGAAAAAGCTGGTGGTCAAATTATCAGCAGTGATGGACTTAAAGGTGCCGCTGAAACCTGGGGCAAGCAGGCCGCTTGGTGTGATTACTCGGGAAAGATCGGTGAGCAATTGGTTGGCATCACGATTTTCCCGTCGCCGCAGAATGCTCATGCCTGTTGGTGGCACAATCGTGATTACGGTGTTTTCGTCGCGAATCCGTTCGGAAAGCGAGCGGGACATGTTGATGGCAAGCTCACCGTGAAGAAAGGCGAGTCACTGCGACTGAAGTTTCATGTGGTGTTCCACGAAGGTCTGACAATGCCGGATCTCGCGGCCATTGCGAAGGAACTTGGGAAGTAAGCTTGCCGTCCATAAACGCACCGAGCAAGATTTGGTTCGGGCCAGAATCAAGTTCTGCGATTGGCTGCGGAGCAGCCGCGTCTTGATAGTCTCGGGCTTTAGCCCGAGGTATCGGCTGCAGCTCCGCAGCGTATCGCAAGGGAGATTCGCGAACGCCCCCTTTTCGACGCGTAACCCGGATGGGGCTTGAGTTGTCGGACGGAGATGCTCAGAATGCCGGGGTGATGTTGCCGCGACCATACGTGGGAGAACGTAGGATGTTGTCGATTCAGGGGTCTGCACTGAAATTGTGTGACGGCGTTACTCGACGAACAGCCATCCAGGTCGGCGCACTGGGCATGGGAGGACTCAGTCTTCCTCAACTGCTGCGGGCTGAATCGTCAGCTGGAAAACGTTCGAGTCATAAATCGGTCATCATGATTTTCCTGCCGGGCGGCCCGCCTCATCAGGACATGTTCGACCTCAAGCCGCTGGCTCCGGTTGAATATCGCGGTGAGTTTTCCCCGATTCACTCGAACGTGGAAGGCATTGAAGTTTGTGAACATATGCCCTTGCTGTCTCAGCGAATGGATCAGCTTGCGGTGATTCGAACGCTGGTTGGTTCTGAAGGTCAGCATTCTGCGTTTCAATGCATGCACGGGCATCCTCATTTGAATCAGCCGGTCGGGGGCTGGCCGTGTTTTGGATCGGCCGTTTCAAAATTGCAGGGAACGGTGAACACCGAGGTCCCTGCGGCAATCGCATTGCAACCAAAAATTGGCGGTGCGTTCTGGTCGGATCCTGGGCAGGGCGGTTTTGCCGGAATGCGACACGCTCCGTTCGCGGCCAATGCTCCGGGCAGCAACGAGATGGCGCTGACCAGCATGACGAAGGGTACATTGCAGAATCGGCGAGCACTGCTCGGGCAGATGGATTCGCTCCGTCGCCAGTTGGACACAACGAATGTGATCGACGGAATGGATACGTTCTATCAGCAGGCTTTTGAAATCCTGACGTCCGGAAAACTGATCAACGCTCTCGATGTGGAACAGGAAGATCCCGTCGTTCGAGAGAAGTTTGGTCGAGGTTCAAAAGAGCCCGCAGGTTACGGAGATGCCGGCTGGATGCGCAATGAAGATTTGCTCGTCGCGCGGCGACTGGTCGAAGCGGGTGCGAGAGTTGTCACGTTGTCATTCGGACGCTGGGACTGGCATGGTCAGCCGCATGGTACCAACTTCGACAATGCTCGCGATCATCTGCCGGCATTTGATCAGGCGTTGTCTGCATTGCTGGATGATTTGAAGGAACGCGGATTGGATCGTGACACGTCGGTTGTGGTCTGGGGTGAATTCGGCAGAACGCCTCGCATCAACAACAAAGGTGGGCGAGATCATTGGCCTCAGGTTGGCTGCGCGTTGCTGGCGGGTGGCGGGATGCGGACCGGGCAGATTATCGGAGAGACCAATGCCCTGGCCGAGTATCCGACAAAGCGGCCCGTGCATTTTCAGGAGATCTTTGCGACGCTATATCATCGTCTGGGAATCGATGTCGATCATTCCACGATCAACGATCTGACCGGGCGACCGCAGTATCTGGTCGATCACACAAAGTATCAGCCGTTGCCTGAATTGATCTGAGGCTCGGTGTTTCATGGCGGGACAGCCCCATGTTGCCAACAACGTAGCCCTTCATTGCCAACAGCGAAGCCCCCTCATCCGGCCTAACGGCCACCTTCTCCCCCGAGGGGGAGAAGGGAGGAATTGATGCGGGAGAGAGTCGTCGTAAACCTGAAATTTCAAACTTGGTGCTGTCCCGTTAGGACTGAAGACTCGTGAATTTAAAGCCAGCCCTGCAGCTTCGTCACGACAACGCTGCGTATTCTGTTGCGTTTTCGACAGACGGTGCATTATTAGCGACGGGCAGCCTTGATAAGTCGATCCGCATCTGGGAACTCCCGTCGGGAGCCATGAAGTTTCAGATGAAAGGCCACGGCGAAGCGATTTGCACCGTCGTATTTCAGAACGCTAATCAATCGCTGTTGTCGGCTGGACTTGATCGCACGCTGCGAACCTGGAATCTTTCGACCGGGAAGATGCAGTCAACCATGTCGGGACACTCGGCCTACTTGACCTGCATGGCTGCT
>CAMAXD010000537.1 GCA_945861975.1 Candidatus Kuenenia stuttgartensis | reverse complement strand
CATGTCCCAGAGATCAGGCTGCGAAGGACCGCCGCAGAGAAAGATCGAGATGCACCGTTTGGCAGTGGCTGTTGACGAAGCCGCAACTGTCGCCGCTTCCAGGACTCGAGGAATCATCAGCCCCGTCGCGGTCAGCGCGGTGATTCTTGTGGCGGCTCGTCGCGTCAGGCAACTTAGCGGTTGAGGAAACAGAGTAATCACGATGCGACTCCCGACACGAACTCCATCGATCTCACAGCCATAGCTTATTCAAAAGTCGCCGTTATTCGAGCATCTCGCCGCGGAAACACGCGTTTTGGCGAATTCTTCTGAACGCTGCCCACGCCAGGATCTCGCTCGTAATCGGCCGGACGACTCGTTTTGTCCGAATCGTGTCCAGAGTTGACACGGGCGGATTGATGGAAAGAATCACGGAATCACTGCCCCACGAAATCTGATTCCTGCGACATAACCATGAAAACGTCTCTCCTGCTGACGGCGACTTTGTGCTTTGCTTGTGCTCCGCAGCTCGCTTTTGCTCAGACCGCTACCGCGGAGCAAAAGTTTATGCCGGATACATCGGCGTATAACAAAACAGTGACTCCGTTTCTGAAGGAACATTGTCTGCGATGTCATGGAGAGAAAACTCAGGAAGCCGATTTTCGAGTCGACACGCAACTGACCGCTGACCTTTCCGATCGTGTCAATCGGCAGCGTTGGAATGAAGTGGTCGATGTGCTCAACAGTCATTCGATGCCGCCAGAAAGTGAGCCACAGCCAAAAGTTGAAAACGCCGCAGCGGTGGTCGACTTTGTTACAAACCAGACACTGCTGGCCGAAACAATCAGTCGCTCGACGTCAGTCGTTCTGCGTCGTCTGAATCGCAGTGAGTATCGCAACACGATTCGTGATCTGATCGGTGTCGACTTTGACACATCTGGCTTTCCTCAGGATCCACCCGCCGGTGGTTTCGACAATAACGGCAGCGCACTGACGATGTCGCCTCTGCATCTCGAACTCTACTATAACGCTGCACGGCAGATTCTGGATCGAGCGATCGTGACGTCGGATCAACCGCCGGTGATCAAATGGCGTTTTGAGCCGGAATCGGGGGACTCGGACAGCAATCGCGTCGTCTACGATGGTCAGTCAGTGATTGTAAATGGCGGCAACAATCCGACTCAGGATGGCTTTCGTATCGTTCATCACGAGAGCTGGGACAAAACCATCAACGCCCGCGACTTTCGTCTAAAGCATCCCGGCGAATACATCATTCGAGTTCGTGCGGCGGGTAAGGTACCGACAAGAGACATGATCGTTGAGTCGGCTCGTGAATTTCTGCAGACTCGTCTGGACAAGCAGCTGGTGGAGAATCCAAAAGGCGAAAAGTACCATCGCGAACAATTCGTTCGGGATGTGGAACATTTCCAGACACATCGAATGTATGACTATGGTTCGCCGCGAGCTCGTTTGACAGTGACACAGGGCGGTCAGCCGCGAGTGATTGCAGAGTTTGACGTCACGGCTGCTCCGGATCAGCCACAGATTCTGGAATTTCGAACTCGGTGCACGGCCGAGAATTCCGGTGTAACCGTCGACTACGCCTACAGCATTCCTCGTGAACTGGAGAATTTCTGGTGTCAAACCGGCAACGCGTTTGCTCGGCCGGAACTGTACGTCGACTGGATTGAAATCGAAGGTCCGGTCTACCCCACATGGCCTCCGGAAAGCCACACGAACCTGCTGTTTGCTTCAAAAACTCGTGAGCTGAACGCGTCCGAGTATGCTCGGGAAGTGCTTGCTCGGTTTCTGCCGCGTGCCTACCGGCGTCCCGTCACAGAGGCTGAAATTGCAGAAAAACATGCCATTTTCACACGCGTTTCGAAAGCGGGAAGTTCGTTTGAAGACAGCATTCGCGCGGCATTGACGGCGGCGTTGGTGTCTCCGAACTTTTTGTATTTGACGGAGGATCAGACGGGCTCCGCAAACACAACGGCCACCGCTCTGAATGCTCACCAGTTGGCGTCACGTCTGAGTTACTTCCTCTGGAGCAGTATGCCGGATGCCGAGTTGATGGCTTTGTCCGACAATGGGCAGATTCTGAACCCCAGTGTTTTGCGGCAGCAGATTGATCGACTGCTGGGTCATTCGAAGAGTGATGCCTTCGTCACGAACTTTGCGGGCCAGTGGCTGGGACTGCGGGAGGTCGGAGCCAATCCGCCCGCTGCTGACCTTTATCCGCAATACGATCGACATCTGGAGACGTCCATGGTGGGAGAGTCCGAAGCGTTCTTTGCAGAGATTCTCCGCCAGGATCTGGATGTATTAAGTTTGGTCAAATCCGACTTCGTGGTGATCAATGAACGACTGGCTCGTTTTTATGGAATCGATGGAGTCAAGGGCGACAAATTTCGGCCGGTGACGCTGCCGGCGAATGTGGCTCGTGGCGGTGTGATGACGCAGGCCTCGATCCTGACCATCACATCGAACGGAACAAGGACGTCTCCCGTCAAACGCGGCACATGGATCCTGAAGAATGTGCTGGGAACCGATCCCGGCTTGCCGGTGGCCAATGCCGGTGAGATCGCTCCCAAGGTACCCGGAATCGACAAAGCCACAGTTCGGCAGCGACTGGAGATTCATCGCACATTGCCTCAGTGTGCTCGCTGTCACAATAAGATTGATCCGCTCGGCTTTGCATTGGAGAACTTCAACGCGGCCGGCGAATTCCGTGAACGAGAAGGCCACGGTTACAAAGGCCGGATTGAGCAGAACGATCCGATTATTGATGCATCGTCTCAATTGCCTGACGGCACAAAGATTACGGGAGTCAGCAGCCTGCAGGACGCCCTTGTGGCTCGAGAAGATTTGTTTATGAAATGTCTCGCGTCTAAGTTGCTGACCTATGCCCTGGGCCGCGAACTGGGCCTCGCGGATCAGAAGACCGTGACTGACGCCGTGCAAGACATGAAGGCCAACAGGAGAACTCTGAGTTCTCTGATTCATGCGGTTGTCAACTCGCCGCAGTTTAAGACACACTGAATCCTGAATCGTTTTTGCTGCGATTACTCCCGGGATTGGTCATTGGGCATTCTTGCCCGATAGACACTGGAAGGCCAGCAATGCCCAACGCACTTCGGATTCAGCGTCTGTCGTCGTGATTGCTGATGCACGCTGGCTGGTTAATCACCGGCGACAAAGATTACACTGCTGCCACAACGCACAGCGAGAATTCCAGAGGAGGCAGATCATGCAGACACGCGAGATGAACGTACTGGAGTACTTTCGACTGAGACCTGCAGCCTCAATGTGGGCGGTTGGCATGTTCGCAGCCCTTGCGATGGTCTCAAACACGGCGACGATGCAAACTGTCTCCGCGCAGGATGGCCCGATTATCACGGGCCTTGAACGTCAGCCGTTTGTCGCGGCGACTCGGCGACTGGTCGAAGCGATAGACTTTGCGGGAGCCCCA
>CAMAXD010000536.1 GCA_945861975.1 Candidatus Kuenenia stuttgartensis | reverse complement strand
CATTTTGCCTGGGACGCGGAACACATGACTCCACGATTGATCTGGCACGGTGCCTTTATTGACGCATCAAAGCACTGGGTTGATCGTGGCCCCGGCAATCAAGTCCCACTGGGCGACCACGTGATGACACTTCCCGCCGGGCCGCCGCTGGCTTCGCTGGAATCGCTGGATGGCCCCTGGCCGGATGGAAATCCGCGTGACAACGGCTTCTCATTCAAAGGCTACTCTTTGAACAAAGAGGGCGTCCCGACTTTCAAGTACCGCTGGAATGAAGCAACTGTGACCGACACTATCCTGCCGTTCGAGACCAGTCCGGATAACGGGCTGCAAAGAACCGTTGCCATCTCGCCCGAAAATAAACTGGAAAATACGTGGCTGCGAATCGCCAGCGGTCAAAACACTGAAGAGAGTGATGGCGCCGTCATCGTCGATGGTGTTCGCTTTCAGATTGAGGGCAAAGAGCCGGTCGTGCGGACGATCAATAATCGCCGGGAGATGTTGATCCCGATGACGGTCAACGCTGGCGAAACAGCGACTGTCCGGATCATCATGACCTGGTAACTCTCTTGCTCTGGTATTTCAGTTTCCTACAAGTATCGCCACCGCCCACCGCGCTCAGGTTTTCACCATGAAACATTTCCTGTTTACCTGCCTTGCTGCTGTCTTCCTGCAGGCCATTGTTGTTGCTCAGACAACTGTCCCCACCGAGGACGACTATTACCCACTCGCCCGCTTCACGATTCCAAAAGGGATCGTGTTGGAAGCCGGTGCGATTGAACCTCTTCCCGACGGGACGCTGGCTGTTTCAACTCGCCGCGGTGACATCTACCGCGTCACGAATCCTTTGGACGAAGATCCGACCAAAGCCACCTGCGAATTGTTTGCTCAGGGCCTTCATGAAGTGCTGGGGCTGACTTTCAAGGACGGCTGGCTTTATGCCACGCAGCGCGGGGAAGTGACTCGGCTGCGTGATACGGATGATGATGGTCTGGCTGATGAAATCGAAACCTTCAGCGACAACTGGGGCATCAACGGCGATTATCATGAGTACGCCTTCGGTTCACCGTTCGACAAAGACGGGAACATGTGGGTTGTGCTGTGCCTGACGGGCTCATTTGGCAGCGACTGCCCATGGCGAGGCTGGGCGGTCCGGATTGATCCGAACGGAAAGATGATTCCTGCCTGCAGCGGAGTTCGGTCTCCAGGAGGCATCGCTTTCAACGCCGAAGGCGACGTCTTCTACACCGACAATCAGGGCCCCTGGAACGGCACCTGTAGCCTGAAATGGCTGCGTCCAGGATCTTTTCAGGGCCATCCAGGAGGTAATCGCTGGTTCTCAAAGACCGAAGGCGGAGCGAAGTCTGCCCCAAAAGAACCCGAAAGCGGCAGCCGAATCGTGGTCGAAGCGGACAAGATTCCGGAGTATGAGCCACCCGTCATCCTGTTCCCGTATCAGAAGATGGGGCAGAGCGCGAGTGGGATTGCGTGTGACGTAAGCGATGGAAAGTTCGGTCCGTTCCAGAATCAGATGTTCGTGGGCGACGTGACACACAGCACCGTGATGCGATGTTTCATTGAGAAAGTCGATGGACACTATCAGGGGGCGTGCTTCCCGTTTCGCGAAGGCATCGGCTCAGGCACACTGGCCTTGCGAATGATGGACGATGGCTCAATGTTCGTCGGTGGCACAAATCGTGGCTGGGGCTCTCGCGGAACGAAGCCGTTCTCGCTCGAACGTCTGCGCTGGACCGGAAAGGTGCCGTTTGAGATTCACGAGATGCGTGCCAAGCCCGACGGTTTCGAACTGACGTTCACAGAACCTGTTGATGCCGAGATCGCTCGCAAGCCGGACACGTGGAAGCTGCAAACCTATTGCTACATCTTTCAGTCGTCGTACGGCAGTCCGGAAGTCGATCACACAACGCCGACGGTCAAGGAAGTCTCTGTCGCCGAGGACGGGCTGTCGGTTCGACTGAAGGTCGACGGCCTACAGCGCGGTCATGTGCATGAACTTCATGCGGAGGCGTTGACGTCAAAGGCCGGAATGCCGCTGCTGCATTCTTCAGCGTATTACACGCTGCACTACATTCCAAAGGAATAGTAGCTACGCAGCATCCCGCATAATATCTTCGACCACTTGACGACGTTTGGACCGGCGGCGGAGTTTGTGCATCCAACGATCTTCACTATCGTCGGTTTCTTTGAGGAACGACCCGGACAGCAGGCGATAGAAGAACAGCAGCGTGAATGCTCCGAAGACAGCAGCGAAGAAGCCCTTCACGCTGATCGGATCCACCGTGGCGTCGCGCCAGAAGAAGAGCACGGTTCCGCATCCGATAACGCTCCCCCCGATGCCGGTCAGCATGGTCGCTACCGCGCCGCCGGGGTCGCGTCCCGGCATAACGGCCTTGGCTGCGAGGCCTGTCAGGGTGCCGAAACCAACCCAACGCAGAAGCTCATTCACGCTGGTGCGTAAGACTTCGACGAATTCAGCTTCTGTCATGATTTGGGACTCCTGCTTTCTCCTGTCTTCTCTTTTCGGCATACTTGTACGATTCCACGCAGTCCGAAAACTCTTCTTCCCGGACTGTCCGTTGAATCGCTGGACTTTCGGCAGTTGTTGCCGGTCACCGGCGACATGAAATGCTCTTTTCCTGATGGATTCCGATGAAACTGCCGCCTGACGTCATTCGCTATTTGCTGGTAGGGCAGGTGATCATCCCAAGCTTTATCAACGCCGGAATCACGCTTGGCATCGGCTGGATCACTTTTCGCCATCAGGCGACAGTTACTGTCTGGGTTCTCGACAAGGGAGCGGTCACTGATTTTCTGGGCGCCTGTTACTTGCTTCCGGCGATAACTTGCCTGATTGCAACGCCGATCGTTCGAGGTCAGGTCGCTCGGGGTCAGGCTGCTTTACTCACCGTTGATATGACCGGCGGCTGGGTTCGATTCTTCCGAGGTGGTCTGATCTGGCGGGCCACCAAGTTTGGTCTGACAGGCCTGATATGTTTGATCGGCCCCGTGATGGCTGGCTGGACTCTATTCGGTGTCGACACTGTCGCCACGCCGTGGTTTCTGTTCGCCAAAGTCACGTTCGCCACACTGCTGGGTTGCATCGTCACACCTTTGATTGCCATCGTTGCGATGACAGACTCACCCGCACGGACTTCAAGAAAGCTCGTGGACGAACATCGCCAGCGAGACTAATGTACGACTGCTATTTGGAGGGCTGGTGTGTTTCGAGATCTGATTCCATTTCTGGTGCAAGCGGTGTTCGTCCTGGGATTCTTTGCTCAGCTTTGGTTCGGGATCGCGATCCTTGGAAGACCGGGCAATCACGAAGCTGTTTATCGGGAGAAATCACCCGTCAAGTATTGGCTGATCATTCTGGCTGAGTTTGTCGTGGGAATTGCCATCTTAAAATTTCAATTTGCGTCCGGCTTTGGAATTGGCTGATC
>CAMAXD010000535.1 GCA_945861975.1 Candidatus Kuenenia stuttgartensis | reverse complement strand
ACGAACTGATGTCGAGGATTCTGAATGCTGTTCAGGATCTGGAGAACGAGGGATATCAGTTTGAGGCGGCAGAAGCGTCGTTTGATTTGCTGGTGATGAAACAGGCTGGCAGTTATCAGCCCGCGTTTCAGCTCGAACATTATCGAGTGCATGTTGAAAATCAGGCCCGCGACCCCATGACAGAAGCTGTGATCAAGCTGGCAATCGGGTCAGCTCGTCAGCACGTTGTCGGCGAAGGTGATGGCCCAGTAAATGCTCTGGATAGCGCGTTGCGAAAGGCGCTGACACCAGCATATCCGGGACTCGCGGAAATGGCTCTTGTCGACTACAAAGTCCGTGTGATCAACAGTTCAGAAGGAACTGCGGCCAAGGTTCGAGTTGTGATTGAAAGTCGCGATCGCAACAGTGTCTGGAGTACTGTTGGGGTGAGTGAAAACATCATAGAAGCCAGCTGGATCGCATTGGTGGACGCGGTCGAATACAAGATTCACATGGATCGTGGAGTCATCCGAAGCGGTGGCAACGGCTGAGGTTTCCACCTGAGAATTCTGCCGACGTGTCCGCATACTTGTGTCATTGCTTCAGTTCTCTTCTGATTCCTGCGATGGGCCATGACTGACTCAGATTCCTCCATAGCGCCTGAGTTACTCTCCGTGTTGCGAAATCCGGCGGATGGTTCCGCCTTGGTTGTCGATGCAGACGGCGTTGGTATCAAATCGCAGGATTCAAAGGACCGCTGGCGAGTCATTGATGGGATCCCGAGATTCGTCAGTGATCAGCATCTGGAGAGTTTTGGTCACCAGTGGACGACATTCGAAGTGGCGCATGATGATGAAGATCGCGCGACGTTTGAGGCGAAGACTGGTATCGCTCTGAATCGACTGCGCGGAATGCGGGTGCTTGATGCCGGATGCGGTGGCGGTCGTTATTCCAAGATCTGCGGTGAAAATGGTGCCGTTGTTATCGGGGCGGACCATACTCGAGCTGTCGATAAAGCTCGTAAGCTGTGTGCACATTTGCCCGATGTGCATTTTGTTCAGGCAGATCTGAAACAGCTTCCGCTGGAACAGGCCTCGTTCGATTTTGTTTTCTCGATTGGCGTAATGCATCACGACGCCAACACGCGAGCTGTATTCGATGCAGTCGCGAAGATGGTGAAGCCGGGGGGAGGCTACTCGGTCTGGCTCTACCGCCGAAATCAATGGTGGCAGGAACTGATCAATACGGGCCTTCGCGCTTTGACATCACGATTACCGGCGGCTGTGTTGATGCCGTTTTGTCATCTTGGGGCTATTCTGGGGAGCATTCCGATGGTGAATCGGACTCTCAATAAAGTCGTCAACTTCAGTGCTCACCCAAGTTACGAAAATCGGGTATGCGACACTTTCGACTGGTGGGCACCCGGATTTCAGTATCATCATACTGTGGAAGAGCTGAGCAGATGGTTTACGGAAGCCGGTTTCACACGGCTGAAGGAATTACCACCAGAGAAGCTCGGTCGGTTCTATCGCTGGGCCTATGAGAATAATCTGTTGATTGGCAGCGGGGTCAATATCACGGGAATTCGCCAATAATTGCTTCAATGAGCAATGCGATTTAGACTGAGCGAAAGCGGAGCCCGAGTTTCGTGTAATTCGCACCAATTAATCCTACGACGAAGACTGTCACCCTGGGCGACAGACTCCGTTTTCTCAGAGAGCAACGCAGGTTTCTCTGCCTGTCAGAATAGACGATGTCAGAAATAACGCCTGAATTTACAAATCGTGAACTTAGTTGGCTGGAATTCAATCAACGAGTCCTGGATGAGGCCTGCGATCCCTCTGTTCCACTATTGGAACAATTGAGGTTTCTTGCGATTACAGCCTCTAACCTTGATGAGTTCTTCATGGTTCGTGTTGGTAGCCTGCTGACTTCGATCAGAGCAGGTGAAACCGCCCCGGATCCCTCGGGGATGTCACCACTTGAGCAAATCAATGCAATCAGCATCAGAACTCAGAAAATGGTGGCCGATCAGCATCAGGTTTACCTGCGACAGATGGAGCCACACTTGGCAGAGGCCGGAATTCGCCGTCGCCATCCCAATGAACTGAATGATCGTCAGGTCGACTTTGTGGACACGGTTTTTCAGGAACAGATTCAGGCGGTGCTTACCCCAATCGCCGTCCATGATCCGGCCAGGTTTCCGCTACTGTTCGGTCGTACTGTGAATGTGGCCGTGCAGTTGAAAGGGAAGTCGGAGGTTGAGCCATTTCGTTTTGCCGTGATTCCATTCGGACGATTTGATCTGCGATACATCACGTTGCCTAGCGCAGGCGGCTATGAGTTTATCCTGACAGAAGATGCGATCACGCTGATGGCAGGACGATTCTTTCCGGGTGAAGAAGTTGTTGCGACGGTCCCATTTCGAGTCACTCGTAACGCCGATTTGAGCGTCAGTGATGAAGATGGCGCTGATTTGCTGGCCGAGATGGAAGATGTCCTGGACTATCGCAAAGACAGCTTCTGTACTCGCGTCGAAATCTCCGACCAGGTGACCCGTCCGATTCTTGAGTTCCTGAAGGCACTGTTGCGTGTCGGTGAGCGAGATATCTATGTTGTGCCGGGGCCGGTTGGTCTGAGTGACCTGATGCAGCTTTCCAACGTTAGTGGATTTGATCAGCATTTGTATCCCGCGTGGTCACCCTGTGATTCTCCGAAGATCGATCCTTCCGAATCGATTTTCGACACGATGAAGTCTCATGATGTCATGCTGTTTCATCCGTACGAGTCCTTTGAGCCAGTGTTGCGATTACTGGCGGAAGCCGCAGAGGATCGCGATGTCGTTGCGATTAAGCAAACCCTCTACCGCACAAGCAGGAACAGCCCGATTGTCAAATCGCTGATGCGAGCGGCAGAAAACGGGAAGAATGTGACTGTTATTGTGGAGTTGAAAGCCCGTTTCGATGAAGCTCGCAACATCGAGTGGGCAAGGCAGCTTGAATACAGCGGAGTGCAGGTCATTTACGGTGTGCGCGGTTTGAAGACGCATGCCAAAGCCTGCATTGTCGTGCGGCGGGAGCCACAGGGATTTCAGCGATATTGTCACTTCGGCACCGGTAACTATAACGAAATTACCTCACGTTTTTATACGGACCTGAGCCTTCTGACCTGCAATCGCGATCTGGGAAATGATGCCATTTCCTGGTTCAATGCCGTGACGGGCTCATCACAGATACAGCAGTTCTCACAGATCGAATCGGCACCGATCGGGCTGCGTGAGAAGCTGCTGGAAATGATCAACGTAGAAAAAGAACGAGCCCGTAATGGAGATAAGGGCCATGTCATTTTGAAGCTGAATTCTCTGGCTGATCCAATCATGATCTCCGCGCTCTATGAAGCGTCGCAGGCTGGCGTGGAGATCGAACTGAGCATTCGCGGTGTGTGTTGTCTCAAGCCCGGAGTTCCCGGTATGAGCGAGAACATCCGCGTT
>CAMAXD010000534.1 GCA_945861975.1 Candidatus Kuenenia stuttgartensis | reverse complement strand
CTGCCAACTGAGGGAAGGGTTGCCGAGTGGAAAACTGCGTTGGATGGTGCTGCTCGAATCTTCCCGATCCCGGATAGAGCTGATGTCCAGACTGGGGCTGAATGCGAAGTCTGCAGCAGCACACACTGCAAAGCTGGAAATTGACTTATCAGCTCAGCCGGGTGGACTGTTGAATTTCTTTCAGGGACTGGATTCAGCGGCATCTATCGAATCCGGCCGTCTGACATTTCCTGAGACCAATCTGCGATTGTCACTGCCGCTGGGCCCCATTGTCTGGAGTGGAGAGTGCGTGACAGATGCAACACCGCAGGAACTTCTGTCGCGATGTGGTGTTCAGGTAAGGAATTCAACCGCTCCTGTAAAGCAGGGTCTTCCTCGTGAGGTTTACTCGCCAGCATTGCAGGCGGTTCCATCGCAGCCATCAGCGGAGTCTGTCGTTGATGAAACCAACCGTAATAAAGTGGCTTCATCGTCGGAAAATGAAAAGCCGAACACTCTGCGTATTCAGATTGAGCTTCTGGACAGGCTGATGACTCTGGTGGGAGAGCTGACGCTGGTTCGCAATCAGGCGCTGATCGCCTTTGCTGAGCAGGACGGTCCGCAACGAGCGATTATCCAGCGGCTCAACTCTGTGACCTCCGAATTGCAGGATGCGACACTGCGTGCCCGCATGCAGCCTGTCGGGAACCTGTTCAACAAGTTTCCGCGGATGATCCGGGATCTTTCCCGACAACTTGGCAAGCAAGTTGAAATCGACCTGCAGGGGCGCGAGGTAGAACTTGACAAGACCATTCTTGAACAGCTCAGCGATCCACTGACGCACCTCATTCGTAACAGTGTCGATCACGGGATTGAGTTGCCGGACGACCGTCGCTCAAAGGGGAAATCTGCCACCGGTTGCATCACGTTGACGGCCACACACGAAGATGGACAGGTGCGTATTGAGATTCGTGACGACGGGCGAGGCATCGATTCAGAAGGGGTCCGGCAACGGGCGATTTCACTACGCCTGAAAACAGAAGCTGAACTGGAGCGGATGACACCGCGTGAGTTGTTTGGACTGATTCTGCTGCCAGGGTTCTCGACGGCCCAAAAGGTGACGGAGGTTTCGGGCCGCGGAGTCGGCATGGATGTTGTCAAAACCAATATCGAGCAGCTTGAAGGAACACTGACGATCGATTCGGTTGTTGATCATGGATGTTCCATGGTACTCAGGCTGCCGTTGACGCTTGCAATCATTCCCTGTCTGATCGTGCGTGTTAACGGAGATCGATTCGCAGTTCCGCAAAGAGAGCTCGAAGAAGTCGTTTGCCTGCATCCCAGTGCCGCAGGAAAAATCGAACAGGCTTATGACACCGAGGTCTATCGACTGCGTGAGAGGCTGTTACCGATCGTACGCTTCAAGGACGTTATCGATCGAACGACGCCGTTCACTGCTGAAGCCAAGGCCGAAATTCTGACATCTCATCCACGAACAGGAGCTGCGCCACGAATCACGTATATTCTGGTTCTCAAGTTGGCGGGACGTCGCTTTGGGCTGGTGGTTGACGAAATCCACGGGACCGAAGAAGTAGTGGTCAAGCCGATGCATCCTTCGATGAAACGCGTGGGTATTTTCAACGGCGCCACGATCATGGGCGACGGACGCGTCGCCCTGATTGCCGATGTGGCGGGAATCGTTGAGCATGCGAGGCTGAGTTTCGAATCGGTCCTGGAGGCAAACCGAAAGATCTCTGCACGCGACGCGGCTCAACTGCAGCGAGTGCTTTTGTTTGAATACGGACCGCATGAACAGTTCGCACTCCCGCTGCTGCAAATCCGTCGGATCGAAATGATCAGCAGAGATCGCGTCGAACGCGTGGGCGAACACGAATATATCACCGTCGACGGTGTCTCGACACGGATCCTCCGACTGGACAAGGTGATCGATGCCTCCGCACCTGCGGAGTCGGACAACCTGACGGGACAAATGTCGCTGATCCTCCCGAAATTCGTACCGCAGCCAATGGGTATCCTTGTTTCGCGAATAGTCGACACAGAATCGTTGTGCCTCGAACTACAGGAACACCCGGAGCAGAATCAAAGCATTCTGGGATCTGCTGTGGTTCGCAATCGGCTGACTCTGTTTCTGGATATGCACCGGCTTACTCAGATCCTGTTCGGTTCCGAAATTGTCCCCAACCCCACTCCCGCCGATCTACGGCGGGCTAAGCCAAAGCCTAAGCGATTGCTGTTGGTCGAAGACACGGCTTTCTTCCGTGAGATCGTGAAGCGGTACCTCACTGCAGAGGGACATGAAGTCTCAACAGCTGTTCATGGTGAAGACGGTTTGTCCAAACTGGGAGCAGGAAGTGAATTTGATCTGATCGTTTCTGATATCGAAATGCCGGTTATGGATGGATGGGATTTTGCACGTGAGGCTCGCCTTCGAGGTATCAGCACGCCAATGCTGGCACTGACATCTCTGAGCGGTACGCATTATGAAGCCAAGGCAAAAGACTGCGGCTTCGATGGATTCGAAGTCAAGCTGGATCATGACCGACTTGTTCGCAAGGTCGCGCAGTTATTGGCATCACTTGAGCATTCAATTTAGAGAGTTCTTTTTGTGGAAGACCCACGGTTATTCTGTACGTTTCGCGTCGACGGCGGGCTGTTCGGTGTAGACATTCTCGACGTTCGAGAAGTCACGACCGAAACCACCTGTACGCGCATCGCTCATGCCCCCGACGAGGTGCTGGGGCTTGTCAATATCCGAGGACACATTTTCCTGGTCCTTGATCTGCGTCGGCTGCTCGGGATGCCGGAGTCTACTGTTACTGGCAATAGCCGGCTGATCCTGTTTAAGCCCTCGGTGGGCAGTGCCTTCGGTGTGGTGGTTGACGAGATTGCCGACATTCAGACGGTCGAGCCGGACCGGATCGAAGCGTATTCCCGGAATGAGCGTGACGTCGTCGTAACAAATGTTCGACACGTTGACCTGATTGATGCCGTCTGTAAGCTGAACGATGAACTCATCATCGTTCTGAATCCTCGCAGATTTCTTCCTGTAATTGAACAACACCTGACCGTTCGTGCCTGATCTTTTTCTCTCTGTCTTTGGAACACTTTTCGAACAGGTATTGCCGTGAAAAATCTCAAACTCGCCCACAAAATGCTGGTGCTCACTCTATTTGTGGTGGCGTCGTTGTTGGTGGTGGCCTACGTCGCTGTAGATCGCCTTTCGCTTGTTAACGCCGAAATTCAGCAACTGGTCGATCAGACGATGAAGAAGGGCGAAACGCTGGGGAAGCTGAACGTCCATTTCCTTTCCAGCGTGCGAGCCCAAAAAAACTCAGTCATGTCGCCTGACGACGAATCCTCGAAGGCCAACGCAGAACTCTCCCAAGCCGCTATGGTGACAGCAGAATCACATCTGGACGAACTCACACAGCAGCTGGCACGTAATCAGTCTGACGTTCAGTCGACCGAGATCGATGAACTC
>CAMAXD010000533.1 GCA_945861975.1 Candidatus Kuenenia stuttgartensis | reverse complement strand
CCGTTTTCTCGGATTGCGAAGTCATTGGGCTGAACCTGTTGACGATTGATCAGTGACAAGACGAGTCGGTCGGCGAGAAATGGTCGAAATTCTTCCATCAGGTCGAGCGCCATGCCCGGCCTTCCGGGGCGATCTCGATGAAGAAATCCAACGGCGGAATCCAGCCCGGCAACTTCGCATGCACTGCGAGCATCATGCATCAACAGGGTATATGTGAACGACAGCATCGCGTTGACGGGATCAAGGGGAGGTCTTCGACTGCGTTTTGTGTACTGGAACTCCTTCGCATCTGATGCGATCAGAGAATTCATAGCACCGAAATAGGTTGTGGCTGCTTCGCCTTCTATTCCTCGGACCTTCTCAAGCTCATCGGATCTTATAGCATCGTTGATCGATGCCGTAAGTCGATCGGCTGCTTTGTTGAGCGCCGCCTGGCGTTCTGGTTCGCTGGCGTCGCGAGCCGCTCGTCGAAGCACAGTGCGGCAGTTTCCCAGCTTTCCAGCCACGATTGATCGTGCAATTTTGCCGGCAGCGGCCGGGTCGTCGGACATTCGATACTGCGTCCGCCGGAGCAAAACATTCCCCGGCGTAAAGCCGGATACGGATGCCAGAAATCGGCCGTTCGTGGTCAGAAATGAAATCGTCACATTGGCTTCAGCGCAGGCACCGAACAATGCCGGACTGGCCCCGACTCTCCCGAACGCGACAATACCGTCCAGATTGTGCAATGGCACTCGCAGCTTGGACTGTTTCTCGATCCGCACGTCGACAGTCTGACCATCCTTTCGGAGGTATGCGCCCTGCGTGGTGACAAAGAGTGTGTTGAGGTGTTGTTTCATGGGAGACTTTCAGGGGCTTTGCATTCGTTTAACTCGTGGCCGACAGGCCAGGAATTTTGCGGATTCTTTGCAGTGACGGCCTGGCCTTTGGCCACGGGTTAAACAACTGCGGCCTGGCCTTCGGCCACGGGTTAAACAACTGCGGCCTGGCCTTCGGCTACGGGTTAAACGGGAGGAAAGTGTGACCCTTAATAACTGAAACGGATTATTCTTGGAGCATGGATTTGAGATAGGCGGAGGCAGATTTTGCGGCAGGTTCCAGTGGTATGCAGACAGGAAGAAGAGAGCAGGATTCACATTTGGGTTCGCGAAATGCGTGCGGTGTCCTGCGAGACGCGATCATGACATGCAGTCGTTCGGCGGTTTTCTGCGTGAGCTGCCGAAGGTCATCGGTCAGTTCGACCAGTGTGCGTCGTTGTCGCTTTCCATAGAACAACTCGCCCTGCGGGATGTTGACACCCAGCATTTCTTCAAGGCACATTGCCTGAGCACACAGTTGCACTCGATCCGCTGCATTCTTTTTGGGCTCTCCGCGTTTGTATTCAACGGGAGTGATTTGCCAGAGATAGAATGCCGGATGAGTGTTTGAGCGGGGATCGGCGGTCTCAGGTGGTTGTAGAGCGACCTGGCCTGGTGGCCACGGATTAAACGAACGCGTTCGAGTGAGTTCCTGCTGGACCCACTTGGCGAGCGATTTTTCGGGATGCGGCTGAAGCGAGGGCGGTTTGAAGTTAACGACATCGCAGACGCCGTAGACACCCAGTTGGAAGCTATGCACGGGCAGACTTCGGGTGATGCGAATGCCGTCGCGTGTTTCGGACTTGGCGTTGTCCGTCTTTTTGTGCAACAGGCGACCTTCGGCTGTGAATCGATTCTCGACCCACAGCCGTTCAAGATGAATCAAAGCCGTCTGCCGCTCGCAGAACAACATGTGCTGCAGAGCGGAGATTGGCAAAAGGTCGTCTTCGGTGTGCATAAATTGACGTTTGATAAGGAAGTCCGTTTAACTCATGACCGACAGGCAGTCACAGCACTGAGTTGCACGCGGCCTGGCGTGCGGCCACGGGAGCGACAGCGAAGGTCCTGGCCTGTGCGGCCACGGGAGCGACAGCAAAAGTCCTGGCCTGTGCGGCCACGGGTTAAACAGGGTAGTCAGATTTTTTGCTCGATTGTGATACCTTCAGGCAGATTTGCGTCATCAATGCTGACCGTGTAGTCACGAAAGCTGCGAGCGGGTGTGCTGACGTCGTTCGACTTCCTGATTGCGACTCGTTCCAACAGCTTGTTGGCCGGAGCATTCCCCAGAGCGTTTTCGTGTTTGAATACGATGAGTGCCTGCGGGGCCATTTCGCCTCGCGATGCCGAACGATCATTTTCGAACATCTGTGTAAGGGCGTTCCAGAACAGATCCAGATCTTTACCGTTCTCGTTGAAGCCCGTTTGCACGGCCAGATGTGGATTGATGTAACCGTGGATGCGGTACAGGCCATATGGTACGGTGAATTTCCGGCCCATGGTGCGGTTATCGCCTTCCTGTTTTTCGGCTTCCTTTTCTGTAGCGACGGCACAACGTGTGACTGCATGTTCTGCTGCGACGATGGCATCAATGCTGCGAGCCATGCCAAACTGAATCGGCCCGCGTACCTGCCCACAGTTCACTTTGGTGGTCATGACAGCTCCGAAGGTCCGAACGTCGAAGAAGTTCTGACACATCCACTTCGTGAGATTCCGATCTTCGGCTTCTTTATCCTTGCCCTTTGTTCGCTTGGTGGAGTCGAGTTCAAGGGCGGTATAGGCTCGCTCGTGTTGCAGATTCAACACGGCCTTTTCCTTAACGTAGATTTCATACGGCGGTTGTTCGCCATGAACCAGTCCCACGTAATTGCGAACCTTGCGTTTGATGCACACATCGGTAACAAGTCCCTGGCCCGTTTCTGCGTCAATGCGAGGCAGATTGCCAGCATCCGGATCACCGTTAGGATTGCCGTCTTTGACGTCGAACAGAAAAACAAAGTCGTATCGGTTTTGCATGATTGAAATTCCTGATTAGAAATTGAATGTTTAACCCGTGGTCGAAGACCAGGAAGTGATGGAACCCGCGGACGCCTGGTCTTCGACCACGGGATAAACGAGGTTAGGCGTTGACGGCAGCGTCGTCGGGCGCTGCCGTCTTTGTGAAGATTGCCTGACGCTGGTGGTAGTAACCAAGCGCGAAAAGCCCCTGATCGTTGAGGTTCAGGTGTGATGGGAAGCCGTTGAGCCTGCCACATATCTCCTGAATCTGTTTCTCGCGATGGATCTTCGAACGGTATTCCAGCTTGCCAATATGATGTTGGCTGCCGCGAATGATTCTTGGAAACACGCTCGCCGGTGTCGCCGAAGCGGCTCCAAAGTAGCGATCTTTGATGGTTGCGTTGATACCGGGAAGTGCGTCTTCCTGAGTCTTTTCCAATTCGGCAAACAAGCGGCCAAGCTGATACGCCGGTTCCGGGCGGTCGGGATCAAGTGACATAGAAATATCCTTTATCAAAGGGGAAATACCAGTTCGGGAGTTTCGATTCAGGCATGCCTTCAGCATTCCGGATCGGACCGAATTCACCACGCGGTCAGCTCGGATTCGGCGAAGGACGGCGGAAAACAACA
>CAMAXD010000532.1 GCA_945861975.1 Candidatus Kuenenia stuttgartensis | reverse complement strand
CCTACGAGAAAACAACGAAACTTGTAGGGTGTGACAAGTTCGCGCTAGCGAACGCAGGCACACCACATACAGATCTTATTTCGAACCAGTTCTTTAGTCGTGAACTAAGCGTGACCGTGACACGTCATGGCAAAGCGGGATGCGGCCCTGAACGGCTCAAGAGCGTGCTGGCTTCGGAGTGTAATCTTCCCCGGCGTTGTGAAACAGATCGGCGGCTGACGACCATCATGAGGCAACCAAATACACAAACAGCCGGTTATCAGCGCTGGCAGAAACTGGCATTTTTGCATTGGAGAGTACCTGCCTCCACCTTGCAGCCTCTGATTCCGAATGAACTCACGATCGAACAGTTCGACGGCAGTGCGTGGCTGGGGCTGGTGCCTTTCTCCATGGAGCGAATTCGGCCATGGTGGTTTCCTGCGGTGCCGGGAATTTCGTGGTTTCTTGAAACGAATATCCGGACCTATGTTGTCGACAGGAACGGCGTTCGTGGTGTGTGGTTCTTCAGTCTTGATGCGAATCAACAACTGGCTGTCACCGTCGCAAGAACCTTCTGGCATTTGCCTTATCGCATGGCGAAGATGACAATGACTGTTGGACAATCGCCGGACGGACTGACTCTGTTTCGATACACGGGAACGCGAACCGATCAGCCGCCAGCAGAGTACGACGTATCGCTGTCTGTCGACCTGC
This sequence comes from Candidatus Kuenenia stuttgartensis, assembly GCA_945861975.1. GTDB lineage: Bacteria > Planctomycetota > Planctomycetia > Planctomycetales > Planctomycetaceae > SXXK01. The sequence continues at coordinate 2,791 of CAMAXD010000532.1, read as the reverse complement.
GAGCACCAGCGACACCAGCGGCCGCAAATACGCTCGAATATTTTCTTGTCGAACGTTACATCCTGTTTGCTCAGAAACGCAACGGAGAACTGATGAGCGGTCAGGTTCATCATGCACCTTATCTGATTCGACCAATTTTTTCCTGTGGCGTTTCGCAGTCACTGTCCTCTGCAGAAGGCTGCCCGTCTTTGACAACTCCGCCTGACCATACGGCGTACTCAGAGGGTGTGGATGTTCGCGTTTCTCCGCTGAAGTAATTGCCGAGCTTCGATTCGGGATTGAACAACGGCTGGCAACTTGCCAAAGTGCGGCTTCGATTCTGCAAAACAGTTCTCGCTGATTCTTCGCGGCTTCGCTCAATCATCTTTCTCTTTTCCCTGACAGCCACATTCCTTTTCCGGGCTGTGCTCGTTCATGCTTCAAGTCAATCCTCGCATTCAGATCCCCGACACAGAATTCCAACTTGCCTACGCGCGGAGTGGAGGACCGGGAGGACAGAACGTCAATAAAGTCAGCTCGAAAGCAATTATGACGTGGGACATCACCAACACGGCATCGCTTCCCGCTGACGTCAAAGAGCGTTTCATGGCTCGCTATGGTCGACGAATTACCAAAGAGGGATTCCTGCAGATCACCAGCCAGCGTTATCGGGATCAGAGTCGCAATGTTGAAGACTGCCGAACCAAACTGGCCGAGTTAATCCTTGCCATTGCCACGCCACCCGTGATACGCAAACCGTCAAAGCCATCGAGGGGCGCAAAGCAACGGCGCCTTAATGAAAAGCACGTTCAGGCAGATCGGAAACAGAATCGTCGCCGCCCGGGATTGGGTGATTAGTTCAAGCCTGCACCGATCCGAGTGTTGATCTGATCACATGCCCATCAGTTTCTTGCGGAACACGAAAAAGGCGGCTCCCAGAAGGCAGAGTCCTGCCCACAGGTAGTCCAGTGACGGCTTCTCTTTGAGGTAGATCCATGCGAACGGGACAAAGACCGTGAGCGTGATGATTTCCTGCAGGATCTTCAATTGCCCTACGTTCATCACCTGGTTGCCAATCCGATTGGCTGGCACCTGAATCAGATACTCGAACAGAGCGATTCCCCAACTGATCAGAGCCGCAACCAGCCAGGGCTTCTCTTTGAGCCCCTGCAAATGACCATACCATGCGAAGGTCATGAAAATATTGCTCAGTATCAGCAATCCGACCGTCGTCCAAACCTGTGACATGAATCCAACCTTCTCACACTCTCTGCTAACCGAACTTCACGAGGTGCTGAATTCTACCGTTGCCGCAGGATCGCGAGAACGGCGTTTGCAAACGCCGTTCTTTTTTGACGCAGAAATGAAAATAAGAGCCACGCCGAAACGTGACTCTTCAGAAGTTCAGATTGGAACAGGCTGGCGTTGCCGTGATTAGAAATCGCCGACAACTTCTCCATCCGCATGCTGAATCAGGCGATTTAAAGTGGCATCGTCGATTTCACCGCTGATCTCTCTCACAGACCCATCAAAGAAAAGAATTCGAAACGTCTCCGCGAGTTTACCAAGAGCGGCTTTGGGGTCCTCAGGATTGAACTCAATGCCCGACGGTTTGGTCCAGATGTCAGCTTTGTCGGGACCGGCCTCAACCACCATGATTGTATTGGACATTCCGTCTGTGATGTTGCCGAACCTGGTTGGCTCTTCACCACCCAATGGAGTTCCCTCACCTGTGAACACATGCAGACTTGTATGGCCGGGTTTCTCTACGCCTTCGCATTCAAAGATCTTCGGCATGCGTTCAATGAGTGTCTTGTTGTGCTCGCTGTCCCAGGGTTCATCGAGATGGAACTCCTGATACAGCGCAACTTCTTCCATATACGGCAGCAGATACACACGCCAGCTCAGCCCTTTATTCACACCATCATCGTTTTTAGCAGCGCAGTAGGAAGGGAGACCATTAAACGAATCATGGTAGTTGTGAAACGCGAGCCCGATTTGTCGAAGCGGCATTGTCTTCGCGCGGCGACCAGCAGCTTTCTGACTTTCCGCAAATCCCTTCACGAGTTCCTTAAACGCCGGAGTGACGTCCTTGAAGAACTTTTCAGAATCCGAAACTTTGGGGATATCCAGTTCCACTGATTCTTCAACCGCTTCGATCGTGACAGACTCCAGCAGCTCAGACAGAGCTGTCACCAACTCTTCGCCCACCGGAGAATTGTCGCCGGAAAGCTGACCAAGAGCCTGAACTTTCATCATCTGAAAGCCGCCCATGGCAATCGCGTTCAATTGCTGAGCACTCGCGTTATCGCTCATTTCGACATTCAGGTTCAAATGCGATTCACTCGCCCCAGTCATATCGATCGTTGCCACCAGGCCAACAATGTTCTGAATTAGGGGAGCCATCGGCATTTGCTGTGATAATTGCTCTACCAGTTCTTCCACGGGCTCGAGGTCCACGACAGCCACGATATCGTTCGCGGGATAGAGCTTTTCAAATTCGGCCTTCGTTTCTCCGCTCTTGACTCGCGGGGAAAGCATCGCCTTCAGAGTCTTCTCCGGGCCCAGCAGCATTGTTTTGGAGTCAACGAAAGTCAAAAACATTCCGTCGGGAAGAGCATAAGCCACTTTCGACTGGATCATCATCGTCTCGTCTTCGTTTCTCACAGGCAGCTTCGCCAGCAGTCCTTTCTGATCAAAATCACTATTGGCACAAACAATGACGCCCGGCATAGGCTCGGACGACGGCGTAGCCTGATAGTAGTCTCCAACAACATGGCCATCATGATGCTGAATCAAATGCAGCAGTTCG
>CAMAXD010000531.1 GCA_945861975.1 Candidatus Kuenenia stuttgartensis | reverse complement strand
CAATCGGGAGCCGGTCAGAACAGGACGAGCCAGGCAGAGAGCCAGCAACACAGGAATCGCACAACGCACGAACAGCAAAATCAGTTGATCAACATGGAGACGTTTGTGGTTGACTTTGATCACCGATTCGAGGAGATGCATCGCTCCCCATTCGACGGTCCGAAAGCGGCTTCGATTCAGGATATGAATGATGAGCGGAACAGCAAACGCCAAAGCTCCAAACGAAAGGGCTCCATTCAGGAACGTCATGGAACACTCCTTGTAAATCGCGGCGAGTCGGCCCCACAACCGGAATCAAGACATGGTGCCGCAGCGGGAAAACTGGCAGGATTGCTGTCGGAGGGAATGGATGGCATCAAAGCGCGCGGTGGGCAAAAGGAGAGATTACTGATCACCTTGGCTCAATGGCCGCGGGTGGAAAGAGGCAAACGCAGGATAGAGCCCTAACCGTCCGCCGCAAACCAACCGGCCCGGAATCGCTCGATTGGGCCTTCGACACTCACAACCCGCCGAAGTTAGAGAGCACTGCGTTCCCGAAATTCAGTCTTCCCCAGCGGAATCCCTCAGCATGGGAGAACATAAAAAAATCCGCCCAACTTTCTGCGAAACGGCGAAACTCACGAGCCAAACAGGGCGGCCTCCGTAATGACGCCGCAGAAAATTGACCCGCACTCCGGAAATGCGGCAGACTGCTCGGCTAAACGGGTTTACACGAATTCGCAAACCCGATATATCTTCCTCACGATTCGAGGACCGGACGATCGCCTGCGACTGGAGCAGGTGCCCGGAGCAGTTCCCCGGACGACTGGCGGTGTTCGAAAACACCTGCCAGTGTTTTGTTTCGCTGGAGGAAAGCATCAGTGTCGATTGAAGAAAAAGTGATTGGTATCGTCAGCGATCAGCTTGACGTTCCTAAAGAAGAAATCTCCCGCACCAGCTCATTCGTTGATGATCTGAAGGCGGATTCCCTTGATATTGTTGAACTTGTAATGGCTCTTGAAGACGAATTCGACGTCAAGATCCCAGACGAGGATTACGACAAGATCAAGACGGTGGGGAATGCGATCACCTACATTGAAGGTAAGCAATAGGTCCTTCACTCGCATTCATTCATGAACCACAATCGCAGCTTCATGCTGGTTGTGCTGATCGCCTCACAGGCATCGGCACTCCGGCATTGTGGCTGAGGATTTCGTTGGTTCGGTGCTGCGAGTTCTTTTTTTGTGCCGCGAGCTGAATGATGTCACGCCGTCGAGTAGTAGTGACCGGGCTTGGCGTTGTCACTCCGCTTGGCTGCGAACTGGACGACGTCTGGTCAGCGGTCTGTGCAGGAAAAAGTGGTGTCGGACCCGTTCAAAGGTTCGACTGTCGCGACTTTAAGGTGCGTTTCGGAGGGGAGATCCGAGACTTCGACCCGTTGCCTCATCTGCCCATTGAAAGCAAAGAACTGCGGCGTATCGATCGCTTCAGCCAGTTTGCGATGGTAGCGGCCCATAAGGCCATCATTCAGGCAAAGATTGATCTCTCTGAAGGTGATTCGTATCGTTACGGCGTTTTGGTCGGCAGCGGTATCGGTGGACTCGATGAAATCGAACAGCAGCACTCGATGTTGTTTGATCGAGGTCCCGACAGAATCTCCGCGTTCATGATTCCCAAGCTGATCATTAATGCGGCCAGCGGAAATATCTCTGTCCGTTGGGGATTGCGTGGCCCGAATACGGCTGTTTGCACGGCTTGTGCATCGGGAACCAATGCCATCGGTGATGCCTATCGGCTGATCCAGATGGATGTGGCCGACGTCATGGTCACGGGTGGAACAGAAGCCGGTTTGACTCCGATGGGTATCGCCGGATTTGCTCGCATGGGAGCACTGTCAACTCGCAACGATGCCCCACAGCAAGCCAGCCGTCCGTTCGATCGAGATCGTGATGGCTTCGTGCTTTCTGAGGGTGCCGGGATTCTGGTTCTGGAAGAATATGAGTTTGCGAAAAAGCGTGGAGCCACGATCCTCGGTGAAGTCATGGGATACGGCCTGTCGTCCGATGCGACTCATCTGACAGCACCAGATCCGACCGGAACAGGCGCGGCCTATGCGATCCGGGCTGCGTTGCGTGATGCTGGCGTTCAGCCAGATGAAATCGACCACATTAATGCTCATGGTACCAGCACACCGCTGGGCGACATCGCCGAAACGAGTGCGATTCGAACGGTCTTCGGCAGCCATGCGGATGCGATTGCGGTCTCAAGCACCAAGAGCCAACTCGGTCATCTGCTGGGTGCCTCAGGCGGAGTCGAATCGGTCTTCTGTTTTCAGGCCATGCAGACCGAGACCGCTCCTCCGACGATCAATCTTGACAACCCAGACCCGCGTTGCGACCTCGACTATGTTCCGTTTCAGCCGCGAGCCATGAAGATCCGCAAGGCGATGAAGAACAGCTTCGGCTTCGGCGGCCACAACGCCTGCCTGGTGTTCTCCTCGATGGAGTAATTCGGGTTCGCTTTAACATTGACGAATCTCACGACGCCTCGCTATTGGTAGATCCTTTCAGCCGGAAAGGACTTTCGCCGCAAGGCGACCCTTGTCTGCAATTCATTGAGGATAGCAGGCTCCGCAGCAGCATCACGTGCATACAGGTCGCGGCAAGCCTCGAAGTCCTGCCCGGCAGGCAAGACGTACCGAACACGGCAACCCGACAGGCAAGGACCTACCGACATTGGCGACCGCACCCGACTCCTGCCACTCACCGCGCCGCTTCCTAACGACGGTGTGATTGAGTAGAGTCTCGCCGTTGAAAATGTCTTCGGACAATCAACAGTCGAACTTCCTCCCACGAGTTTCGAAAGGTCCAGCACGATGCAGAAGATCCTCTGCGCCGCAGTCTTCGTTTTGTCAGTCGTCTGCCAGACAGTGCTGGCGGCAGAGCGACCCAATATCATCTTTATCTTCTCCGACGACCACGCCCAGCATGCGATCTCAGCGTACGGCTCAAAGGTCAATCATACTCCACATCTGGATCGACTCGCCCAGGAGGGTGCTCGTTTCGTCAATTCGTTTGTCACGAATTCGATCTGCACGCCAAGTCGCGCGACCCTGCTGACAGGGCAGTATTCGCATCTGAATGGAGTTCCTGTATTCAATCGATTCGATGAGACTCGGGACACTGCAGCCAAACGATTGCAGGCCGGAGGCTATCATACGGGCATGATCGGTAAATGGCATCTGGGTTCAGATCCGACAGGCTTCGATCGCTGGATTGTTCTGCCTGGGCAGGGGGCTTACTGGAATCCCACGTTTCTCGTCCCGGGCAATAAACTGAATATTGAGGGACATTGCACCGATGTCACGACCGACCTTGGAATTGAGTTCATGGAGACTCGCCCTAAAGACAAGCCATTCTTTCTGATGCTGCATCAGAAAGCGCCGCATCGAGCCTGGGAACCAGACGAACGAAACAAGGCTCGTTTTCAGAATGCCGTCATTCCTGAGCC